>CAIXBT010000068.1 GCA_903917755.1 uncultured Bacteroidota bacterium
CGATCTATTGACAGTGCCCGATATTGTACATCTGCTTGTGTCGGTCACAGTCAGGTGATAAGTACCTGCTGCCAGACCTGTCAGTGTGTTCGTATTGGCTGCTGCGGGGCTCCATGTGTAGCTGTATGGCGTACGGCCTCCGCTCACCAGTGCTTTGATCGTATCGATATTCACATCATAGCATAGGATATTGACAGAATCGAATATAAGGGTCAGAGGTGAAGGAGCAATGAGTGTAGTCGTATCCTTGCCCACACATCCTCCTGCATCTGTCACGGTCAGATAGTATGTGCCGGGTCCGAGATTGATGAGTGAATCTGCGTTGGGTCCTGCCGGAGACCAGGTATAGGTATATGGTGCGGTACCGGCATTCATATTGATATATATCTTGCCGTTGTTCGTACCCGCACAGCTGATGGAGTCTGCGACTTTATTCACAGGCAGGCCGGTGCCTAGTCTGATCGTGGCCGAGTCGGTGATATTACACAATCCCGGTCCGCTGATCTGACAGATATATGTGGTGCTCACCGTGGGGGTGACCGTAGGAGTTGAAAATCCGGGTCCTGTACCTGATGGTGGTGTGACAGTGGCCGGATGTGTGGACCAGGTGTAAACGATCGTATTCGGATTGACGGAAGAGCCTGCTGTGAGTGTCACTTTGGCATTGAGTTTCACCGGAGATGAATTGCAAATGAAACTATCCGGACTGACCTTAAACTGTACTGCTGTATCCACGAATACCGTCACATAGTCTCTGCTGGAGCATCCGTTGGTATCGGTCAGTGTCACGTAATAAGTGGTTTGATTGATAGGATTGGAATAGGTAGTGTCTGCATGTGGCAGGGTCACTCCATTAGGCCCTGTGCTCGGTGTCCAGGTTATGTTATTGATAGGAGGAGTACACACATTGAATTTAAAATCCGGTCTCTGGAAATAGCTGGCATAGGTTGGAGCTATCCCTTGCTGTCTGCCGGTGAATCCGCACTGTCCTGCGGCATCATTAGCATAGGTACACCACACCGAACGAAATGGTGTGACCGTGTACTTCATTTTATTATTGAGGTTATTGTTTGTATTGTCGAGGAAACATACATCGATCACGAGGTTTGACTGGCCGTCCCAGTTGTATGGGGTGGCGAGTGGATGCAGATTCCAACCGCTCACAGGTGTATAGTTGCTGACAGATACGGTGGTCAGGAGAGACTCATTGACATATCCGGTCAGACTATCTACTGATACACATCCCATGCGTATGGTGAAATTATTAAGCGTAGAGCCTGAATTCAGGTTTCCAACATCCATAGATATGGACTCGATCTGTCCGCCCGAACCTAGCAATGAATATAATTCACTGGCGTAAAAAAGAAACTGGTGTCTGGCGCTTTTGTAGAAATTGCCATAAGGTGATGGATATACAGACCCTGCGCCACCTTGTACTGAAGTACCCATTCCCACCTGTATGATATTTGCATTGCCCTGACAGTGTGCAGTGGCAGGTCCGCATGGCGGGTTAGCAGTGGTCCATAGGGTCACCAGTTGTCCCGGACATATCGTATCGGGTTTGGCATGTGCCTGTATGGGCGGTGCCTGACCATTGACCCTTACGGTGACCGTATCAGTTCTGATACAGCCTGTATTGGCCGTGATCTGCAGGGTATAAGTGGTAGTGACCTGCGGAGAGACGATAGGGTTGAGGATGCTGTCATCAGGCAGATGTGTCAGCGGGTCGGTCAGACCTGATGCCGGTATCCAGAGAATGCTGTAGGGCGCATAAAGACTATCGAGGCTTCCGTTCAGCTGCATGAAGTTATTCTGACAGATGCCTCCTCCGGGCCCCGCATTCATTCTGAATGGAGGATTATAAACAATCAGCGATGTGTCTGATCCGCAGTCGCTCGTGAAGGTGTACAAAGTAGTAGCGGAAGGAGCGGCCAGCGGGTCATAGATACCTGATGGGAATGTCAATCCGGTGGTCGGTGTCCATGTAGCATTGGAACCACCGGTGGCAGTCAGATGTATAGGGGTGCCGCAGTAGATGGCATAATGCGGTTGCACCGTCACCTTGGTCAATACACATACGGTGAATGATTTCACAGATCTGCCGGGTATAGGGCAGTCATTGGTAGCCACATTGATCTCAAAAGGATGGCAGCCTGTATCTGCCGGCGTAGGTGTCCACGTGATACGGGCTATGACCGAGTCTCCTGTCCCGATCTGAGTGAATGTAGCACCGGGCAGCGCAGATACCACTCCTGTGATATCAGAAGTGAGGGTCACATTTCTTCCGTTGGGATCTTTGAATATGATTTCAAAACTAGCGGCTGTGCTGGGACACATTTTTATTATGTTTCCTGAGGTGTCAGCATTCACCAGATCTATAGGTGTACCATCTAAAGGCGGCGGCGGCGGCGGTGGTAAACAACTGATGATGGTAAGCTGTACATCGCGCATCACAGATCCTACCAGTATGCCGTTTACAAATTGCTGCACGAGAAAGGTGATCACATCCACTTCTGTCTGTGTGGGCTGTATGGTCATGATACCTGTCGCTGAGTTGAACATGTCAGGCGGATTGCTGGTGACAGGTTGAGTAGAAGTATATGACCCTGTGTGGGGAATAGGTGAGTTTGGCCCTGTAAGAGGATTGACAAGTGTATAAACCAGAGAATCGCCATTAGGTGCTACGGCACCATTAGAATAGGAGAAAGGGCCTCCGCTGTTCATACAGGTGAAAGGTACCGGCTCATTAGTGAAATAAACCGAGTTTGTAGCGAAATTGGTACCTGTGGCCGGATTGATACTGTTATTGATAGTTGCCTGTATATAAATACTTTGACCACTGGGGTTCTGAAGGTTGGAGATGGTGCCGTTTCTGTTGCCATCGGTCCATGACACGGTCCAGTTGGAGCAGTAGGAAGGCAGTGTGATAGTAATGGTATCCACATATTTTTCGACACCCGGATATGGGCTATTGAGGTTGTCGCAAGTGCTCTGTTGTGAGGGGCATAGTGTCACCACTTCGCATCCGTTAGGGCAGGAGTCAACACCCATAGTATAGTTGAGCGTGGTGCCTGAGCAGCTATCCTTGACTGTCAGTGCGGGGTTGGGTCCTGCTACCAGACAGCCGTTGCAGCAATCTCGGTAAAAACTAAGCCTGACGAAATACTGCATATTGCCGGCGCTGTTCCTACCCATATACTTATAGGTGATATCAGCTCCCATGATATGCGATGCGTTGACCTGAAGACTAAGAAAAAGACAACTGACAAATACAAAAACCGCTTTGTAAAATCTCTTCATTGAGTGGATGGATTATCAAAATATTTATACTAACTTATATAAGAGGTTAAATGTAGGTAATAGGTTGTATTAATCAAACAATTCCTTTTCGGGAAATTAACAACAAATGCATTTGGACTATGGCTGAAGCCAATATGTTGATTTTAATTAATTCGATTATTTTTTATCTGAAGATTTTTTTTGACCACTTTCCCTGAAATCGGCTTTCAGATTGACTTTCGTTGAGGTACAGGGTCGTTTTATTTTATTTTCATAAAAAATCAAAAAAATTATACCTTCGACCTAGTTCTTAACCTTTTGAACAACGACCAGGACAGCTAATTAAATCAATTACCAACATCTTTATGAGACATAGATTTACAAGTATTAGGACCCGCATGTTAATTCTCCTTAGTGTGTTTTGTACACTAAGTTATGCTCAGACCGGCAACCTGACCGGTGTAGTAATAAGCGAAAAAAACGAAGGGCTGATAGGTGCTACCGTCAAGGTGAAGGGGACTGCTACAGGTGGTGCTTGCGATCTGGACGGAAAATATTCTATCTTGAATATTCCTGTAGGCGAACAGACATTTGTCATCTCTTATATCGGCTACCTGCCCAAAGAGATCAAGATCGACATCAAAGTGGGAGACAATATTCAGCCAGCAGTGATCCTGAAGGAAGACAGAATGCTCCTCAATGAGGTAGTCGTAGTAGGCTACGGTACTCAGGTCAAGCATGATATGTCGAGTGCGGCAGCTACGATCAAGGCTTCTGATCTGGCAGACAAACCGGGAGATAACTTCACCTCAGCCCTGGCCGGTGAGGCAGCAGGTGTGCAGGTGACCACCGACAACGGTGTGGCAGGTGCCAGTACCACCATCCGGGTGCGTGGTACACACACATTGTCAAACAGTGCCGACCCGCTATATGTGATAGACGGTGTGCCGATCGTGTCATTTGATATCTCTAACTCGCAAAACACTTCGGGATATAATACATCGCCACTGTCGAGCATCAACCAGAATGATATAGAATCCATTGAGATACTCAAGGATGCTGCGGCTACAGCCATTTATGGTGCTCGCGGTGCTAACGGTGTCGTGATCGTGACCACCAAGAGCGGAAAAGAAGGAAAGACCAAGATCGATTTTTCTTATAATACAGGTTTCACCACTCCGGCGCATGTCATAAGCATGCTGGATGGCAAGCAATATGTACAACTCTATCAGGAAGCATATAAGAATGATAGCGCAGCCGGTCTTCGTCCGCAGACATTTCAGCAGCGTTTTGGTTTTTCGCCGGATAGTGCAGCCAATACCAATTGGTTGAAGCAGGTGTTCAGAACGGGGTACTTTCAGGATGCCAACATCTCTACCAGCGGTGGCACTGCCAAAACTACATTTTTTGCTGCTTTAGGATTCAGAGATGAAAAGACCTTTCTGCAGGGCAATAATTTTCAGCGCGCATCATTCCGTACCAATGTGACACACAAGGCCAACGAGCATTTTGACGTCGGAGTCAATGTGAGTCTGACCCGCTCGGAAAATCATTATGTCAATACTTCATATACCGGTGGTCTGGGTGCGGCTCAATCTTCTATGCTGCCTATCTATCCTGTTTATAACAGGGATGGCTCATATAATAATGCAGGTGGTACTAACCCGGTAGCGCAGGTCAATCTCGACAAACAACAGAACGTATCATGGAGAACGATAGATAATGTATTTGCCAATATACATTTCCTCAAAAACTTTACTTTCCATAATGAATTCGGTATCGATATGATCGATCAGATAGAGGAGTTCTACTATCCTACTCAGGTCACCAATACCTCTGCCGTGGCTATAGACAGAAGGGACATGTATTTCACTTATAACTATACCGGCTCTCTCGATTACAAAAAAGATTTTAAAGAGAATCATAGCTTCGAGGCACTCGTAGGTACCAACGTGACGGCTACGATCGAGAAGTTCTCTTATATACAGGGTACAGGATTTTCTAATCCATCCTTTACACAGGTTCAGTCTGCAGATTCCATTACTGCTGCTACTGCAGGTACTGGCCGTCAGTTTGATTTTGCCAGTTTCTTCGGCAGGTTGAACTATAAATTCAAAAACCGTTATCTATTCCAATTCAGCTTCAGGGCAGATGGGTCATCTCGTTTCGCACCGGCTAATCGTTTTGGTTATTTCCCGGCGGGTTCTATCGGATGGGTAACCAGCGAAGAGAAATTTTTCAAAAAGCAAAAGGTCATGAGCTTCCTGAAATTCAGGGGTAGCAGTGGTCTGGTGGGCAATGCTGAATTCACTAATGACTTTGCTTATTACAGCACCTTCAGCGGCAATCAGAACTATGCTGGTCAGGGGGGGATAGCGCCGACACAAACATCTGTACCAAATCTGACATGGGAGTCAACCTTGAAAAATGATGTGGGTGTGGATTTCGGATTTTTTGACGGCAGACTATCCGGCCTCTTTGATTTTTATTATGAGAATACTTATAACCTCCTCGTTCAGTCTTACCCTCTGGCTCCATCCAGCGGTTACTCTTCTGTGACTCTCAATAAAGGAACGACAAGAAATGACGGTATCGAACTTCAACTGACTTCTTACAACATGCCTACTAAATCTAAATTTCAGTGGACCACAAAACTGAATTTCGGTATGAACAGAAATAAAGTACTGGATCTGGGTGGTGTGGCGCAGGTATATGGCACCGGTCCTAACCGTAACAGAGCAATAGTCGGTCAGCCTATCGGTGTGTACTGGCTGGCAGAATATGCAGGTGTGGACCCTGCTACCGGCAATCCTATGATCTATGATTTCTCAGGACATAAGATACAGGCTACTGCCACATCTGTCGAAACATATGCGAAACCAATGGGTAGACCCTATCCTTTGTTTCAGGGCGGATTTACCAATACATTTTCATACAAGGGATTGGAACTGCAGGTTCTCCTGACCTATTCATACGGCAATCAGATATATGATGATGGCGGCAAATACCAGTCTTATACCATGTCAAATTATTTTAACCAAACCACAGATATCCTCGCCAGATGGCAGAAGGCCGGCGATGTCACTAATATCCCGAAACTATCTACAGTCAATTATGATAACCTCAATACATCGCTGTTTCTGCATGATGCATCATATCTGAAAGTCAAGAATATCGTGCTCTCTTATAGTCTGCCGCAGAATGTGGTCGCTAAGATGAAGATGAGAACCTTCCGTATTTTTGTATCCGTTCAGAATGCAGCTACCCTGACACCATACAAGGGCTGGGATCCGGAGTATAACAGAGATAACTCAGGTGCTATCACTCAGGGTGCATCTTATCTCGGTACACCACAAGCCCGAGCTTATTCAATAGGAATAAATTTCGGATTATAAATTTTCAAAAAAACGGATCGATAGAACAGAAGAGCAAATCGCTCATTAATAAAAAGGATAAAATCAAGATATATGAAAAAGATAGCAATACTTAGTCTGGTGTTTGTGGCCCTGACCATCAGCTCATGCCAAAAGTATCTGGATGTAAAGCCACAGCAGACCTTTGGTAATAACCTCGCAGTATCTACGCTGCAAGGTTTGCAGACCACTGTGATCGGAGCCTTCAGCCAGATGCAAAGCGGAAACCTATATGGCGGCGGTATCATAGCCAATAGCGAATTGATGGCGGATTATATCAACCCCGGCGCAAACATCCTGTCTAACTTCTCTTCGAGCCAGTTGTACACGCATCAGTTCAATGCATACAACAGCAATGCAGGAGGAATGTGGGGCGATGCATATGCTACTATTCTTACTGCCAATACGGTATTGCAATACCTGCCTAACTTTCAGTCTCAGGACCCGGCTACCTGCAATCTGCTCAAAGGAGAATGCCTTTTCATACGTGCATGTATGCATTATGAACTGGTACGTATGTTCGCACAGCCATCGGGATATACTGCTGATGATAGCCACCTCGGAGTGCCTATACGTCTCACACCCGGTACTTCTACCACAGGGCAGAACACACCGCGCTCTACTGTGGCCCAGGTATATGCTCAGGTCATAGCCGATCTGCAGGCGGCAGAGCAGTTATTGCCCGCAGATAGGTCTGCCATCGGTCCCAATTTCACCTCAAAGTATGCAGCTGAAGCGTTTTTGGCTAAGGTTTATTTTTCACAAAATAATTTCAGTCAGGCACAAACCTATGCATCCATGATCATCAATGCAGGATTCACACTCAATGATTCATTGACCACAGCATACAATCAGCTTACTGCACAAACGACTCCCGAGACTGTATTTCAGATCATCAATACTATTACTGATGATCCTGCGAGCGGCTCATTGCATGGCAATTTCAGTGTGGCTCCTTTCGGATCTACCATTCCGGGATTTGCCATGAATGCTCCCTTTGTCACTATCCTTCAATCTGCACAGGCAGTCGGAGATCTTCGTTATCCTAAGCTTTACAAAAAATCTTTCGGCACATTGTTTTGCACTAAGTACACGCCGATATATGCTAACGTAACTATAGTGAGACTGGCAGAGATGTATCTGATACGCGCTGAGTGCAATGCACAGACCGGCGCATCTGACGCTACCGTTCGTGCTGACTATAATATGACACGTGTGCGTGCCGGTCTGATAGCAGACAACTCTACCTCCGGACAGGCTGCGCTGCTGGCTGCGGTCAGAGCTGAGAGAGACATGGAACTGGCGATGGAAGGCGACCACTATTTTGAAGTAAAAAGAAGAAAGGGTTCATTTAATACTCCGGGTGCAGGTGTGCTGCAATGGAATGCACCGACCATGATATATCCGATCCCTCAGCAGGAGGTGCAGGAAAATAAGAACATGGTGCAGAACCCCGGTTATTAATTTACAGATAGCTATCTGCTGTCTAAGAGTATGATTATGCGTATCAATTTAAGGCTCATTATTTTTGTGGTCCTTTTGTTTTCGGGAGTGTATGTTTCCGCGCAAAAAACCACATTCACCGACTCGCGACGCATCGATCCTCCAAACTGGTGGGTGGACATGAAAAACAATACTCTTCAGCTTTGTGTCTATGGCAAGAATATTTCCCAATACAATATCACAACTGAATATCCGGGATTTAATATCACCAAGATCAATAAGGTAGAAAACCCCAATTATCTTTTCATAGATGTAGTCATAGATCAGTCTGTCATCAAGCCAGGTATTGTACCACTTGAGTTTAACAATGGCGATAAATCATATATCCGACCATATACTATGCAGTCGAGGGATAAGTCTCCCGGTCGTATACAGGGTTATGACAGCAGAGACTTTGTTTATCTGATCATGCCCGATCGATTTGCTAACGGCATAGCATCTAATGATATCATCCCTAAAATGAATGATCAAACATTCCATCGTGATAGTATGTTCTACCGTCATGGTGGTGATATCAGGGGTGTGATGGATCATCTGGATTATATCAAAGAGCTCGGCGCTACAGCAGTGTGGCTCACACCGGTGCAGGAAAACGACCAGCCTAAGGCTTCTTATCACGGATATGCATTCACAGATCATTACAAGGTCGACCCGCGTTTAGGCGATAATGATATCTATTATGCCTATGTCAAGGAGGCGCACAGCAAGGGGTTGAAGGTGGTGCAGGATATGGTCTATAACCATGTGGGTACGGAGCATTGGTTCATCCGCGACCTGCCTATGCATGACTGGATACATCAGTTTGATACATTCACACAGACCAACTACCGGGCCACTGCACTCATCGATCCATATGCTTCGGAGTTTGATAAAAATAAGATGAGCAATGGCTGGTTTGTAAAAAGTATGCCCGACCTCAATCAGAAAAATCCCTACCTCGCCAAATATCTTATTCAGAATTCGATCTGGTGGATAGAGACCACAGGTATAGATGGATTTCGTTTTGATACATATACATATTCCGACCTCACCTTTATGCAGAACCTGATGATAAGCATACAGAACGAATATCCTCAGTTCGGCGCAGTGGGCGAGTTATGGGATCACTGTGTGGCCATAGAGGCATACTTCACGCAGCACCCTAAGATCAACGGTGCTCCTGATTCGCATCTGCCCGGAATGATAGATTTTCAGACCTATAATGCCATCAATGAAGCACTCAATAAGCCTATGGGCTGGACAGAAGGGCTGTCGCGGATATATTATACGCTGGTGCAGGATGTACTCTATTCAGATCCTTCCAGAAATCTAACTTTCCTCGACAATCATGACCTGAGCCGTTTCTATAGTGTGATAGGAGAAGACATACGCAAATATAAAATGGGAATAACATTTCTGCTGACCACGCGTGGCACTCCGTCTTTGTATTATGGCACTGAGATATTGATGAAAAACTTTGCTGATCCCGATGGTAAGGTACGGGAGGATTTTCCCGGCGGGTGGAAAGGCGATAAAGCAGATAAATTCACAAGGCAGGGGAGAACTGATAAGGAAAATGAGGCTTTTGATTTTGTAAAAAAACTAGCCAACTACCGCAAGGATAATGATGTACTACAAACAGGCAAACTAACTCAGTTCGTACCCGAAAATGACTCGTATGTATACTTTCGAAGTAATGAAAAGAAGACAGTCATGATCATCATGCACTATAGCGATAAACCGCACACCGTTCATTTATCGCGTTTCGTCGAAAAGCTCAAAGACTTCGCTTCTTATAAGGATGTTTTATCTGACAAAACAGAACCTCTGAAAGCGGATCTTGTTCTCAATCCCAATGAGGTAAGAGTGTTGGAACTGGTCAAATAATCAGTCTTTGTATTCATTTTCTAATCGTCGGATCGCCGAATTAGTTCGTAATTGAAAGTTTTCTTCCAATAAAAATCTCAAATGATAATGGAGGAAGCTCTATAGAAGTACTGACCGCTTTGTGGCCGAACTGCGGTGTATAGCTGGCTATATTCTCACCCGTTTCGATCTTTTGTTTCTGCTTTGATTTGTTGAAAACGAATATCACCCGCTCGCTGAAATAGCTGCGCCTGATGATCATGATATCGTCTTTAGCATAGACCTCTGTCTCACCATACATCAGTGACAGATGTGAAGTTCTGATCGCAAAAAGTTTTGCTACGGTTTCTTTGAGCTTTTTTTGTTTGTCAGTCAGCCCGTCAAATACCATCATGCGCCTGTTGTCAGGATCGCCGGCGCCGGGCATAGCGATCTCGTCGCCATAGTATATCACAGGTACACCGGGTATGGCATTGATAAAAGCTATCAGCATGGCCATCTTGCTGTAAGCGCTGTCGCTTCCCAGCTTCACATCGCGATTCCAGCCTGCCTTACGAGCATCTTCGGAGAAGGACAGTCCACCTCCGGCCAGCGATGCAAAACGCGGCAGGTCATGATTGCCGCTGATGTTTCCCATCAGGTGATGAGAACCATAGAAGTCGATACTCTGCTGCAGAGTGGCTGCTACTTTATCAAAGGTCACATCATCCTTAGCGAATGCCTCACGAGCGTCAAAGTATAAATTGAAATCAAACTGTCCATCCATCATACCACTGCCGATATATGAACCGATCAGTTCTTTACTGCCATATGTCTCACCCAGTTGATAGAGCGGACGCGTGGTTTCCTGCTTTAATTTCAGTGTGAGCGCGCGCCAGAATGCAGTCGATATATGCTTGGTGGCATCATGTCTGAAACCATCTATCCCATAGTGATTGATCCAGAATGCAGACGAGTCAACCTCGAGTTTCACTACTTCTTTGTTGCTGAAATCAAGAGTGGGCAGGAATGTATCAAACCATGTAGTGAGGCGGCATTCATCCCATAGCCTGATATTCTTTCGTCCATCAGGCATATCTAGTTTTGTGCGCCATTCGGGATGCTGTTTGATCAGCGGATAGTCTTCATGCACGTGATTTGCCACGAGATCGATGAGCACATTGATATTGTTGTGATGTGCGTGATCTGTCATTCTTCTGAATACACCTTCAGATCCGAAACGATGATCTATCCGGGTCAGAGATATGGGCCAGTAGCCATGATAGCCGCTATACCAGTCATGCGGTTCGGGAAATTCTCTGAAGGCCGTCTCCGGGTTCTGGACGATGGGTGATATCCAGAGTGTATTAATATTTAGTGATTTGAAATAACCGTCGTCGATCTTTTTGCGGATGCCTTCGAGGTCTCCGCCGTAGTAATTGGCCTGCGGTTTGATGTCGGGATGTACGACCTTTTTGTCATTGGTGGTATCTCCATTACAAAATCTGTCTACCAGTACAAAGTACATGACATCACCTTGTTTGTCGCTGCGCTTGATATCTGTAGGATCACGAACTACAGTGCCACTTTGCAATGGAAGCAAAATGTCATTTCCGGTGCTGAATGTATCGCTGCAAAATATTCTGATATAACTTCGTTCAATGTCTTTTGCTTCTTCGGGTATCGTGATCATCATCTCGGTACCCATATGCTTCACATAGTCACGACCCAGCCTGAAGTTCTGCCAATAGGCCACGAATGAGAATGCAGGATTCACATATTTGATATTGATGGTGAAACTACCCGGGCCTACTTTAGAGGTTTCTACTGTGGGTCTGTTTGCTGATGTGCCTGCCTTAAATAGCGAATTGAATCCTCCGTTGTTGTTGTCTACTTTGACTGTATTAGCGGGATCGAGTATCCACTTGTCATCTATTACCAGTTGATACTGATAGGTGCCCGGATTGAGGTCTACAGATACTTTCCAGACATTTCCCACCTGGTGAAAGATATTCCGTGTCGGTGTCCAGTCATTCATTTCACCTGCCAGCTGCACAGAGTTTACTTTAGCACCTTTAGGATCATAACTGAACTCATACGCTTTCTTTGCAGATCTTTTGAGCACGATAGAGTATGCGTAGCCTTTGCTCCATAGTTTCATCTCTGCCAGAGGCCTGAGATGCTCCTGTGCTGTGACCATAATGGTCTGATCATTTTTGTGCCAGTCATATTTCAAACCTTTAGAAAAGTTTACTGAGTCAATTTGCTCAGGCTTGATAAAATAGTCTGTGAGATAGATGGTCGTTGTGTCCTGATTGAGTGTGACAGGTGCTACGACGTTTGCTATGGCTTGTTCTTTGGGGAATGTGGCCTGAGAAAATGCAGATAGCTGCACAGCGAAACAGATAAGGAGGATCATCGATCCCTTTGACAACAAATTATTACAGAGCGATCGTGATCTCATGGTTTGTATTTACAAATTCAAAAAATGACACATCGTGATTCATCATATCGGTCACCTCTACTTTATAGAATGGGTCAAATGATGAAACGGGTGGAATGAACTGATAGTTTTCGGTAAAGACATCTTTCGTTTTTGCATCCAGTGTGACTGTTTTCATTGCTCTAAAGCCATGCAGGTACAATTTAATTATGGTAAAATGTGAAATGTATTTTCCCTGTGCCGCACTGAAATTAATCAGTTTTTTCTTCGGGTCAAATTCGATCGTACGCTTGAAATAGCCGTGACGCTCATAATCATAACTGACACCATCATCTTCATATAGTTCAAAAGAATTTTTCTCAACGCCATTGTAAATATGTATCTCCAAAGTAGTAGCAGGTTCTTCTGCGAGATTCTGGACCAGACTTTGCATCGGTATGATCGATGAGCCTTTCACAAAGATCGGATATCGTTCTTTTCGCACTTCAGCTATATGTTCGCCACCGTTTACTTTCAGTCCTGTGTGCAGATCATACCAGATATTCTCTGTGCTTGAGCTCCCTTTAGTTGCTTGCGAGGCCGGCAGATAGACTTTAATGAATTCAAGACCTGCGGCTATAGGTGGTATCATGAGCGCAGCACCGAAGAGATATTGATTCTGATATCTGCTTTCATAGATCTTATCATCATTAGCATGGTCAATGACCAGAGAGCGAGATATCGGCATACCAGTCTTCGAGCTCTCATAAAATGCTGAGTAGATATATGGCATGAGACGATAGCGCAGTGAGATATAATTGCGAGATATTTCTTCAGCCTCTTCACCAAATGCCCAAGGCTCTGCGTCCTTTGAATTGATCATGCTGTGGAAACGAAACAGCGGAGAGAATGCACCTAGTACAGCCCATTTGACAAACAGATCAGGCGATGATTCTCCTGCGAACCCACCCACATCGAACCCTGCAAATGCCACACCACTCAGTCCAAGTGAATTGACCAGACGCACACCGCATATCATATGCTCACTGTCGGCCACATTATCTCCTGTCCATGTAGCTGTATAGCGCTGCACACCTGAGTATCCGGCACGATTGAGGATGAAAGGGCGATTGCCTTTCAGGTGTTTTTTAGCTCCATCATAGGTACTTCGTGCCATCTGCATGCCATATACATTATGCGCGCGCTTATGGGTGGCACCTTCGCCTTCATAAGAGAACTCAATCAGATCCGGCAGTGACTGTCCCCATGCAGCAGGTTCATTCATGTCATTCCAGAGAGCATCTATTCCTTTTTCGGTGTAGAATTTAACCCACTCACCCCACCAGTGACGCACGGCACCTCTGGTGAAATCCGGAAAGTGGCTCCAGCCCGGCCATACCTCGCCTGAGTAGTTTTCTCCATCGGGATATTTCGCAAAATATTCCTGCTTCACACCCTCTTCATATGGCTCATAATCTTTCTCAACCTTGATACCCGGATCGAGTATCACTGCTGTGTGAAATCCCATTTCAGAAAGCTCTTTCACCATCCCTTCCGGATCAGGGAAACGCTCAGGATGAAATGTAAAAACCTTATAGGCATCCATATAGTGAATGTCAAGATAGATCATATCTGCGGGGATATTCTTTTCCCGATAGGTACGTGCGGTATTGACTACTTCCTTGTCTGGATAATAGCTGTAGCGACACTGCTGGGTGCCGAGACTCCAGAGCGGTGGCATTTCCATTCTGCCAGTCAGGTGCGTATAGTTTTCAATGATCTCCGCAACATTTTTTCCATAAATGAAATAATAATTCATCTCGCCATCTTCTGCAGCGAAGAAAGAGAATCGATCATTGGATGCACCGAAATTGAATTTGCTTTTATGTGTATTGTCAAAGAAGATACCATACTGAAGGCCATTATGGATACCGATATAAAATGGAATGCTCATATAGAGCGGATCATGGTCGTGTGCATAGGCGAACTTGTCTGTATTCCAGTTGGTATATGCGCTGCCGCGTCTGTCGAGGTTGCCGGTTTTTTCGCCGAGTCCGATAAATCGTTCTCCCTTCTGAAGCCGCTTATATGTCGTCACTTCATTGCATATCCATGAGGTCCCGAAAGCACCGTCATCTTCATTCAGTACATTGCCTACGTGATCTAAAAATGAGAATCGAAGAGGATCTTTTTGAACAGATAAGGTGACTGATCCGGTCGAAATGTGGACGGTGTCCGGTCCTTCTTTTACTTCAAATTTAACCGCCTTTGGTTCGGCGATCACAGCATATGACAGATCGATATGCTCTTCTGTTTTTTTGAAGATACGGACCCTGATTATTTCATCTGTATATATAGTAATGACAGCTTTTTCTGATGCTGTTTCAATGGTCACCGCATGCTTATCTGTCTTGTGCGATACGTAGCTGCCAAGTGATTGGTTGAGGTGTCTTTTATGCATGGTGTACTGTATTAATTGGTGAGACAATATACAGAGATAAATGAAAATACAGGCCTTTAAGCAGGCTGGTATTTTCTGCGATTTTCAATTATCCTTTGTCGATCACATATCCAGTTTGCGGAGATGATATTGCAACAAACCCTCTACAGGTTTATTAGTGATCTTGCCTACCTGAATTCCCAGATTTGTACAGTGTTTGCGAAGCACATCTTCGAAATAATATGCGATGGAGCCTATGAAATGTGTAGGAACGGTCTTGTAGTTTTTATAGCAGCACACATGCGTATTAAGAAAGTCATACATGCCCTCATCGACCATATCCTGAATGTACTGCTCGGCACGGTGCTCTGAGCAGAAGCGCATGAATGATGCCAGAAACACATTGGCGTGAGGCATCATGTAGACACGTTCGAAAACTTCTTCCTTATTGGGTTTAAACCATGCTTCAAATTCTCTGCGAATATTATCAGGCATACGTTTGTAAAAATAATCTCTCAGCAGCCATTTGCCGTAATAGCTTCCGCTTCCTTCATCGCCCAGGATATAAGCGAGTGCAGGTACCTCTTCATGTATTGCTTCCCCATCGAAATAGCAGGAGTTAGAACCTGTGCCGAGTATGCATGCTATGCCGGGTTTGCCCTCACATGTAGCATATGCTGCGCCATCGAGGTCATGGTCTACCTTTATGTCTGCGTTTTTAAAATTGATATACAGGCCACGTGCTACTTTCATTTGGAGTTCTTTGCTTGAGCCTCCGGCACAGTAAAAAAACACGTGAGACGCTTTGGGTCCGTGCTCACGCAGAATCGTATTGGCGAAAACTTCATTTAGAATGAACCACTCATCATGAAAGAATGGGTTGAATCCAATCGTGTTGGTCTCAATGATCTGCTTGGTCTGCGGGTCGTAAAGTATCCAGTCGCATTTGGTAGATCCGCTGTCTGCTACTATAATCATGGTTGTCTGAGTATTTTATTTATGGTCAAAGATAATTGTATTTATACTGGATTACAGCATGTAATCGGTGGACAGGAAATTTGATTCGCGCTTCTCTAATATCTCTGTGAGCAATTTGCGATTGAGTTCGTTGTCTTTGCTGGCCACCATCGTGCGTATCGAGAATACCCTCAAAGCATCAGTGACACTCAGTGTGCCTTCTGCCGAGTCTTTGCGGCCGTTGAATGGGTAGCTGTCCGGGCCACGCTGGCACTGACTGTTGATATTGACACGGCATACCTGATTGACCAATGGGTCGATGAGCTCTGCTATATGTCTGTCATCCGTTCCGAATATGCTCACCTGCTGGCCGAAGTTTGACTCCACTACATAGCTGATCGGTTCGGTAATATTTCTGAAGGTCAGAATCGGCACTACAGGACCAAACTGCTCCTCGTGATATACACGCATTGTTGAATTGACGGGAAATAGCACGGCCGGTGTCACAAAACTATAGTTTACTTCACCGCCTTTTTCGTTGATCACCTTAGCACCTTTGGCTTCGGCATCTGCTATCAGTTCGTGCAGGTATTGCGGTTTGTGGGTTTCAGGCAGTGGAGTCAGCATCACGCCCGGCTCCCATGGCATACCGGCTTTGAGTTTTGACAGCTTCGCCATATATCTTTTGTTGAATTCATCTGCTATGTTCTCATGTACGAATATGATCTTGAGCGCTGTGCAGCGTTGTCCGTTGTATGATAGCGAACCAGATATACATTCCTCCACGGCGTTATCGAGATTGGCATCTTCGAGTACTATGGCAGGATTTTTGGCATCGAGTCCGAGCACGGCACGCAGGCGGTTCTGATGCGGGTGCATTTTTTTGATATTATTGCCTGAACTACTTGTACCGATGAATGCCAGTACATCGACCTTGCCGGTTTTCATGATGGCACCTACCGTTTCCTGTCCTGAACCATACACTACATTTATCACTCCCTTCGGGAAACATTCTTTGAATGCCTCCAGCAGCGGATGGATCAGCAGCACACCAAATTTTGCAGGCTTGAATACCACACAGTTGCCCATGATCAGTGCGGGTATGAGTGTGGTAAAGGTTTCATTCAGCGGATAGTTATAAGGGCCCATGCAGAGTACGACACCCATAGGGCCGCGACGTATCTGTGCATAGATGCCGCCTTCTTTGCGCAGGCGCGAGGAATCTCTGTCGAGGGTCTTGAGTGCCTCGATCGTATCTATGATATAATCGATCGTTCTGTCAAATTCTTTCTCAGAGTCAGCGAGTGTCTTACCAATTTCCCACATCAGCCAGTTTACGACTATCGTGCGCTGTTCTTTCATTTTTTTGACGAACAGCAGCATGTGGTCGATACGGTTTTTGACAGACATGGTAGGCCATTCGCCTCTGCCCAGATCGTAGGCAGTGGCTGCCGCATCCAGTGCTTCCAAGGCTGCATCAGCGCTCAGCATCGGATACGAGCCCAGACGATATGCTTTGACCTGTCCGTTCTCTGTGATCTGAATGGGCGAAAAGACATCCTTACGCGCTCCGGTCCATTTTATTATTTCACCATTTACCAGATAGCAGTCCTGATCTAAAGGCTCTACTCTGAATTTTTCAGGTATTTGTTCTAATGTTGGAAACATAATTGTTTTATTTTGTGTCTGATATCCTGCCCCAGCTGATTATTTATTCCTTAAATTTACGTTTTAGGCAGGAAAGATTATTTAATTGATACTGTAAATATAATGCAACTTAGTGTTATTTTGACACTAACTAGGATAAAAATAAAGAATTTTATACATTGCGTGTCAAATGAACACCCAGGAGCTAAATAAAGTGAATCTAAATCCCCACGTCTCAGTAGATTGTGTCATACTCGGATACGATTCCAATGAGTTGAAAGTACTACTGATAGAACGGAAATATTCTGAGGAAAATGAAAACGGACAAGCTCATAATCCTAAGCTGGATATAGCTTTGCCGGGCAACCTGGTAAGAGATGATGAGGATCTTGATACCTCTGCAAAACGTATCCTCAAAGAACTCACCGGTATAGATAATATCTATATGGAGCAGTTCAGAGCCTTCGGAAATCCTAACCGTGTGCGTAAAGAACAGGATGCCGAATGGCTGAAAAC
Source organism: uncultured Bacteroidota bacterium (assembly GCA_903917755.1). Classification (GTDB taxonomy): domain Bacteria; phylum Bacteroidota; class Bacteroidia; order Chitinophagales; family LD1; genus UBA1941. The sequence continues at coordinate 18,002 of CAIXBT010000068.1, forward strand.
CATGCGTACTGACCCGCAGGCACGCGTGATCACTATTGCCTATTTCGCACTTGTCAAACTCGAAGACTATGTACCACGAGCTGATTCATTTGCTCGCAGGTCTGAGTGGTATCCTATCAAAAAGGTGCCAAAGCTGGCTTTCGACCACAATGAAATACTGGAACAGGCGCTTCAAGTCCTTAAATTTAAAGTGACCCATTATCCTCTCGGATTTGAATTATTGCCCGAGAAATTCAGTTTGGGTCAGCTGCAGCGTCTTTATGAATCCATACTCGGTGATGATCTGGACAAGCGCAATTTTCGCCGCAAAATGAAAAGCCTGAAACTATTGATACCCCTCAAAGAAAAACAGCAGGGTGTGGCACATAAGCCCGCTGAGCTATATATGTTCAATATGAAAGTATACGAACAGCTACAGGGGGGCATCTTAAAGTAGACCATATTTTAATCCCCTTTGTATGAATTACCTAAGATATTCTCTGTTTTTTTTCTTTCTACTTGTCGGTTCACTTACAGTTTTCGCACAGCCTAAGTGCGACGCGTGGACCACACCTAAATGGGCAGAAAATGCCACTATCTATGAAGTGAATATTCGCCAGTATACTCCCGAGGGCACTTTTCGAGCTTTCGAGCCAAACCTGCCGCGACTGCGTGCTATGGGCGTGGATATTCTCTGGCTCATGCCCATCTATCCCATCGGTGTGGAGGGTCGCAAAGGAAGCTATGGCAGCTATTATGCGGTCAAAGATTACCGGGCTGTCAACACTGAGTTTGGTAATATGGATGACCTCAAGCATCTGATCAATGCGGCCCATGCACAGGGATTCAAGGTCATTCTCGACTGGGTGGCCAACCATTCTGCTCCGGACAATAAACTGACCAAAGAACATCCGGGATGGTATACTCACGACTCTCTGGGTCAGATCATACCTCCGGTGCCTGACTGGAATGATGTAGCTGATTTCAACTATGATGAAAAGGGACTACGCGACTATCAGATCGAATCTATGAAGTATTGGCTCAAAGAAGCTGATGTGGATGGATTCAGATGTGATGTAGCAATGATGGTGCCGCTTGACTTTTGGAGAGACTGCCGTGTGGCATTGGACAAAGTCAAAAAGGTCTTTATGCTCGCAGAGGCCGAGGGCCCTGAGTTTCATCGCAGTGGTTTTGATATGACCTATGGCTGGGACTATATGAATCTATGCAATAAAATAGCTAAAGGCCAAAAATCTGCCATCGATCTTTACCAGTATTTCTATGATTTCGATGATGTATATTGGGATGATGATAATATCATGTATTTCACCTCAAACCATGATGAGAATTCATGGAACGGAACCGAATACGAACGCCTGGGCAAAGGAGTAAAGGCATTTGCGGTGCTCAGTGCGACAGTGCCCGGTATGCCATTGGTCTATAGCGGTCAGGAGTCTGCACTGGATCACAGATTGGCCTTTTTTGAGAAAGATTCTATCAATTGGGACAGTTATCCCTTGGCTGATTTTTATACCAAACTTCTTAACCTCAAGAGAAAGAGTAAAGCACTTAGGGTAAAGATGGATGGCGACTATGATTTTGATTTTTTATTTGAAAAGGAGTATCCAAATATATTTGCATTCGTGCGTCACAGAGATCAGGATCAAGTTCTGACCATCATTAATCTGTCAGACAAGCCCATCAAATATAAACTGAAGAGGAGTAATATTGAGGGCGAATATACCGAGCTATTCTCCAATCAGAAGATCAGGGTCAGAGACGAGATCGAACTTCATCTTGAGCCTTGGGGATATAAAGTCTTTGTCCAATAGACTCCCTTTAGGATCCGTCATCTATAGCTGTGGTTTCATTTTATCGAGCTCTTTTATTTTCGGTCAGCCTATTTCCTGATACTGATTTACCCGTTTCTACGTGGATTGCTTTTTTGCTTTTTGGGCAGAATATGCTGTGACCTGAAAGTTAAGCAAACAATATATAATTTATCCATTCTATTTTGATTCCTAAAAGTCAATGCCAAAAGTCTCTTTTTTTAAGCCAGTTTTTGATTGATTTGTAAATTTAACACATTTGATATATTTTTAAATTGGAACCAAAATCAATGTCGCGAAAATCAATTGTATTGTTTATTTTCGAATATGTTAAATGAACAAATCGACATTATATAGGCTTGATTTTTAATTTACATAGGAATATATTACCTTAGTTGTCCATTTACAAAGTGTCAGGATAACACTTACCTTTTAAAATCTTTATATGAAGAAAATATTTATATTATTTTGTACTCTATTTGCTCTTATATCTGCACATGCTCAGTGTCCGCAGTATCTCGCTTTTGACACCTCTATTTGCAGCGGTTCTGTGTCTAAAGTCATCGACCCGCGCATCATGAGTTCGCGTCTCTGCGGCGATAGTGTTCTGATCATATTCAATGACTCGCTGACCACGCTGAACGGATCCAGGCAGGTGTACTTTCATGCAGGCCCCGAGTTCAGGCCATTCACCGGCTGGCAGGCGGCATATACCGCAGATTCAGCTATGCAGAAGATCGGCGCCCACCTATGGTCTATTAAGATCAATCCGCACAATTTCTTTCGTTTCTCACCCGATTCATGCCTCAACTCTATAGCATGCGGGTTCAGAGATTCGGCTTTTGTACATTATGTGAA
>CAIXBT010000069.1 GCA_903917755.1 uncultured Bacteroidota bacterium
ACCACAGCAAGAATCTCAGCCAGTGAAGAAGTCTAAAAAAGGCGAAATACAATTCAACTAATAAATAAAGACCGATCAGTCGATAACCCTCCGCAAACCACGGAGGGTTTTTCTTTTCCTTTTTTCGCCATAATAGCAGCGAAGTTAATGTAACAGCTGACGGTAAATGACAAATTGTCGCATATTTTTTATATAAAATGCCATTATGGCGCATATTTTGCCTTGGTATAGCTTTTGACTAATAGTTTCCGTAACCATTACTCAAAAACAAAAACAATTAAATACCATGACATTCTTATCAGTAAAACCGCAAACAGGGAGAGTCGGCTTCCCAAGATTTACAAATTGGTTTGACAACTATGTTGAAAATGAATTCAACAAAGAGGTAGCCAGCACACCGGCATTGGTCAATACAAAAGAGACCAAGGAAAATTTTAAGATCGAGATCGCTGCACCGGGTTTCGCCAAGGACAATTTTAAACTTCAGGTAGAAGATCAGGTCCTGACCATCAGCGCAGAGAACACAGCTAATAAGGCCGACGAAACAGAAAAATGGACACGCAGAGAATATCACTTTGCCGGTTTCAAACGCAGCTTCACCCTGCCTAAAACGGTAGATGCTGAAAAGATCAAAGCAGAATATACAGACGGCATCCTCTATGTCACCCTTCCGAAACTGGAAGAAGGCAAGGCCAAAGGAGCCATCGACATAAAGATTTCATAAATTGGGTTTAGGGTTGAATAAGACGGCTATCCGAAAGGGTAGCCGTTTTTCGTTTATTGAATATAAGTTCAAAATTCTCTGCTGAGCAAGCTGAAAGCTTGCCACAATTAAGGTCGAAGATGGAATCTTCGACCTTTAGAAATACTTACGGCTGGCGAGGAGGTTCAACCCTTAGGCACCGTTTTTCTCTTTATGAATCCACCCGTATTGACGGTCAGTGTAAACTGTGCCAGAGTGCTGTTGAGCGGCATGGGAGAGAGCGCTATACCTACGGTGATCATCTTGACATGTACTCCGATACCCAGTGCGAATCCCGCTATACTTCTGCGGGTAGACTGCATGATCTCCTGCCTGCGCTGATCATTATAGGAGAAATCTACAAAAACGACTTTCTTGATGTTCAGTTCGGCACCTATTATCATGTGGCGGAAAAATTCATCTGCTCCCGCTGCGGTCTTGCTGGTTTTGGCCGTATCGGTGAATAGGCTGCTCTGCTGTATATCTGCCGGATTGTTATAGCGTATATCCCATCTGTGCAGGTCATGAAAGGTGATATGAAACCTGACCGGAAAGCCCTTGAACTTGACCGAAAAGCCCGCCTGAAGATCAAAAGGAATGGGCTCACGCTGGCCGCTTCCGTTGCTATAGGGGGTCAGCTGTCCACCTACGTTTTTAGCCACGATACTAGCCACGATACCATGTGCGGTATCATTCACAGATACGCCCAGATCGGTAGCCATACCAAAGGACTTGTAGCCCCCGTACCAGGAGCCGATGATCTTGAGGTTCAGACCGGCCGCGAATATCTTTCCGAATCTGTAGCTTCCGCCACCGTATAGATTGAATTCGTTGGAGGGGACATTGGCCTTCAGTATGTTTCCTGCTTCATCTGTCTCGGGTATGGTGCCATAATTGATATACTGCATGCCCATACCATAGGTACCTCTTTTGCCGAAATCCTCTACGTAGCAGGCATTGCCATAGTTGACCCCGCCGGGATATGCCACCGTGCTGAAAGAGGCCTCGCGGGTCATCAGCGGATTGAGAGATGCGGGGTTTGATAGCTGAGTGGTCGGGTCGTAGTCTATGGTGGTTATATTGACCTCTCCGAGAGCGGTGGTGCGCCATGAGGGTGCCAGACGCAGAAAATTATAGACCGTAGCCCCGCCTATCTGTGCATAGGACGAAACTGTCAGTGATAGT
>CAIXBT010000070.1 GCA_903917755.1 uncultured Bacteroidota bacterium
TCATCGGCATAGGTGTAGCTAGACCGGCAGTGCAAGTAGTACCCGTGGTACTTATCATCGAACACAATCACACTCACCTTGGCGATGGTGCAGAGGTCGATGAAGAGCGACTCGGGGGGCTCCGTGAAGTACCTCTCAATGATGAAGTAGATGGCAAATAGTGACAGGATACCCAGCGGCACCATGATCCACCCTCCACTCAGTATCAGGTCAAACAGGCTCATATGCGGAGGCGGAGTAGCTGCGGCCGATGCGGCTTTGGCAGCAGTGTCAGCAATAACATTCACATCTAGTAATACCATAGCAATAGTTTAATAGTTTAACGAAAAGGCCCGGTCTTTTATTATCAAGCAAATTTGTCCTAATAATTAAAGCAAAGCAATCACAATTGCTCACGCGCCTGATGTGCAGTGTATAGAATAGAGAATAAAATGAAATGCCGTAATAGAGTTTTACTTAAAGTCAAAGGCATTCAGCAGGTCATTGGCCATGCCATCGCGGTTGGTCAGGGGTTTCAGATCAAATCTGGTTTCGATGAACTTTAAGATAGAAACAGTTTCATATTGGGTATGGTCGATATAACCTTTTTTGGCAAAAGGGGATATGATCAAAGCCGGAATACGTGTACCCGGTCCCCATCGGTCAATTTTGGGTGGAGAGACATGATCCCATCGGCCCCCATTCTCATCAGAAGTAATAATTATGACTGTTTCATCCCAATATTTACTGTGCATGATACTATCGACCAGTTTCTGTGCGTGTTCCATTCCGAGCCATAGGTCTGAATAACCGGGGTGTTCATTCTCGGTACCAAATGGTTTAATGAAGCAGACCGAAGGCAAAGAATCTGTACTCAAAGCACTGAAGAACCTTTGCTCATCTCGAATATACCTTTTCTTGTTTTCGGAACCATCTTTAAAACTTTCGAAATAGAGCAATGGCTGATGGTGATATTGAAATTCCTTATTGAATTCTTTATCCTTTCCGTCTTTCTGAACGGCTTCATCCCATCCCCCCGAATACCATGCCCAGGAGACATTGCCTTCTATCAACCTATCACCGATATTAGGTTTTTTCTGATAAGGAACCAATGAATCCTCACCCACCGGAGGATGCGGCCGATTAATAGAATAAGACGTGTTCACGACATAACCATCAGGCGTCACTCGGGTATCTCTAAGGTCAGCATTAGGGTTCTCAGGATCGGCTAAATATCCCTTAGGTGGATTATTCCAGTCAGGTGATGATGCTGATACAAACCATTGGTGATTGAGAAAAGATCCACCGAATGCAGAATGAAAAAAATTGTCACACAAAGTATACTGACTGGCCAGCTTCCACTCCAGAGTATCGAGCAGGTGCAGTTCATTGTGCAGATTAATATAACTCATGGTCAACCCTCCATTATCACTATAAGCTATGAATTTGTCCATTCTGCCGCTATCGATCTGTAGCTGCTCAGAGTAAAATAGATGCCTCAGATCACCTGTCTTAGTATTTGGTGTCTTGATATATTTGAGCAGATCATAGGGTGCGGCAGGAAGTGTGATCCCATTAAATCGTGAATCAACTATGGCTGGTCTTGTATAAGTATTGACAAAAGGCTGAGGTGCTGATTTTAATAATACCCCCTTAGTGTCATACTGCTTTGTATTCTTGGCTCTAGTCAGATTGTTAGCCCCCGGAAAGTCTCCAAACAGACCATCAAAACTCCAATTCTCTTCATAAATAACAATGATATGCTTTACCTTTTTATTAAGCTGAGCTATTTTTTCAGCTGTGTCTTCAGCTTTTGTCGTAGATGACCGCTGGCTGAATATGAATATCGGAAGGAACATCAATGCTCCTAAAAGCGATAAATGATAGGCCCCTTTCTGCATGTTTAATGGTTTGAATTAAATATAAAATTTGAATTGCTGCTTTATTATAAAGTGCCAATGTGCATCTATGCCTGAGCGGGAGGTCCGAAACCCATTGGGTAAGGGATATTTTCATTATCCTCTATCACTCCAAATTGCTGCTCATATTTTTTTAAATTATCTGCCAGCGCTCGGATGAAACGCTTGGCATGCTGTGGCGTAAGCACGATACGTGCCTTTACTTTAGCCTTAGGTATGCCGGGCATCAGCCTTACATAGTCGATAATGAACTCCTGATTGGAGTGTGCTATGATGGCAAAATTAGAATAGATTCCCTCTGCGATATCTTCAGGCAATTCTATATTGATCTGGTTTTGTTGTTCGATGTTTTGCGGGTCTGCCATATTATTTTGTTTGTTGTTGCTTTAGATGAATGATTTATTTATGTCCACTGGTATCAGCCGGCATAGGTATAGATTGTTTAATGGGATTTGAGTCTATAGGTGCCAGAGGTTTAGGTACCACAGGAGCCACTTTAGCAGCAGTATCAACTACCGGAACGACTGGTTTAGGTTGTGTGATCTCCGGTTGTTTCACAGGTGCTACCTCTGGTTGTTTGATCACTTTAGTGGCTGTATCGACCGGTGGTGCTACAGGCTTAGGTTGAGTCACTTCAGGTTGTTTCACAGGCGCTACCTCTGGCTGTTTGATCACCCTAGGGGCTGTATCTACCGGTGCTACTGGTTTAGGTTGAGCCACTTCAGGTTGTTTCACAGGCGCTACCTCGGGTTGTTTGATCTCTTTAGTAGCTGTATCTATCGGTGCTACTGGTTTAGGTTGAGCCACTTCAGGTTGTTTCACAGGCGCTACCTCGGGTTGTTTGATCACTTTAGTAGCTGTATCTATCGGTGCTACAGGTTTAGGTTGTTTGATCTCAGGTTGTTTCAAAGGCACAACCTCTGGCTGTTTGATCACCTTAGTGGCTGTATCGACCGGTGCTACTGGTTTCGGCTGTGTTACTTCGGGTTGTTTCACAGGCGCAACCTCAGGTTTCTTAGCAGCTGTGTCCTTGGCAACAGGTACCATAGGTGCAGGCTCTTCCTGATTAGCTTTGCTTCTCAATTTAGACGCCCTCCTTTGTGCAGGAGTCATTTCGTTTTCCCTTTTCTGAGCATTGATCTTAGCCGAATCAACGACAGCTTTTTCAGCTTTCGGTTCTATCTTATCTGCATCGGGTTTCGGCACGACATCTCCACCTCTCGGTGCTAACTTCATGGCTGTAGAATCTTTCGGAACTTTTGGCCTTGCTTTTTCCTGAGGCAGAAGCGGACTGTTCTTTTCCTTCATGGCATCAAGAAATGCACCCTTATTAATTGTCGACCCGAGATTGCAAACGTACCATTGACCTTTCTCACCCGTTATCTTACGCTTTTCAGAAGGGGTCATTATCATAGTTCCTACTATTCTGTTGTAATCATCATAAGATGATATCAGACCAAGGTTATTGGGTTTATATTCAAAATAGAACCACTCATTGGCCCCGGTTTTGAGATAGATATTGAAGTTATTGTTTTTCAGACCCACCTCGATATAGCCGTCTAACTTTTTGTGGATCCCTTTTTCTCCGATGAAAGACACCCCGATCTTGCCATACGAACGTATAGTAAGATCATCCGCATCATAGATGAAATTCACATCCGAGAATACCAGATAATAGTCAAAATCCTTAGGTCTTTTGAACACCGGAGCCGTCTCCAGATCCTTTATCAACTTCTCATCCACTTTGCTGTCAGCCAGATTGCTGTATATTTTTTTGAATTTTTCTCCCTCATAGCTGATATCCGGCAGATCCGAATTGTCATTCAGCATGATCGTCTGAAATTTCTCATCAAGAGGCTTGTTATTGGTTCTCATGTCCAGCCCAAAGGTCATATTGAAGGTGTATTGCTTTTTCTTCAGGTCGACCTCCATCGTACCGGCTGCTTCACTCTTGATCACACCGAAATTAGCCCCCAGGCTCATTTCGCCTTCTCCTTTTAAGGTTCCCTTGTCATCATTATATTTCATGAGATTACCCGCGAAAACATTTTTCTCGATCTTGTCCTCATCACCTATCAGGTAGTCGCCAGTTTTTTCATTATATGTCACGACTCCGTTAGCTTTGAAGAGACAAAGATCTGATTGATGTTGTATCTGAGTAAATAAGGCATGATACATTGTCGGCAATTCGCCTGACTTATTAAAGTAAACACCGGTCACCAGTTTAGATCCGTCTGATGACTTGGCAGCCGAATCAAAGTGTAAGAAGAGCTTGTCAGGATTGATGTCATCTATAATCTTAAAATCACTGGAAACCACATCAGGATTTTTAAAGTTGATCTTAGCAAAACCTTTGAAAAACAAATAAGGATTCTTGCCATACAAATATGCTTCTCCTTTATAAGTGACTCTCGGATAAATAAAGAAACTATCTGTAATATTTCCTTTGGCTACGAGGCTATATTCATCAAACCTGTCTTTCTTTTTATCGCCTATTGTTTCTTTAGTACATTTAATATCATTGAAAGTGATCTTCTCATCTTTATGACCGGCACATGAGAAACTATAATTGCCGGATCCCTTCAGTTCTGCCTTACTAATGATATCTACCGTACAGTCCGTGATCTTATGCCTGCTAGTAGCGGTATCTACATAGATGATCGCATTCTTCAGTTGATCTATCTTTGCTTCTCCCTGTATTATTACGATACCACTGTCAGGTATCACCTTAGCATCTGCTATATATATATAAGGAACCTGCTCTACCCGCAGTATGGATGTCTCCAGATTGTATGTAGCTCTTTTGGCAAGAAATCTAAGTCCCATCTGTGCCTCGCGTGTGGAGGTAAAATACTCTCCCTTGCTACCTGCCGGCACCCTAAAATCAAGTATCTTTTGATCTATATACCACTTGAATTCCCCGATCCCGGTCTTGAAATTATTATAAGCAAACTGTGTAGGGATATTGGGTGTATTGGTTTTGAAATCACCAACCCGATTTTTAAAATCCACTTTTGCATTTACATTCGGTGATTTGAACGTGATCTTATCTCCGGTTATCGATTTTATATCAAGAGAAGCAGTATCAGCTGCAAGATCATCTGACCTGAATTGAAAATCCTTTGACGTGATATTTGCTTCTTTCCAGTCCAGCAATCCGCTACCACGCAGTCCTTTGCTGGTCAATAGCAGATTCCCCTTCAGCTGAGTTTGATTCTCATACATTGAGAAAGGTTTGGTCTTCATATAGATCAGCATGCTGTCCTTCTTAGGCTTCCAGAATACTATATTATTAGCGCTGGCTACTTCCGGTGTTTTGACACCGTCTTTCACCTTTCTGATATTAAATGTATCTGCCAAGGCACGCAGTGAATCCGGATAAAACATGATATCCTTAGATGTAAATGTGGAGGTGAGGTGATCTATCTTTCCCTTACCGGAGAGCCCCTTATGATTGAGGGTCAAGCCACCGTCATATTTACTGCCATCTTTGAACAGGGCCAGACCTTTTTCATCAGTGGTTATTTCAAACCCCAGAGAGAGGTCAGGCATAATGTGCAGATTGTTCTTAATGTCAGGAAAAATACCTCCCGATACAAGCTTACCTGCCCAGTTTATGACTGAAGGTGTGAAGGAATTAAGACTATCCAGTTTAAAGGGTTCTATCTCAAAATAAAATTCTTTTCTCTTATAAGCTCCTCCAGCTATGCCCGGATCTTCGTAAGAGGCATAAGATTTTTCCTTGCTGGTCAACTTAGGAAATTGAGAGAGACGAGTACGCCCGGATTTATTGATAGGTGCATCTACTTCCAAAATACCTTTGACGCCGATGATATCTGTTAATAGCGTTCTTAATTTAGGTTGACCGTATTGATCCAGGCTATTAGCGCTATCAGGAATATTGATCCGCATGGAGTCTAGTCCATTCAGATCGATCGTAAACGGCGCATATGCGAACTTATAGTTTTTGACAAAAAAATCGAGACGCCCTCCATATACCAAGCCATCAAACTCCATGTCACGATCCTTCTGCAGCTTAATCGTCTTATTGGCAGGAAAGATCACGACATTAGCTGTATCACTGATCGGAACCGCGCTGACACCTTTCAGTTCCACATTATTGTTTTTCAGATCTATATAGTCAATACCATCTTTAGGAACTGATTTTATACGGATGATATCATAGTCTACCTTCTTTGAGTTTGACATCACATAGTTTATGACCTTGTCTCTCATCGTGACAACTCCAGCCGCCTCATCATATCTGATGAAGCCCATCTCTACCAATTGGTAATATAAAGACTTAGCCTGCTCCTCGGTAAGGTGCGGATCTATCGCCTTTGCCAACTCTGTAGCATTGAGTTGTTTGCTTCCAGTCTTCTCATAGAGCCTTTTGATTATCGAAAGTGGTTCGTAGGAAGCACCTCCCTGTATCTTTCTGATCCTGTCTCTATTGAAATAGTTGTTTGATTCAAAGATCGATCCGACCTGCCCCACACCATTCAATGTCTGAAGCTTCATTCGCGATGAGTCCAGATTCCAGATGATCGCGTCTACCTCAAATTCATGATTGTGATAAGAGTCAAAGAATTTGGATTTTGATATACCGGATTCGCCTCTCAGCATTTTCACTTCATTGTTCTTAGTTTTGTAAGTCAATGTGAGTTCAGGGTGATAGATGGTGTCGTTGCCGTTAAAGATCATCACCTCAGTCTTTGGTGAACTGACCTCCTCGCCTTTCTTAATAGTAAATGACTGTGAATAGGCCGTCAATATCCTTTTCTTATCCTTTTTGTAGAAGGTGACGGAAGCAGGTGAGTCGATCACACCTACACCCATCACTTTAGGGCCCCAGAGACCGAATCCACCTACATAAGTAGCATTTGGCACGATCTCCTTGAGGGTAATATTTCTGGCTGAAGAACTGAAACGGGGATAAGAGGCTGCAGAATCATTGCCTCCCGAAACAAACTTATCTGTAAATCGCCCATACAAAGGAGTTTGAAAAAATTCCTTGTAATAAAATTCCACTGAATCAACTGTATAGGATGTATTATCAAAATTGATGACATAATCACTCCTGAAATTAGCATACACATTACTGGATGACATCTTATTTCTGGTCCAGTCTACCTTTCCGCCTTTGCCATACCATTTATTCTCACTTGGCACATATTTACCTGCCGTATTGTATATGAATACTGTATCTGTGGTTGACATCCCGGTCAGTTTCCCTGCGGGATATGTGACTGATGCTTTGCCATGCTCATAGGCCAGCGTATAATTTGTGGCATCTGATCTCCATGAGCGGGCCAGAGAGTGATACATGGCATTATACTGATACATGGCTGTCGAGAACTCCAGAAATTTGGTCAGATCTCTATTGTCGCCCTTCTTTTGATTTTTTGCTACATCATCACATACTTTCAGCCATGTGCTAAGCTTATCTGCGCCGAGTTTATTCTTTGTTATACTGCTGATAGTATTAAAGAAATTATTGTAGTAAGGAAACGGTTGCAGATTTCTTGGAGCAAGTATATTACTTGTAGCAATGATCTCCTGAAGCTGAGCATCTGAGATGGATCCTTCCTTCACATGTTTTGCGAATTCGTCGTAAGTTGTTGCCAGTGCATCGGACTTACTGGCTTTCATCATTTGCTCCACAGCCTTTAGGTATTTATCTTTTTCTATAGGAAAAGAAGTAAGCACCTGTGCTCGTGAAAACGTGGTCAGCATCAATATCAATGTGACGGTAAAGATCTTTTTTGTCATTTTATTCGGGTTGGTCTCTGATCGAAATTTTGTATGCCTAAACTTAATTACTAGTTAATAATATGCTCACCCAGCCATCTTCGGTCAGCACTTTCGCTACCGAAAAACCACATTGTACTGCCATGTCCGATATATCTTTGGTATCGGTCACTAATATACCACTTACTGCTAAAACGCCATTCGGATCGAGAAAATTTCGCCAGGATTGCAAATTTTTCATAATTACATTGCGATTGATATTGGCCAGCATTATATCAAATTTCTCAATACACACATCCATGCTATCGGCAAATTCAACCCTGACTCTCTCAGTATCATTCCTTTGCAAATTCTCTTTGCTATTTTCTACCGCCCATTCCTCATTATCTATAGCCAGAACGCTGGCAGCTCCCAGTTTTTCTGCCAAAATCGCTAATACGCCTGTGCCGCTGCCAAAATCGACCACATTCTTATTCTTCATATCCATTGACAGCATCTGCTGTATCATCAAAGCAGTGGTGGGATGATGGCCGGTGCCGAAAGACATCTTGGGTTCAATGATCAATTCAAAATCGGCAGGCTGCCTGTCGTGAAACGGAGCCCTGATACTCACACGACCTGCTATCAGCAATGGTTCAAAACTCTTTTCCCATTCTTCATTCCAGTTTTTGGGTTCGATAGTGATATATTGATGCTCTATATTTCCCAGCTCATTTTGATTGAGAATATCAAGCAAAGCATCATGATCCCAAAGGTTCTGTGGGATAAACGCCCTGACGGATGTATTCAACTCCTCAAAACCATCAAAGCCCAACTCGGGCAATAACGAAATGATAAAATCCCTTTGGGATTCATCTTTCGTAAAAAACTCATACTGTATATAAACCACCTTTTCTTATTAATAATTTATAATGTATAATAGAAGTTCAACTCAAGTGTATTAAACTGCTTGAATGATCTTTTTGAAATCATCAGCCTTGAGTGATGCGCCACCTACCAGCCCTCCATCGACATCCTGCTGCGAAAAAAGTTCTCTTGCATTGTCAGGTTTCACACTGCCACCGTAGAGGATAATGATCTTCTCGGCTATACCCACTCCATATCTTGCGCTGATCTTCTGCCGTATGAAATGATGCATATCCTGAGCCTGCTGCGGACTGGCATTGAGGCCCGTACCTATGGCCCATACCGGTTCGTAAGCTATTATCACTTTCGTGATATCATCCTCACTCAAGTGAAATAAACTCTCTTCGAGTTGTTTCTCTACAAATGCATCCTGCTTCTCATCTATCCTGATATCTTTCGTTTCCCCACAGCAGAAAATCGGCAGCAAACCATAGCGCAGAGATAGATCCATTTTCTCTTTCAATACCTCATGAGATTCATGATAGTATATTCTGCGCTCACTATGTCCTATCAATACATATGGCACAGACATAGATGCAAGCATGGATGCTGATACCTCTCCGGTGAAAGCCCCATTCTCTCTATCAGCACAGTTTTGACCTGCAAGCTTAATATTAGTTCCCTTCAGTTCATTTTGCAGAGCAAGTAAATAAGGGAAAGCAGGGCATAAAATAACCTGATGCCTGTATGATGATGCTTCCGACTTGATATCAGCTGCTAGCCGGATAGCCTCCTCTAATGTGAGGTTCATTTTCCAATTGCCTGCTATTATTTTTTGTCTCATAAAGCCCGTCTGTATATTTTATCTTTTTCAAAAACAGTTTTCAATATCTCTATATCAGCCGGTGTCAATTCCACATGACGGCGCTCCATCACTCTCGTGGCTACTTCGAGAGCCTTGTCAAACCTGAATGTTTCCATGTCTTCTGCTCCGCCCCAACTGAATGAAGGAATGAATTTGTCCGGAAATCCGCCGCCAAAAATATTTGCGGCCACACCCACCACCGTACCGGTGTTAAACATACAATTGATACTGCTCTTGGAGTGATCACCCATTATCAGGCCGTGAAACTGCAAGCCTGTCGAGATATATTTACCCTCCCGGTAGCTCCACACTTCCACATTGCCATAATTGTTTTTGAGATTAGAGGTATTGGTATCAGCACCGAGGTTACACCACTCACCGACTACCGAGTTTCCAAGGAACCCGTCATGGCCTTTATTGCTATAACCAAAGAAAACCCCATTGCTCACTTCTCCACCCACACGGCAATGCGGCCCGACCGTAGTAGCCCCATAGATCTTGGCTGCCATCTTGAGACCTGCATGATCTCCGAGTGCAAAAGGTCCGCGCACCAGGCATCCCTCCATGATCTCTGCATCTCTGCCTATGTATATCGGTCCTCCCTTGACATTGAAAGTAGAACATTCGATCGTGGCACCCTCTTCGATAAATATTTGTGAAACATCGCCCAGAAGTGTATTGGTACTACTCAGCGGCTGCGAAGCTCGGCCCTTGGTCAGCAGCTGAAAATCCTTTTGTATCTCCGCTCCATTCAGCAAAAAAATATCATAAGGAAAATAGATCTTAACATATTGATTGCCGTAATTATTTTTTTCTGCTGACAGGGCTATCGCCTCAATATTTTCATAATTGAGCTGAGGTTTAGCAGAATGATAAGCTATGATATTGTTGCCATCGGTGAGGGCCTGTCCTTCAGAAAGCGATATGATCTGTTTTACGAGCAATGCATCAGGAATAACAGCTCCATTGATATAGATATGCGGGCCGGTTTCCTTACAAAAAGGGAATTTAGCCTCCAGATATGGCTCAGTAAGAGACAGTGTTTTTTCAGAAAAAAAATGCTCCCATTTCTCACGAATGGTCATGATACCCACTCTGCAATCTGCAACGGGACGGGTATAGGTGAGTGGCAATAGATCCCCGCGGGTACGGGCCGGGTCAAAGAGTATGAACTTCAACGTAATGTGGTTTTATACACGACTAAAAGTAAAAAAAATCCGATTAGTGCTCCCTGTGCAATATCCACAAGGCTAAAAGCAGTCTAAAATAGCCAACAAAAGCGATCTATGCTCACTTAGCTCCCAACCTTTTCATCCCATCCAGGGCCAGTTTATAGTTTGGTTTGATATTGAGACATTGCTGATAGAGTGACCGTGCCTCATCCAGATGATTGAATTCTTCTGCGCAACGGCCTTTCTTATAATATGCCTCTGCATATTTCGGATCCATCCTGATGGCCATATTAAAATATTTATAGGCCTCTTTCAGAGAGTCTACCTGCATATAGCTCACTCCTATGGCATAGAGTGCGTCTTCATTTTTGTAATCTATATCTATCACCTGTTTGAAAGTCTCTATGGACTGCTGATATTTTCCGGCCTCCTGCTCACCGAAACCCTTTGCGTAGAGCGCATCAGTAGCTTTAGGATTCGCCTTTACGGCATTACTGAGATATTTGTCTGCCATTTTATCTTTACGCTGCTGAAGTATCAGACCTATCTGAAGGAATGCATCAGCTTTCTTCGGGTCCTGCTCGGCACAGGTCTGAAAGGAGGACAAGGCTTTGGCCGTATCACCCATTTCCTTATATACCATGCCCTTGTAATAGTAAATATCAGGATTGAACATATCACGCTCTATGGCCTTGTTGAAATGCCCTAAAGCCAGCGGATAGTCCTTGATCATATATGCGAATTTGCCTCCATATAGGTAATACTTAATATTCGTAGAGTCCACGGCTATAGACCTATCCATCCAGGCTATGGCACGTTTTGGTTCATTGCTCTGCATAAAGAGGTCCGCTGCATATAGATTGTAGTCGCTATTAGCCGAATCAAGCATGATGGCCAGATACATATCTGAGAGCGCTGACTTCAGGTCTTTCTGACCCTGATGCAGCTGTGCCCGCCTGAAATACAGTTCTGAGTTGAGGGAATCTTTCTTGATCTTGTCATTTATGTCATCTATCGCCTTGATGTGAAATGTGGTATCTGAATTAGTCGGTTTTGCATCTTTAGGCATGCTGCACTGCCTGCAGGAATTCAAAAAAGTCAAAGCCACAACAAAAATGAGGTTAATAACAAAAAAAGTTCTTTTCATGTAACAAAATTAACCCTAAAGGTGTAACTTCACAGTAGTTCTTTGAAGAAAATATAATTGATTGAAAGATTTACAAATTTGTGATAATGCAAATGAGCAGATCTATTGATCGTCTGATTATAAAATAACCCCACACAGAACGATGCGTTAGTTGGATATTAATATTTATCCGGGCCTATAATCGTCTTTCTCAATGGCGGGCCGCAGCACTGGTCTAATTAACCAACGCCCTCGTCCAAAAAACAGGTTAACGGCGGATTACAGCGAGAAAGCTAAGCCCAAATCCTGACATTAGCAACTTAACGTCAGATCCCCTGTGTGGGTCTTTTTTTTTACCAGATATTACTGTGAGTCTTTACTCAAAAGACAATAAAAGCTATGATAACCTTTCTCCTATTTACATATTCTTCTCCTCCATTCACTTACTATTATTCCTGTAGCTACACCGGCATTCAGCGATTCTGCATTGCCATATGAGGGTATGGATATTTTCTTCGAAATAAATGGATACAGGTCATCACTGATGCCATTGGCTTCATTTCCTATCAGCAGAATACCCGTAGCAGGCAGTTTTGTTTCATAGATATTTTCTCCATCCATAGCCGCTCCCATCACCGTTAAGTTCATATTATTGTTAAATAATGTTTTCAGGTCAGCATACATGACCCGGACACGAAATAGAGAGCCCTTGGCAGCTGAGACCACCTTAGGGTTATAAACATCCACAGAGTTTTCGGAGAAGATCACTGTATTGATACCAAACCAATCTGCTATCCTGATGATGGTACCCGCATTGCCGGGGTCATTGAGCTGGTCGCAGGCTATATACAATTCCTGCCCCAGTATTGCGTTTATTTCCTGAACCGGAATGTCTGCTATGGCTATGACCTGATTGGGTTTTTCATGTGTTGAAA
>CAIXBT010000071.1 GCA_903917755.1 uncultured Bacteroidota bacterium
CCGTTTGTACCCGCAGCGCCAGTTGCACCATTTGTCCCATTGGTTCCATTAGTTCCTGCTGTACCAGTAGGACCAGTCACACCATTCGTTCCATTTGTTCCATTAGTACCATTGGTTCCGGCTGCTCCTGTAGGACCGGTAGCCCCAGCACCTGTGGGACCAGTTGGGCCGACAGTTCCTGCTGTACCAGTAGGACCAGTCACACCAGTCGTTCCGTTTGTTCCATTAGTACCATTGGTTCCGGCTGCTCCTGTAGGACCGGTAGCCCCAGCTCCTGTAGGGCCAGTTGGGCCAACAGTTCCTGCTGTACCAGTAGGACCAGTCACACCATTGGTTCCATTTGTTCCGTTTGTTCCGGCTGCACCAGTCACACCGTTTGTTCCATTGGTTCCTGCTGCTCCTGTAGGGCCGGTAGCACCAGCACCTGTAGGTCCAGTCACTCCTATTGAGCCTGTGGGTCCGGTTACACCATTCGTACCGGCAGCACCTGTGGGCCCTGTAGCTCCTGCACCCGTAGGTCCTGTAGCTCCGATCGCTCCGTCATTACCAGTGGGCCCGGTCACACCGTTTGTTCCGTCATTACCTGTCGGACCTGTTGCTCCTGCACCTGTAGGTCCGGTAGCTCCGATTGCGCCGTCATTACCAGTAGCACCAGTCACACCATTTGTTCCGGCTGCACCAGTAGGACCGGTAGCTCCTGCACCTGTAGTGCCGGTAGCTCCTGCTGCCCCGGCGGCACCTGTTGGGCCTGTCAGACCATTTGTTCCGTTTATTCCATTAGCTCCGGTAGCACCTGTGGCTCCTACCGCTCCGCCTGTAGCCTGACACATGCTTATCCAAACAGATGAAGCATTTTTCCAATAATAAAAACAACCGTAATCGGTATCATACACCATCAATCCATCTGGTGTCACTCCTAGTGCACTGATCAGATTTCTCTGTGTGGAATCGACCCGGGGAGCGAGGAATCCTTTTTGAAATTGCGGATCCTTCAGTTCAAGTACCGCTTTCGGATCGGGAGTCAAGGTTCCGATACCAACGTTGTTTTGTGCTTTGACAGCTATTACTCCTGCTAGTAAAAGGGCGAAGAGGGTAATTTTTTTAAACATGTTTGAGTTGAGATTTCTATACTATTAATAATTATTTGACCAATGTGACATTGCCGGAAGCAGTAAATGTCTTACTGAGACCCTGCAGCTGATATTCTGCCTGCCATACGTATACACCAATATCTTGTTTCATTCCTTTGTAGGTTCCATCCCATCCATCGCCGATCACATCTGTCTCATATACTTTCTGTCCCCATCTGTCATATACCTGAAAGACGAGTTTGTTGATGTTCTTATTCAGTGGCCTGAACAGGTCATTGAGACCGTCGTTATTTGGTGAAAATGCTGTCGGTATCAAAAGTACATCAGGCAACAAGATCAGCGATACCGAGTCACGTACTGTACAGCCTGACTTGTCAGTGACCGTCACAATATATTGAGTCGTTTGAGCTGGTGTGGCGGTCGGATCTGCCACCGTATTATTACTTAAATATAGATCCGGCGTCCATTCTATGCTGTTAATATTCACCGTACTGATAGTGGCATTGAGAGAGACTGTCTGATTTGGATATACATTTTGATTGGGGCCGGCATCCACATAGAATTTCTTAGATGCAAGAGCAAAAGGATATGGATTAAAGTTTGACCAATTGGGGATCTCGATCGATGAAGTAAAACCGTATCCCGAACCTACTGATGGCTGACCCATATAGTTCCACTCGTTAGCATGCGGTGCACCCCAATGAGCCATATCTGTCCAATAGCCATCGCTGGTTGGATCAAAATACATTTTGATAGCAGCAGAATTGCCACCCTGCGTGTGATACAGCCTGTGATAGTAATGCGGATTGACACTGCATAATGTATCATCGAATTTCAATACATCATAGGAATCTACCGAAGGGCTATCTACTAATCTCGCACCATATACGTTTGTGATGGTGGATGTAGGTGTGATATCCAGAGGTCTGTAATAAAAAGGATCTGTAGCCAGGATCGATGACGGTATACCCAGCGGATAGAAATATCCTATCGATGTATTGGTAGTTCTGGATAGTCTGCCGATTGTCAGGCTACTCACATAGCCATGATCACTATTGATATTCGTTTTGATGATGGCTGCGGGAGATGGATTCAACACCAGCATTTCATACTGCTGAGTTGCGAGTTCGTCATCTCTCAGATCCAGCACTCCATTTACTTTTGCATTGATGGTTTGTGTCTTGACAGACTGCGAGGTACCTGCGAGTATGAGATTATAAAAAGTCGTAACTGAGTTGCCTGTTATGAATTGTGCGCCTGAAGGACCTGATGAACCTCTGGCGTCGCCATTCATCAATACGGAATCTTTATAAGATATGAAAGTGCCGCTGTTGACCCAGTTTCCACCTATATCATACAGACCTGTCGGGGTCACCGGACCGCCGGTGAGGGTAGCTGTAGCATCATTGTAGATATCTCCCGCCACTCTCAGGTCTCCGGCATTTTGTATAGAGCCTTTATAATTACGTAGCGAGTCGTTATTCACTATCATGTATGAACCGGGCATCATATACACTGATGCACCATTGTTGTAAAACAAGGAAGTGGGTTGCGACCAAACAGATTGTAAGGTCAAAAATGTTACTACAAAGCATAGAAAGCGCTTCATACTATTATTTTATATTGTAAATAATCAAGTAGTATCCGAACTTGAAATTTACGAACTTTCAACAAATCAAACGTATTTATTTAATACAATATACTAGTTGTACAATATAAATATACGTGTTTGTAGAGATTTTGCTACAAAATTCCACAAAAATGAAGATTTTTGCAGTCTAATTTAATTTATTTCTAATTACTATGCGTATTGCAGTTGTTGGTGCCACAGGTTTAGTAGGCAAAAAGATGATGGAAGTGCTCGAAGAGCGAAATTTCCCTGTTTCTGAATTTTATCCCGTAGCGTCGCCTAAGTCTGTCGGGTTGAAAGTCACATTCAAGGGTAAGGAATATGAAGTGATAGGTATGGAAGATGCCATAAGCAGGAAACCTGATATTGCTATCTTTTCGGCGGGTGGCACTACTTCAAAAACATGGGCGCCAAAATTCGCAGAGGTAGGGACGGTGGTCATAGACAATTCTTCTGCATGGAGAATGGAACCTAATATCAAACTCGTGGTACCTGAGGTGAATGCAGATATATTGGAAAAAACAGACAGGATCATCGCAAACCCAAACTGCTCTACTATTCAAATGGTAGTGGCACTCAAGCCACTTTATGATAAATATAAGATCAAAAGAGTGGTCGTTTCTACCTATCAGTCTGTGACCGGCACCGGCAAGAAAGCCGTGGACCAGCTCATGAACGAGAGGAATGGCATAGATGGCGAAAAAGCTTACCCCTATACCATCGACCTCAATCTCCTGCCTCACATTGATGTATTTCTCGATAATGGCTACACCAAAGAAGAAATGAAGATGGTACTGGAGACCAAAAAAATAATGGGTGATGATAGGATACGTGTCACTGCTACTACCGTGAGAGTCCCTGTAATAGGCGGCCATTCTGAAAGCGTGAATGTAGAATTTGAGAATGAGTTTGACCTGGCCGAGTTGAGATCTTTGTTAGAAAAATCGCCCGGTATCATAGTAGTAGATGATGTGGCTAACCTCCGGTATCCTACACCGCTGATGGCTCATAATAAAGATGAGGTATTCGTAGGCCGTTTGCGTCGCGATGAGACTCAGCCCAAAACATTAAATATGTGGATCGTCTCCGACAACCTTCGCAAAGGCGCCGCTACCAATGCCGTGCAGATAGCGGAATATATGGTGGAGAAGGGATTAATTGTGTCCCGTTAATAGTCTTACCATCTTCTTCCCGGTCCTTGCTGCTGGCGGCGATTGCGCATAGTTTGCATCAGCAGGCGCTTGAAGTCCTCTTCAGCACTTACCAGCTTATTGAGTTTTGCTTTGCCCAAAACCTGCTCCAGTTGTGGTTTGTATTGTTTTTTCAGATCCAATTTTTTCTGCTCGAACTCCAGCTGCCTGTCTGCATCCAGATGCGGATCAGTACCATCGTCATTCGGATAAAAACTGCGACGCAATCTCGACAGATCATGTCTGTAATTATTATAGATCGGCCAGAACTGTCTTGATTCATCAGGTGTCAGATCAAGGCGATTAGTGAGAAAAGCTATTCTCATAGACTCCACCTTTTCTCTGGGAGTATTCTGCGCATTGAGCCCTACTACTATCATAAGCAAAAATGCTGTGATAATATGCCTGTATCCGGTGTTAAAAAAATTCATGATGCTCCCCCTTTTCTATTACTCAACTCAAATGCTCATTGAGGATGGTTGTTAGTCTAAATTATCTTCATAGATCTCATCGTCTGTACCACCGGTCTTGTCATTGTAATGAGAAAAATCGATGCCGTTTATATTGTGCAGTATAGTGCGCTCGTCAAACTCATCTCTGTGTTTAGATATATAATGATGAAGCTCCGCATCAGGGATCTGCTGCATCTGAGCAAATATCTTGTCATCATCAGACATAGATGTTTGTGCATGGATAGCTACAGCAATGCAGATCACCATGCCTATCGAACTAGCGAGAGCAAAGGCATAACGAGGACGAGCGATAAGACCAAGGACCTTCTCGGTTAATATGCTCCATTTATCATTCCACTGATCTACCGGTGAGTGATGTGCTTTTGCATCGTTTGAAGCCAGCTTAGTGATCAATGCAGGGAATGTACTGAAATATGCCGCCGGCACCTGATAGGGCTCTTTCTTTTCGATATGCTGTAAGACCGGCAATGCATAAGACAATTCCTCTTCGACATCTTCCGCATGTACCTTAGTGATCACAACATCCGAAAACGACTCAAAATATGATGCAGCCGGGGCTGCGTATATTTCCTTTTTATGGTTCAAAGCTAAGACCGAAGAGACAAACTCCGACTCCACTGCAGGATGTCCGATAGCATCGATGATACTGACCCTTGAGCGCTCGAAATAACCATCCTCCACCTGATAGAAATTGACTTTGTCAAGTTTAGCAAGCATCGGAGCTATTTCCTGCAACTCTTTTGATATGTTATTGTTCAGTTTCACCTTAAAATAAGCTTAAAATTTAGCTTTCTGATGTTAAGACAATGTGGATATATGAAGGTTTAATCTGTCGAAAGTAAATATTTCTCAATCTTCTTGGCTGCATGAAAGTATGATGCTTTCAGCGCTCCTACACTCGTTCCGAGTATCTCGCTGATCTGCTCATAGGGCATTTCATCATAATATCTCATGTTAAAAACGAGCTTTTGTTTCTCCGGCAGCGATTCAATGGCCTTTTGGAGTTTTTCCAGCAGCCGGTCATGATCTATATAAACAGAATCTGCCTTTACATAATTAGAGGGGCTGTGATTGTCATCTTCGCTATCGTTATCCGTTCCCTCAAAAGAAACTACATCGTGTTTTTTTTGCTGGCTCAAATAGTTGAGACATTCATTTGTTGCTATTCGGTACATCCAGGTAAAAAGCTGCGAGTCGGATCTGAAGTTTTCAAGCCCCCGCCATATCTTGATAAAGGTATTTTGCATCACATCATTGGCATTCTCATGCTCGATGACCATACGTCTGATGTGCCAGTATATTTTCTGCTGATACTTTTCTACCAATAGCTTAAAAGCCCCTTCTCTGGAAGAGCCATTATGAAACAGGTCAAGGATCTCG
>CAIXBT010000072.1 GCA_903917755.1 uncultured Bacteroidota bacterium
ACTGGCCTTTTTCAACCTCATCGACAACTTGAATCTTAAATGCTAAACTGTAATCTTTTTGAGTCCTTTTAAACGGATCCTTAACCTTTGTATTCATTATATAAGTCAACTTTTGTGTCAACTTATTTCAGGACGGTGCAATTTGACAAAAAATCAAGCCTGTACATTCATGTACGGGCTTTTTAGTTTGGGATGGTCAGCTTAGGTCGGGTTTGTTGCGTTTCAGCACAGATGCGATACGCAAATAGAAATCCATATTGAACAAAGGCGAGTCGTTTGCCGCCTTATATGTCAGGAAAGCTCCAATGGGCAGCAGAATGAATGTCGACATCCACATCCCGGTGAAAGTGCCTACTACCAGTTTCTCCGCCATCTTTTCTCCGATGATGGAGTTGACATGATATATGATAAAGAACAAGACAGACCAGAACAGTGGCCAGCCCAGTCCACCCTTGCGTATGATCGAGCCAAGCGGTGCGCCGATCATGAAGAGGACTATACAGGCTATCGATAATGTGAATTTGCGATAGACCTCTACCATGTGCTGGACTATATCCGTGTCTTTAAATTCCAGTTGTTTCACTACGATATTGGAGTAGTTCTTGATGTTTCGGGCCTGTGTCAGTGCGCGCTCCATGATGCTGTGCACATCAGTCTTATTGAATGTACGGAGCATGTCGGCTGTATTCTTAAAGTCTGTGGGAACGTTCACCGTTTCCGCTTTGGGTGGTGTTTTGAGCGTATCTAACCCTGTCCTTATGAAACCGAAATAGGGTACTACATAGTTGTGAAGCCCTTTGGTGAGATTCTTCTTGTCGAGATTGATCGTGTCTATCTGATGGGTGAGCTGCGTGAGCGTCATCATCTGCTTCATATCTTTAAAGAAGTTTTCATCTGTCCGTGCCAGCTTAAACCTCGACAGATCAAACTTCTTTTCCCAGGACCCGAATGTGGTGTGATACATTTCATAGTTCTGTTTGTCAGCACCCTTTGGCGCCAGTTCTTTGTATTGTTCACCGTTCTCCAATGTCAATGTCAGTGCCATACCCTTTTCATCCTGTGTCATCTGACCTTTCTGGGCGGTGACTATGTGGTCGTCTCCCTGCCCGCTGGTGTGGTCGTAGATCAGGATATTGTAGAGTGTGAGGCCATCGCTGCCTTTTTTGCCTACCCGCAGATTGAATCCGTCTATCTCATTATAAAAGATACCTTCTTTGATGGCCACAGTGGGTTTCTGGTGGCGGATATCATAGAGTAGCGCCGAGAACTTCAGGTTAGCCATCGGAAGCACATTGTTAGAAAAAAAGAAGGCAAAGAAACTGATGAATATGACGGTGACCAATAGCGGGCGCATCATTCGCAGCAATGAAATACCGGCAGATTTAGCGGCGGTCAGCTCCATGTGCTCGCCCAGATCTCCGAATGTCATGATCGATGCCAGCAGCACCGCTAATGGCAGTGCCAGTGGCACCAGACGAGCTGATGCATAAAAGAGCAACTCACTAAGTATCCATGTGCTCAGGCCCTTGCCTACGAGATCATCCACATATTTCCATAGAAACTGCATCACCAGTACAAAAAGAGCTATGAAAAAAGTGAGGATGAAAGGACCTATGAAACTCTTGACCAGCAACCAATCAAACTTCTTGATGGGAATGTGTCTGGCAAGGCTGGTTTTAAGATTTGATGCGTCCACAGCACTATTTAAAAACTAAAAATTAAAAAAGATCAAAGCCGGTCAGACTTTGCATTCTATTATTAATTATTAACTATTAATTTTTAAGGTCTAGCCCGCACCGAGCTGATGTTTCAACTCCTCGATCTGGCTATCCCATAGCATTATCTGGTCTTTTACCTCTTTTTCGTCGGCAAAGTCCGTCACTTCAAGGATCGTATCATTGGCAATATCAGATTTATATATCCTGAATGAGAAGAATTCTCCGGCTTTGCCGTCCATCCAGTGGTATTTTACGAATTCATCTTCAATAAACTCGACGATCTGGGCCTGCTCTCTGGACCCACCCCAACCGAATACGATATAATTGTCATTTGCATCGCAATAATCAGAAAACCATTGTGCCAGGTTTGAAGGGTTGGTTACGAACCCAAACAGAATAGCAGGTGAGGAACGGACTATATATTCAGTAGTAAATTTTTTGCGGACAGAACTTTTCATCTATTTGTTTTTTGTGTCTAATGGGGGCAATGATAAATAAATATTTTGTTTCTCAAAATTATAGATACACTTTTTGTGTGTTTTTCTATGTTGATTCTTCTTGAATATTTTAATTCATGCTAGGTTTAGTTTGATTTTTAGCCAGTTGTCACGGTTAAATAAATCTTATTGATAATGCGACAGGCAAGATTTCTTTGGTTATTCGCGGCAATAATTATATTTGTCTGTCTATGAAATAAATAAGAAAGCAAA
>CAIXBT010000073.1 GCA_903917755.1 uncultured Bacteroidota bacterium
AAATTCCTCGATAGCTCAGTTGGTTAGAGCATCAGACTGTTAATCTGAGGGTCCTTGGTTCGAGCCCAAGTCGGGGAGCAGAAGTGGACAAGCCGTCAAAATTGACGGCTTTTTCATTTTCTAAAAGGCTGAAACCCTTGATGGACGGGCAAAGCAGAAGGATAAAGGCATTTATATCGGTGGTTCGATATTCGCCTTGCCAAAAAATCAACTTCTTAGGAAATATCGAACCAAGAATCAAGCTCCTGTCCTCTGAATTGGCTAAAAGCATTATCTTTTTCAGGCTTTTAACGAATGCCACACCTTTATCAAACAGGGTTACAAATTCACCGTCTGGTTGCGCTTTCGCCTGGGTAAGTTCTGATTCTATGGCTTGTTGCTCCTGAATGTATCTGTTATTGATTCTATTAAACGTTACATTGTCTATTTCGCGCTTTACGAGCAAGTCCTCATTGCTACACATCATCTGGCTTAAACTGGCTAATTGCCCCTCTAATTCGTTACTTCTTCTGGTTCTATATTTGGCACTATCGCCGATTACAACTCTTAAAATATCATGGTAAATTTTTTCAACTGACTTTTTTACTTCAAACCTATCTAATAGCTCAATTAGTTTACCCTCAAAAACCGACTTTGTAAACCGCTGATTACAATTATACTTTGCATCGCAGTGATAATAAGCATACCGGTGCTTTCTTCCTTTTGAGTGGGAAGCTGTAAATGGTCGTTGGCAATTGGGGCATATTACATGCCCCCTTAAAAAGAACTCATTCTCTTTTTTCAAAGCCTTAATAGAGCTTATTCTTTTCCCATTCAAAATGCTCTGAACTCTTTCAAATAAATCCAAACTTATTATGGGTTTATGCAACCCCTTTACCCAGTGTGTTTTTTCTTGCTTAAATTCAGGAACCCGAACAAAGCCGGTGTATGTGCGATTGCGAAGGATGTTAATAAAGCCCTGCTTAGAAATATGATTCAACCCCAGCTTTTTCCTTAATGCCTCTGTCGAATATATACCCTCCGAAAACATAGTGAATATTTGATGTATTGTCGGGGCGTAATCATTCGGTTCAAGTGTTGCTCTCTCGTCAATATATAACCGCTTATAGCCTTTGGGGGCTGTGTTTAAGAAAGCCCCTTCTTTTGCAAATTTGTAGTTGGCTTCTTTTACCCGGATACTTATCTTTTTACTTTCAAGCTCGTCCATTGTCCACTGAAGAGTATCCATAATCATAGATTCCGGGGCGGAATCATCTCTTTCTTGCTCAATCGCAACCAACTTAACTCCCAATGCCTTTAGTCTCACCTTAATATTCAGCATCTCCAGCAGGTTCCTAATAAACCTGTCCGACCTTGTTACCAAAACCAAATCAACTCTTCCTTTATTTTTGGTAACCCAATCGAACATTATGGTAAAATTGTCCCGGTTGAAACTCTTTCCGCTTTCATCATCTTCATAATGCCCAACTACTTCAATGCTTTTCCTATCGCAGTATTTGCGCAGTTGTTCTTCCTGATGTCTCAAACTGGCTCCATGCTTCCGTTGTTCTTCAGTGCTTACCCGTGTGTAAATTACCGCCCTTTTTCCTTCGGTTATCATATGTCTTTTTTTATTTTATGCCTATTAATTCCTTCTCCTGGTATGCCATCAAAGTTAAAACATCTACAAATCGTTTCAACTCATCTTCTGTTAAGTATATGCCATCCGCTTCTAAAATCTTTCTGGCTTTTTCAGGTGGGTATTCAATTGCTCTTTCAGGGTGTAATTTAGTGCGTTTCACGTTATCTATTTAATATTTTATTATAATTAATGATAAACATTTGATTTCATCATGCTTTTCGAGTTCAAAATTTTGAACTAAAAGGTGGTAATTGTTCAAAACAGTTTGCTATGCTTAATAACTCTTCGTCTGAAATTACCGGTGGCGTGGAATCCGAAAAATGTTTCGGCTTTTTCATAGGTCTGCGAATGTTTGGCTTGCCGATTTTATCTTTATTCGCTAACCGCCTTTGCGCATTCTTTACGGTTGATACCTGTCCTGTTATTATCTGTTCCCAATATCTCTTAATTGTTCTTAACCCGTTACCAGATAGCCTGACCATTTCAGGCTGCCTCATTCCTGGTTTGTATAACTTTATTAATCGGGCTATTGTCTTTTCTTTCCTCTCTATGCCATTGCGTTGAGCCGCTATAATTTGCTTTTCAAAAGGCATTAGCATACACCACTCACTGAATATTATCTTTTTCTGCGTTGGTGTTAATTTTATTTTGTTATACTTTTTTATTGCCTCTGCAAGGATATTATTCAAATCCG
>CAIXBT010000074.1 GCA_903917755.1 uncultured Bacteroidota bacterium
ATGGACCGGAGAGAAATCTGCTGATATTTTCATCATTAATCTGAAAGAAAATGCCAAGGCACAAAGTTTCAGTGATTCGATCAATACGAAAGATTACGAGGGCACCTGCACATTCTCAAAAGATGGGAATGAGATATATTTCACCAGATGCAAGGCGCTAGATGAAAGCGATAAAAAAAATAAGCCCACACAAAATGAATATTGCCACGTATATCACAGTCGATCATACAACGGTGCATGGTCAGAACCCGAGCAGTTGAAACTATTCGCAGATACAGTGAATGTGGGACAGCCTGCGCTTTCTAAAGATGGAAAATATCTCTTCGTATCTTCAGACCTCAAAGCTGGTTTCGGTGGCAAGGACTTATACTTCTTTACCAAGTCCGACAGTGGCTGGTCAGCACCGAGCAATGCAGGAACGTATGTAAATACATCGGGTGATGAAATGTTTCCCTGGCTCGATGAGCGAAACAATCTGTATTTCGCATCAAACGGACTGCCCGGTATGGGCGGGCTTGATATTTTTAAGGCGGTGAAAGGAAAGACACTGTGGAAAGATGCCCAGAACCTGAAAGCTCCTATCAACTCCGGTGCAGATGATTTCGGTTTCATTATAGAAAAATATAAACCTGTCAATGCTGATGACTCGATCCTATTTTCAGGCTATTTCACTTCATGCCGCGCCGGTGGCAAAGGCGCAGATGATATCTATCGCTTCGAAGACAAGTGGGTGAATTTCTTTATCCTCAAGGGTAAGGTCCTGACCAAACACTACGAAGACCCCGAGAATCCGGACAGCAAACTGCTGGGTATGATACCGGTGCCTGGCGCTAAGGTGGAATTGAAAAATCCGCTGACGGATGCAGTCATCGCCACAAAAAACTGCGACAAAGACGGCAACTATAATTTCAAACTCGATGGGGAAACTAATTATAAACTATCTGCGAGTCAGGCGGGATTCCTAAACAAAAATGAAACCACCACCACTAAAGGCCTTCGCAATCAGGATTCGACATACATCACCGTATACAAAGACATCGAGGTAGAAAAGATATTCAAGGAGAGACTGATCGTGATCCCGAATATCTATTATGACTACGACAAGGCAACACTGAGACCCGAGTCTGAAGCAGTGCTGGACTCGATACTCGTATTCTTTAAAGATAATAAGGACCTGACCATCGAGATCGGTTCACATACTGACTCACGCGGTAGTGATGCATATAATCTTAAACTGTCTCAGGCACGTGCACAGTCTGTGGTAGATTATCTGATCGGTAAAGGTATAGCACAGGAAAGACTGGTAGCTGTGGGATACGGAGAAACTAAACTGGTAAACAAATGCAGCAACGGAGTGGAATGTACTGAAGAAGAACATCAGAAAAATCGTCGTACTACATTCCGGATCATAGGATCGAAACAAAAGATCGAGTCAGTAGAACCGGATTATATACCTGTGGAGGGTAAACCGACAGACGAAAAAGAAGACAAGAAGGATTAACAGGAGAAATTTTCGATTTGTCCTTTGCCGAACTTATTGCACAAAGCCCATATTAAGCCTTTGAGTCATCTTCCTCTATGATGAACTCATCATCATCCAGATCCTCGTCAGCACTCTTACCTTTTATCATCAGGAGGATACGTCTGCCGAAGATCAATAACAGTACCACGATAGCTATCAGTACGATCGTAAGGATCATTTCTGTATCAGGAGCCGAACTCTGTGCCAGAGCAATTTGATATTTAGACAACATTTGCATAGAATTAATTGTTGTTATATATACCTCTAATATATAGAAAAAAAAGAAAAAAGTATGAGTCTGTAAAAAGAAATTCACATTCCTGTCAACAAAGACGGATCAGATGAGTATTATAGTAGAAAAGATAGCTGACTACAAATATTTGAAATTGAACTTAGGATCCAGTGCCAGAAGGGCATTATAGATCAGTTTGACCACATTCTCCAGGTCATCTTTGCTCACCATCTCCACCGTCGTATGCATATAACGAAGTGGTAATGAGATAAGTGCTGATGGGATACCGCCATTGGCATAAGCGAATGCATCAGTATCAGTGCCTGTGCTTCTTGATGCTGCATCCATTTGATATGGTATCTTATTTTTATCAGCCACATCACGGATCAGGCTCAATAGTTTATTGTGCACTGCAGGACCAACTGTCAGGATGGGGCCATTACCGCACTTGAAATCGCCCTCTGCGATCTTGTCGATCATGGGCGTGGTCGTATCGTGGGCTACATCTGTGATGATACAGCAATTAGGTTTGATGGTCTGTACCACCATCTCTGCACCGCGCAGCCCTACTTCCTCCTGTACAGAATTAACGATATACAATCCGAAAGGCAGTTTTTTCTTGTTCTCCTTGAGCATACGCGCCACCTTGGCTATCATAAACCCTCCGGCACGGTTGTCCAGAGCACGTCCGCCATAATAGCGTTCGTTCAGCACAAAGAACTCATCCTGATAAGTGATCACACATCCCACATGGATG
This sequence comes from uncultured Bacteroidota bacterium, assembly GCA_903917755.1. Lineage (GTDB taxonomy): Bacteria > Bacteroidota > Bacteroidia > Chitinophagales > LD1 > UBA1941. Next base: position 2,512 of record CAIXBT010000074.1, read on the forward strand.
CCTAGTTTCTCTACTTCCTCCTTGCTCACACATCCGCAATCAAGAAATATATTCTCTACAGCAGGCGTTTTTTCGTTTGCAGGCTTACGAGTGTGGATGGCTGGCCATCCGAACACTGCCGGTATTTTTTTGCCTTTGACATGGATAAAAACACGCATAGAAGGCGCAATGATATGATCAGAACCGCCGTTACGCTTGACATAGATCAATCCATCTGAAGTGATATAACTCACGAACCAGCTTATCTCATCGGCATGTGCCTCTATCACCACCTTGAAGGGTGCCTGAGGATTCACCACACCGTACACGGTGCCATAATTATCTACGTGATATTCGTCAATAGCCGGTTTTATATAATTCAACCAGAGTTTCTGCCCTTCTGCTTCAAATCCTGTCGGAGAAGGATTGTTGATATATGATTCGAAAAATGCAATGTCTTCTTTTGTCAAAATAGATGGCGTCTTTTTGCCGCTCTTCTTAGCCATGTTAATTAGATTTTAAGACAAGATTAGGAAATGTTTTCATGCATTTCAAAACTATTGAAAAATCAATAGACAAATGGCAATATTACTGATCTGGAGAAAATGACACTAAAGAAGATATACTTCACAATATCAGCGGAGTGAATCACTCTTTTGAACTAAAATATTGTTTAATTCCTCTGCCAATACAGCAGAATAGACGATAGCCCCCGGCTTATTCAAATGCCCGTTATTAGCAAAAAGCCTGGGGTCCTTGCATAGGTCCAGACTATCATCTCTCAGGTAAGGAATATTGTTTTTGTGCACAGTAGAATATATAAAATTAAATACGCTGTCAGTGTTTGTCCTTGTCTTCTGAAGATTGAAATCATATTCAGGAGCATAAGTAAAGATCACCTTGATATTATGCTGCTTGCAGATGTCTATCATTTCATTCAGAGAGGCCATACACTCACTATAGAGCACCATTCGCTTCATGTCCTTCTCCAGTTGAGGCTTTACAATATACTCAGTGGTATTCGACAGGAATCCTTTGTATTCAAAATCTCCATCAGGTATATCCGTTCCTCCTTTACCCATAGCCAAACGTAGTGTATTCTCTCTTGAATAATCATCGAGATCAGTAAGTGTGACGAAGGGCATAGCTTTTACCATCCCAATATTATAACCATCATCTGAGAGGGTGGTATTGACCACCGGGTTATTCAAAAACGGATAATACTGGGGATAGTTATGTATCTCATTATGCCTAGAAAACGTAGGCAGGTCGATGGTCAGTACCACTACTTTAGGTGCTGGATGATGGACCAGATAACCCTTCAGTGTCAGTTTGAAATCTTCTATTGTGCCGGCTTCCGTACCAGCATTATATGAGTTCAATCCGCAAATACTATCAATGATCTTTGGGTAAATACTCCTGTGTGTCCTCGACGATCCGATAAAGATCAGATCATATGCCGTAGTATCTTCGTATATCTCAGTAAGACGTTTATAGCTGTGGCAATTATATTTCAGCACCACTTTATTGATCGGCATATAAGCGAGTTGGCTAAGTATGACTGCCAGTATCGCCACTATTGATATTCTTATGATTGGTTTCATTGATCAGAATTGAAAATAAATGAAACTGTTATTGTGAAATACACCAAGCAGGATAATGATAGTAAGTATGCATGTGCAGTAAACTATATCTCTGACAGGTTTTGAATTGAGATTCGATAGGGTTACCGTCAGTCGGCGCTCTGATATAAGCATGAATGCAGACATGCTCACACTGACTAATATGCTAAACCGGCCGAATTCAGATTGATTCACCAGGTCTGTGACCGTCACCCTAAACGGTACCTGATGATAGCAAGTGAAGATATGTTTGACTATCAGAAAAGCATCGCTGACATTATTGGCTCTGAAAAATATCCATGCGAATGCCACAAGACAGAATGTAAATATGCCACTCAATATGTTTACGATCCATGTGTTGGGTAGTCTGATCTTGGTAAACTGCTGGATGAGCATATAGGTCATGATAAAGACAGTATGGAGTGCTCCCCATATGATGAATGTCCAGTTGGCCCCATGCCAGAATCCGCTGACCAAAAACACAGCCGCTACATTAAAATAAGCACGCCTTACTCCTACCCTATTTCCACCCAGCGAGATATATAAATAGTCTCTGAACCAAGTAGAAAGTGAGATATGCCATTTCTTCCAAAATTCCTGAATGTTCTTTGAAAAATAAGGCCGGTTGAAATTGATCATCAGGTCGAAACCCATAGTTTTAGCAGCGCCGATCGCGATGTCAGAATAACCCGAAAAGTCACAGTATATCTGAACAGTAAAAAATAAGGTGGCAATGACCAGGTTCAGATAGTGATAATCATTAGGTGCATTATACACGATGCTCACATACAGTGCCAGCCTGTCTGCTATGACCAGCTTTTTAAAAAATCCCCACAGCATCAGTCTCAGGCCATCGAGCAGATTCTGACTACTGAATTTATGCTCCTCTTTGAATTGATGGAGCAGGTTTTGAGGTCTCTCTATAGGCCCAGCCACAAGCTGAGGATAGAACATGACATACAGCGCATAAATCCCAAAATGCCGCTCAGCCTTCTGATGCCCGCGATATACCTCGATAGTATAACTCATGGCTTGAAATGTATGGAATGATAACCCTATCGGCAGAATGATCTTAAGCAACGGTACTTTATGAGTGGTGATATGCAGAAGAGCTAAAAATGCATTTACATTTTCCGTAAAGAAATTGAAATACTTGAAAAAAGCTAATACCCCTACATTAGCCAATATACTTGCGACCAAAAACATTTTCCGCCGATGTCCAGACTCCTTTTCGATCATTATACCGGCTATGTAGTCGATGATGATCGTAAAAAATAAGATCAGGATATAAATAGGGATGAAAGCCATGTAGAATACACAACTTGCGATCAATAAATGCAACCACCTGAAGCGATGAGGCAGCAAAAAATAGATCAAGGTTACAACCGGAAAAAATATTAAAAACTGAAGAGAGTTAAACAGCATTATTCTATTCTAAATTCTTTAGATCGGGCTCAAAATAACACTAATAATCATTTTTTAAAAAATTTCGGCAGGTTCAAAAACACATGGTCGATTCCTCTTATTTTACAATTTCAAATAAGGGCTTATTTTGACAAACAGCTCATCTGTGATAGGCTTGAGCCCTCTGACTTGCTCCAGATTTTCAAATTTGCCATTCATCTCTCTGTATTTAATGATAGCCTTGGCTATTTTGGTGTGTATGTAGGGGTGTTTACGCAGGGTTTCATATTCAGCAGTGTTGATATCGATCTTGGTGACCAATGCCGGATCGACCCTCAGATGTGGTTTGATCTGCTGAAATGTGCTGTCTGATACTCCATATGTTTCTCCTACTTGCTCCACCCGATCGAAACCACCCAGCAGACGCCTGAACCTGACTATCCTGCCCGATAGCGAAGGCCCGATGCCATACAGTGCTTCAAAAGCAGCGGAATCGGCTGTATTGATCTCTATGCTGTAAAATGACTTTGCATTTTTCTTATTCGAAAGGCCGTTGTTATTGATCTTCACATAGGGCACGAGGCGATCTTTCATTTCGTCACTGATCACAAATATTTTCCGTAGGTCATCCGGACTTCGGAACTTCCCTCCTTTCGATCTGTATTTTTCTATAACATCAGCTTGCTTTTCAGTCAATCCTAGACGCTGCCAATCGGAAATGCTGATAGTATTCGGGTCAAAATTAAACAACTCCGTGCCTAGCCCCGATCTCTTCACACTATCTTTATTCTGAATGGTGCTATCCTCATCAGAAAGGTTTTGTAATGCAATTAAACTCTTATCAGATGCACTATCCTGATAGTTGGTCTGATCTTTCTGGAAATAAAAGTGATAAACTCTGGGGCTGATCAGAACGAGGACAATAAGAATAACTAGTGTGACCACAGCCCTCCGCTCCTGACGCGAATACAACATAAACTGACGAAGGAAGCTGCGCACAGAAATAATAGCTTTTTACATGGGTAATGATGCTAATGTAATAACAAGTCTTATAAATAAAAAATGCTACCCTTTTGAGGTAGCATTTATAAATATGTTTATCGGTATTAGTTGCCTCTCTCTTCGAGTGCCTTGACCAGACCTGCGATCTTGTGACCGGCGTTGCTTTGCAGTGCACCGATGACGTTCTTGGCAGGAGACTGGAGCAATGCGATGATATCTCCGATGAGTTCGTTCTTAGATTTCAGAGCAGCCAATACAGCTATCTGATCATCACCAACGAATGTATCGCCATCGATGAAAGCACCTTTCAAAATAGGCTTGTCATTCTTTACACGAAACTCTTTCAATATCTTGGCAGGTACTGAGCTCTCGCTAGAGAACATCACGCCTGATACACCATTCAATAATGGGAATACAGATGTATACTGGTCGCCGATCTGCTCAAGCGCCTTTTGGATTAATGTGTTTTTTGCTACACGGTATTCTACCCCCTTGCTGAAGCAAAGACGACGGAATGCGTTCACTTTCTCTACAGTCAATGATGATGAATCACAGATGTAAAAGAAATTTGTCTGACTGAATTTATCTTTAAGTACGGCTATTTCCTGGTTTTTTTGTGCCTTATCCATTTTTATATCAATTTAAAATTGTTCTGAAATTTGGTTTCTGAATTATAGTCCTGCTACAGTTTTGTAATCAACACTGATGCCCGGGCTCATAGTAGAGGCCATAGAGATACCTCTGAAGTATACCCCCTTAGATGAAGCAGGCTTCATTTTAGAGATCACATTAAGCAGTGTAGAAGCATTGTCTGCTATCTGCTCAGGAGTGAATGATACACGACCTACGGATGTATGAACTATACCAAATTTATCAACCTTAAATGCTATTTTACCTTTCTTGACCTCCTCTACTGCTCTGCCTACTTCCGGAGATACTGTACCGGATTTAGGGTTTGGCATCAGGTTACGTGGTCCGAGTACTTTACCCAGTTTAGCGATCTTTGCCATTACGTTTGGAGTAGCGATCACTACTTCGAAATCCATCCATCCACCTTCGATCTTCGTTACGAACTCTTCGAGACCTACGAAATCAGCACCTGCTTTGCGGGCTTCATCTTCTTTGTCCGGAGTAGTAAGTACGAGTACACGTTTAGTTTTGCCGGTACCGTGAGGGAGAGCTGCTGTACCACGAATGGCCTGATCAGCTTTCTTAGGGTCGATACCCAGCATGATGTGAAGATCCACAGAAGCATCAAACTTAGCTGTGTTTACTTTTTTGACGAGGGCAGAAGCCTCAGTGAGCGTATACAGTTTGTCCTTAGACACTAGCCCTGCAGCCGCTTTTCTTTTTTTAGTGACTTTCATTGTTTTGGTTTTTGTGGTACATCGAGCCAATGAAGCTCTCCCACGGTTATTAATAATTATATAATGTGGCAATTCGGCGATTATCGAATTACCGAATTGTCAAATTGCCGAATTAACTTACTTCTTCTCCCAAGGTGCCGGGCCATCGAGTGTGAAACCTGCACTCTTAGCAGATCCCGCTACCATGCTCATAGCTGATTCAACTGTGAAGCAGTTCAAGTCTGGCATTTTTTCCTCAGCGATCTTGCGGATGATATCCCAGCTCACTGCACCTATTTTCTTACGGTTAGGCTCAGCAGAACCGGCTTGTTTCTTGCTCAGTTCCATCAGCAATGCGTGTGCTGGAGGGGTCTTGATTACAAAATCAAAAGATTTGTCTGTATATACAGTGATCACACACGGCAATATCTTACCTTGTTTGTCCTGAGTACGAGCATTGAACTGCTTGCAAAA
>CAIXBT010000075.1 GCA_903917755.1 uncultured Bacteroidota bacterium
AAGAAGATGAAAAAGCATAAATGCTGCAATGACAAAGTGGTCGAGATCAAGATCAAAGACGACCAGAAGGCACCTGCCGCATTCTCTGTCACCATCTCTCAGGCCACTACTGCCGACCAGCCGCTGACCGATACCGGCATCAGGCTCTACAGCACAGATAGCAGACACTATAGTCCTCTCGCTCATGCACCGCCTCCCGATCCGATCTCTATCCTGATCATGAACGGCACTTTCAGAATATAGAATGCCTATTTTTGTTCAATGTTTGAGCTGTGCGGATATTATCCGCCTGTTTTATTATGTTTTCTATATTAAATTTCAAAAAATCAAATCCTCTTTTTACAAAATGAAAAAAGCATTATCCATCATAAGCATTCTATTTTTCTCTTCGGCCATATTCGCACAGATACCAAACGGCGGCTTCGAATCGTGGAGCAATGGCAGCGGTTATAACACGCCCGACTACTGGGACAATATGAACTCTATGACCGCATCGATGAGCGTATACACCTGCACCAAAGGCACACCCGGCAATCCCGGTGCGGCCTATCTCAAACTCGTGACGAAAAACGTATCTGGCATGGGCCTGATACCGGGTATCGCTACCTGCGGCATGATGGACAAGACCAATGCCAATATGCCCGCCCTCCTGAGCGGATTCGCATATAACCAACGTCCGGCAGACATGGCCGGAAAGTGGCAATACATGGCCTACGGTTCGGATCAGGGCTTTATCAATGTGACCCTTACCAAATGGAATATGGCACAGATGAAACGCGACACGATCGGCTCCTCCATGCAGGCACTATCGGGTATGGTGATGAGCTGGGCGGACTTCAGCATGCCGATGACCTATCTCAGTTTGCAGTTTCCCGATTCGGCTTTCATCACACTGTCTGCCAGCGGTGCGAGCCCGGCAGCCAATAGCTACCTCTATGCAGACACGCTGCGTTTCGAGGGCTCAGTAGCCGGCACTACAGGCATCAATGAGACAGAAGCTATCGCTAATGTTTCCGTTTATCCTAATCCTGCCACAGATGCGCTGAATATCAGATTTACGAGTTTGCAAAACAGCGACTGCTCTATACAGCTGATCAATACAGACGGTGAAGTGATAAAAGAAATGAACGAAGGCTCTGTATCGGGCAGCAAAGAACTCCGGATGAACACAGGCGATCTGGCGCAGGGTATCTATCTGCTCAGAATAATTTCCGCACAGGGTAGCGTATCAAAACGCGTCGTGATCCTTTAGTATTAAAACACAGATGACATGAAAAATCATATCCTCAGCCTATTGCTTCTCATCTCTGTATCGATGTCCGCACAGAACCTGCTCTTCGTGCCCGACACGCTCACGGGTGCGAGCATCAGCCTCAGGGTGAGCAGAGACAGTGTGCAGTTTCTACCGGGACGCATCACGCAGACCTATGGTATCAATAGCTATAAATATTTCGGACCCACATTGATCCTCTACCGCGGGCAGCATGTGAGCATGAGCGTGACCAACCACATGGGCGATACCACTACCATGCACTGGCACGGCCTGCATGTGGCTGCTATCAACGACGGCGGCCCGCAGAGCATGATCATGGACGGCATGAGCTGGCAGCCGCAGTTTACCATCATGAATAATGCATCTACCTTCTGGTATCATCCGCACCTGAACCGCAAGACGGGCATACAGGCGCTGCGCGGTGCCGCAGGTGTGATCATCGTGCGCGACAGCACGGAGGCCGCACTGAACCTGCCCCGCAGCTATGGCGTGGACGACCTGCCGATAGTGGTACAGAGCCATGAGTTTGACTCGGTGAACCAGATCAATCCGCGTGCCATGAGCGACAGCATCCTGCTCGTGAACGGTACGCAGAACCCTTATGTCAACCTTCCGGCGCAGGTGGTGCGTCTGCGTCTGCTGAATGCATCGCAGGAGCGCACATTCTATTTCGGGCTTAGCGCCAATAAGACCTTCGCGGTCATAGGCAATGACGGCGGCCTGCTGGCAGCGCCCGTTTCGACCACACGCATATCCGTATCGCCGGGCGAACGTGCGGAGATACTGGTCGATCTCGGTGGCATGAACGGACAGACCATCTATCTGCGAAGCTACGGCTCTGAGATGCCCTCTGATGTGCGCGGCGGCCCGCCTATGATCATGCCGGGCGGCAACACCATGTACAGCCCGCTAGATGGGATCGATTACAATATCCTTCGTATCAATGTGACCGCTGCTACGGCCAATCCCGTCACGACCATACCCTCATCTCTGGTCAGCGTGACCAGGCTGCTCGAAGCCAATGCAAACATGGCGCGAAGGATTGAGTTTACGGCGCTGGACTCGCTGTCGATGGACGGGCCGTTCTATTTCAATCAGCAGCTGTTTGATATGAATCGTATCGACTATCGCATTCCGCTCAATAATACCGAGGTGTGGACGCTCTATGACAAGACGATGGTGGCACATCCCTTTCACCTGCATGGCGTGCAGTTTCAGATACTGGACAGAGATGGCAATCCGCCCGCTGCCAAAGAAGCAGGATGGAAAGATGTGATACTGGTGCACAATCTGGAGACGGTGCGCTTCATCGCTAAGTTCACAGACTTTCCTGATCCCAATACGCCCTTCATGTATCACTGCCACATACTCATGCATGAAGATGACGGCATGATGGGACAATATGTGATCGTAGACAGCACACTCGGCATCAATGATATTCAGGCAGCGGCCCCGAGCATATATCCCAATCCCGCTTCGGGCATTCTGAATATAGACCTGAGCAGCACAGAGAGCATATCAAAAATGCAGATCATCAGCAGCACCGGGCAGCTGATCGGTAGCTACGACAGACCCGCCCGACAGATCGACATCAGCAGCCTGACAGATGGTATTTACTTTCTGAAAATAGAAGGCAATGAGCGCAGCGATGTGAGAAAGGTTCTGGTGATGAACAGGTGATAAAATTTATCTGACGGACACACGTACTATATCCCTCAAGGCACAAATGCTCTAAGGGATATTTTTTTGCATAAAGAGCTTATCAGTAAGCCAGTTCCTTGATGACCATGACCATGAAAACGGCCGATCCTATCACACCTGCCAGCATATAGAGGCTATAGACCCAGCGGCTTTTGTCTGCCAGTGTCCAGCTCAGGCTGTTGAAACAAGCATAAGTGATGGCACCGAGCGAAAAGAAATTGACGAGTGGTGCCCAACCCAAATGCATCAGCGAACCGATACCGCTGACGAACAGCAGAATTGCCGTACCGGCTTCTACTGCTATATGCGGCCATACGAGATGGTCGCCTTCACGTCTTACCAGCAGACTTTGTTTCAGGTGAGGAGATATAAGTTCTTTGATCCAAACGATGGTGGTGCCGATGGCCATCACGATCGTGAAAATGGGAATGATCTCTTTCATAACGCTTAATTTTAGTGTAAATGTACTCCCCCCAGTCGCCAAACGGAATGAGGAGTATCACAACTTTGCATGACAAGTATTTTCAATGCAAATAGAATCAGGCATGATATTAGATAACAATGGACAATTGATAATTACAAAGGCTGTGAGGTCTGAACTTGGAGGATAAACAGCCAATACATCCTCATCCCGGCCCTCTTCAAAGGAGAGGGTGAAACAGCCACTTCCTCATTCATGTTTTCTATGTTTCTATGTGGTTAATGCATCCTTCGCGTTTTTGCGAGCCATGCTTTTCTTTCATAAAATTTCTCATTGATAAAAATCATTATATAACATTCCGTTTGTGGGCGAAATAACATTCATTGTGCCACACAAACCGCATGCTGTAATCCGCCTTCTTTTAACCGCTGACACATATCTGCGTGGTAACATATGCCTGGGTGAGGCGTAAGGTCACATTAGTGTAACTCTGTAATATATGCGTTATGAAAAGATTTTTTACATCACTTGTTATCGTCGCGCTGGCTAATATCGCCTTCGGGCAGTCGCCGGGCGGTGTCTCGACCAATGTACGTCTATGGTTGAAAGCAAATGCAGGAGTCACGACACTCGTTTCTGCCGTCACTGCCTGGAATGATCAAAGCAGTGGTGCCAACAATGCCACTACCGTAAATGGTGTAAGCCCTGTGCTGACCACCTCTGCGGTCAACTCATATCCCGTCATCACCTATGCCGGTACGGGAGGTCTGCAGGGCGCTTTCGGCACCAATATCACCGCGGGCAATGCATCTGCCTTCATCGTAGCAAATATTTCAAACAGCAGTCCCAATACTTCAGGGCTGTTTTCGATAGCGGCATCTGGAGCAGTAGATTCTGCAGTGCAGAGCAGTGCCACATTTTTCGAAAGCAATCCCGGAGACATCGCTACCACACGCAGTGCGGGATTCAGAGGCAAGTATGCCAATGCCAATGCACAGGGGCAGTACCACCTCTGCAGTTCGCATTTTTCGGCTACGCAAAGTTTGTTCTTTGCCGAAGGCGCAGCAGCTACTAATACAGCATACAATGCACTCGCCCTGAGTTCGCATGTATATACCGTAGGTTCGAGATATACAGGCAGTGCCAGCAAATATCTGACAGGCGAAATAGCCGAAGTGATACTCTACGACAGACTGGTATCGGCTGCCGAACGCAATCAGATCGAGAGCTACCTCGCCATCAAATACGGTATCACACTCAGCCAGACAGCGGCGCAAAACTACACCGGCAGCAGCGGCTCCGTGATCTGGAATGCAGCCACCAACAATACTTACAAGAATAATATTTTCGGAGTAGCCATAGACAATGGCAGCGGCCTCAGTCAGACATCTTCGGTCAGTATCAATACCAATCTTCTTACTATCAATAATGCATCAAGCCTCACCAATGGTTCATTTCTGATGGTGAGCGACAATGCCGGTGGCAACTCACTGAGCAGCTTCACTACTTTGCCCAATAATATCAATGCGCGTCTCGCCACCGTGTGGAGGGCATCGCAGACAGGCACGAGGACCGGCGCAGACTATGTATATAATAACAGCGCTACCAGCTTCGGATACTATGCACCCATCGCAGCATCTATGACACCCTACATGCTCATAGACTCAGATGCAGACGGCATATATGAGACCTATCTTGCGGCCACTGCTATAGTCGGTGCCAATATCACTTTCAATGCGAACCTGCGCGACGGTGCACTCTTCACCTTCGGGTACAAAGCAGCCATAGACTATGGCGATGCACCCGGAGTACCTACACTGATAGCCAATAACGGTGCAGGGCACATGATCGTGGCAGGTGTATATCTCGGTGCGCTGATAGATGCAGAGCTGGACGGTCAGCCATCGGTCAACTCTCTCGGCGATGACACCATAGGGCTGGCAGATGAAGACGGCGTGAACTTCAATATCGGTGTACCGACCAATGGCGCCAATATCGTGCAGATAGGCCAGACCAATACCATCAGCGTGGTGGCCAGCACAGCAGGCTATCTCAACGCATGGATAGATCTCAATCAGGACAATACATACAGCACTGCAGGCAGTGAATATGTGATACAGCAGAAGGCCCTCGTGGCGGGGACCAATACGGTCACATTCTTCGTATCGGACTCTGTGATGTACGGGCCTACGTCCATGCGGTTCCGCTTCGCGAAAAACATCGGCGATGTGACCCTGCCCACAGGACTCGCGACCAACGGCGAGGTGGAAGATTATAAAATTTATATCACCGCACCACTAGTAGGCCCATGTACGAATGGATTTCAAAATCCGAGTTTCGAACAGGGACCTGCACCGGCTACTTATATCATCACCAATCAAAGTAATCTGCCATACTGGAGAACCACTGCGACCGATCATGATGTCGAGGTCTGGCATACAGGTTATAACGGTGGCAGCGGCGCGGTACCTGCATACAACGGCACCTATTTCGTAGAGCTCGAAGCCAATCTCTATGGCGCACTCTATCAGGATGTGTACACTACTCCGGGCACTACACTGTTGTGGAATTTCGCACACAGAGGCCGTCAGGGAAATGACACCGCCCAGCTCAAGATAGGTCCTCCGGGAGCCACCGTATCCAAGAAGACAGCCATAGACGGCAACTCTGCCTGGGGCGTGTATCAGGGTTCTTATATCGTACCTGCCAATCAGTACATCACAAGATTTGAATTCTGGGCCATAGGATCATTCGGTGGCAATACATCTATCGGAAACTTCCTCGATGATGTGTATGTGTCAAATAGTTTTGACTATGGAGATGCGCCCAATTCATACGGCACACTCCAGGCTTCAAACGGACCATATCACGCCATGACAGGCACCCTCTATCTGGGTACCGGTGTGACCTGCGAGGCAGACGGCAAACCATCTACAGCCGCCAATCTCGACAGTCTCGACGATGGGGTCACATTCCCTACCGCCTGTGCTAATTGCAATACTTACACAGTCAATATAAATGTCTATAACAATACAGGCAGCCAGGCTACTATCGCAGGCTGGATAGATTTCAATAAGAATGGCGTGTTTGATGCCAATGAGCGCGCCTCCATCAATGTGCCCACCAGCACACTGACACAGGCCGTCACCATGACATGGACGGTCACCGCTTTCTCTGCCGTATCTACCGGCACCTATGCACGATTCAGAGTAGCGCTCGACAGTACACAGATAGCCACACCATACGGCCTCGCTACTACGGGCGAGGTAGAAGACTATGTGGTGCCATGTGTGGGCCTGCCCATACCCGTACCGACCAATAGCGGCAGCCCTGCATGCATACGCGGACCGCTCGATCTCTATGCCACCGGTTCAGCGCCGTTCTATACCTGGACAGGGCCTAACGGCTACACAGGCAGCGGTCAGAACCCCGTCATCTCCACGCTGCCTGCGGCAGATTCAGGCTGGTTCAGAGTGTATGCGGTCTATGCCAATGGCTGCGAACGCGACTCTGCCACATATGTCAAGACCAAGCTTTGCTACGTATCACTGAGTGGAAATTTCTTTGATGATGCAAATGGAAACGGCATCATAGATGGAACGGATGCGATGGCTGATCTCGGACAGGTGCTATACGGAGTTTTAGTAGATAATACCAATACCGTTCTGGCCACCAGCCTATCAAATGGCAGCGGTGCATTCAGTTTCCCATCAGCGCCTGCATATATGAGCGGCATGAGGGTCATACCGGTCATCAGTGCGCCGAGCATAGGTGCCACAGGCATACCGTCTGCATGGCCGAGCAACTGGGTCGGCACCAAAGGTCAGTACGGCACCAGCAATCTGGCTGGATCAGGAGTCTATGCATCGCCGAGCCAGCTACCGATCAGCACCGGCATATCAAACGTGACAGGTGTACTGCTGGGCTATGACCGCCTGCCTACCGCTACCAATCAGACATACCTCATACCATATCCTTCCATACATGCGGTGAAAAACCTCGGCCCCGGCAATAGCCTCGGCAATCTGGCAGGCACAGATCCCGAAGACGGCACTATAGGCTCATCGAGCACCTTCGTCATCACCAGTCTGGCAGGCATGAATGGCAATCAGCTATACTACGATGCCAATGGCGACGGCCTGATGCAGTCATGGGAGCAGATCACGAGCTACACCACGATCACAAACTATGATCCGAGCAAGCTCTTCATCAAATTCTCAGGCGCAGGATCGATGAGCGCATCATTCACCTTCGGCACCACAGATGCAGCGGGCCAGATCGACCCCTCACCATCTACTTACCACATACAATGGGTCGGCACACTGCCCGTAGAGCTGATATACTTCGATGCAGAACCGATCAACGGCACACAGTCTCTGCTGCGCTGGGCCACCGCATCCGAACTCGACAATCAGACCTTCATCATAGAGCGCGCACCTGATGCACTGCACTGGATGCCGATAGGACAAGTGCCCGGAGCAGGCAGCAGCACAGAGATGCACGACTACAGCATGATCGATGCCAGCCCGCTCAGCGGCATCAACTACTACCGCCTGAAACAAGTGGATATAGACGGAAACATCCTGTATTCTGACATCGTGCAGGTACAGTTCGGAGAGGCAGCATGCAGCGCCGTACTCATAGCGCACCCTAATCCTGTGGGCCGCAGCGGACAGCTATACATCGACCTCAACAATACCACCGACCTCATCACACACATCTCACTGTCCAGTGCCGTAGGGCAGATGGTCTATAGCCGCGATATAAGTCCGGCACCGATATGTGCACTCTCTGACCTACAGGCAGAGCCGGGCATCTATCTGGTCACCATCACCACTGCAGCCCATAAAGTCATGACCAGCCGCATAGTGATCGAATAGGGAAATATGAAGGCTGGTCAATTTTACGCCCCTCGCGTTGTTTGCTTTGCACTGTCTGCCCACACCGGCAGACAGTTTTTTTTATTGGGAATTTCAATGGCTGTTAATCCCCCCTGCCTACACTGCAAGTAAAACGAATGATATTGATTTATGCGAGTACAATGACTGTTGCCCCCCTTTTTCAAAGGCTGCTGGGGGTTTGTATTTGCTATCTGATTACCTCAGAGCAACAAAATTCATTTGATTTAGTTTAATTATCTTTACCTTATTAATTCAAAGGTATGTTTAAAGAAAAGGCCACTCAAAAACTTATCGAGTATATTCAAACTTTCCCCATTCAGGAAAGGCAAATGATAGCGGAGCGAATACTGGAACCAAAGGCTAAAAAGAAACCGGCTAAAAAAGAGACTGCAAAACGCAAGGTGCTGAATGATATCAAAAGCGGCATACTAGAAATACAAGAGGCGAAACGCACCGGAAAGAAATTGAAAACCCTAGATGCTTTTCTGAATGAGATCTAAGGTAAGCATTGAACTCAGTAAGAAGTTTCAAAAAAAATTTAAACGACTGCTAAAAAAATATCCTTCGCTAAAGGCAGAACTGGTCAAACTCAGAGAAACGCTACAGGCCGACCCTAAGACCGGCACCCCACTGGGGAATAACACTTACAAAATAAGGATAGCCATAAAGAGCAAGGGCAAAGGAAAAAGCGGCGGCGCAAGGGTGATCTCGCATGTAGAAACTGAAATAATCGGATTGATAGAAAGCAACACACTGACTCTGCTCACCATATACGACAAGTCTGAAATTTCGTCTATCTCCAAAGAAGATATTCAAACCCTGTACGAAGGGATAGTAAAAAAAGAAAAGTAAGTTCAATGCAGGTTCATGTCATCGCTTGAACCAAATACATGCACTAAACAAGGCAATGCCACCCCTTCGGGGTTAAATTAATAATGCCTCATTTTTTCTATAATAATATCATCCCTTCGGGATTTCACCGCAAAGAATGCATTAACCACTTAGAAACATAGAAAACATGAATGATGAAGCGGCTGTTGATTGTATTTAAGTCCTCCCTTCAGGGAGGATTTAGGAGGGGAAAGCCAATACAGTTTTTCACTTCAAAAACGCAAAGGCTGTTTGTCCCCCGCTGGCGGGGATGCCGTAGGCAGGGGTGGAATCAT
>CAIXBT010000076.1 GCA_903917755.1 uncultured Bacteroidota bacterium
ATATTTCAAGAAATTATAAGCCTCATTTATCCGGTGCTCCAGTTCAGAAAGTGAAGCATTGATTGGTGACTTTAGCTTAAGCCTATGGGTTTTGTCATCCCAATCAGAGAGCTTATCAATACATTGCTTTGAAGAGAAGTCAAACTTCTCTCTATCGAGTATAACTCTGGCGTAAATGGGTATTTTACCTCCCTCCATTTTAAAGTCCAAACGAGGAAAAAACTTGATTGTTACTGGTTTTACCATTGTGAAACATTTTAAATTGCATTGTGAAACAATTGTGAAACATTTACCGTGTAAAACTGAAGTTTCCTGAAGGTCTTTAAAAACAAAACCCGCGACTGGCGCGGGTTTGAAGAAATTTGAAAGATTTTAAAACCAAATTTGTGGTTTGGGAGGGAATTGAACCCCCGACACATAGATTTTCAGTCTATTGCTCTACCAACTGAGCTACCAAACCATACTTAACACCTCTTTTGAGGGAGTGCAAAGATAGTTTTTTTGGGTTTTTTTCAAAATTTCTGCGAAATATCCTTTATAAAAGTGCCAGCTTATTCTCGATGATCTCATCAGGGGCCTCTATTTCTATCGTTTTAAACTGGTTGGTCTCGCCCTTCAGAAGAGTGACCTTTGACTTAGAAACTCCGAAATAATCGGCCAAAAAGGCTGTCAGGTACTTATTGGCTTTGCCCTCTATCGGCGGGGCTTTGATCCTTACTTTGATCGATCCGTCTGCCTCTCTGGTCACTTCATCTTTCTTAGAATTTGGTTTAACTTTGATGTGCAATCGCATCCTGTAAAGATATATTTTCAACCCGTCTCTCACAAAATGAACAGTCCCCGACTTTTTTCTGTTTTTTCTGTTTTCTTATTGCTGATCGGGTCCGCTCAGGCACAAACTTTTACAAACTCTACAGGAGGGCGAATCCAGTCTGTGGGAAATGTAGTTTATTTCTACATCCCCGTCTCATCACTAGGTGCCAGACAGCTAGACAGTAGCTATGGCCTGAAGTCTGTTTGCATCGATATCACTCATCCGCGAGTATCAAATCTAGGTATATCTCTGGCGGCACCGGATGGCACTCAGATCGATCTCGTGAACGGAGCCGGTGGCAGCGCAGCCAATTTCACTGGTACCTGCTTCAGCATGACAGATTCTGTGACCATATTCTCCGGTTTCGCTCCATTCACAGGTGGCTATTATCCCCGGCACAATATAGGGGAGATGAATGATGGGCAGACGGGTATAGGCACATGGGTACTGGTCATTCAAAACCTGATAGAAGGAGATTCAGGCAGGGTCAACAGCTGGTCTCTGACTTTTGGTTCCGGCGCTCCGTATCCTGTCAGCACCCCTATAGGTCCATGCAATGAATACAATGCTGCCGGATGCGGCTGTGCAGACAGCACACAAAATAACTGCTGGCTCATTCCGGATATGTTTGTGGGTCGGGAGTGGTTTACCGATACGATCCATCGCCGTGAATTTCATGATAGTATCCGTGTATCAAATTCTGTGGCTAATATCGGTTATGGCCCTATGGAGTTTTATGGTACGGGGCTTTGGTATTGCGGCGACTCCGAGGTAGTGGGCTCTCTGATCTGTCCTGACTCTATCTTTTCTAAAGAAACCATCAGGCAGCGTATCTATCAAAAAAATCAGAACGGATTTTTCACCTACAAAGACACAGCAGCCGGTACTATGGACTATCACCCTGAGCTCGGCCATAATCATATGCATATAGATGACTGGACTGAAAATACGCTTCGCATACGTGGCCCGGAGAGTGACCCCTCTATGTGGCCTGTCATCGGTCGGGGAATAAAAACCTCAATGAACGTCTACGATGAGATCAAGTGCGATAATGTTTTTCTGGCCTGCGACTATGGCAGTACTGTATATAGTATCTGGGGCCTGCGCAATGCCGGATTGGGTCTGGGATACAGCTCCGGAAACGCATACATACAGGGTATCTCAGTGGGTTATGCAGACATATATGAATATCTGATCCCTTTTGGACAGACCATCTATTTTGACTCTGTCTGCAATGGCGACTATGTGCTGATGGGCCAGTTTGACCCCACAGGTCGTTTCGTAGATATGGACCGGTCCAATAATATCACATGGTTCATTACCACGCTGGATAAGCAAACGCCAAACTGCTGCAAAACTATGTTTGATATCGATACGATCAATTACGCTGCGGGCTTATTCCGTTTCATAGATCGGAGCAGGGCTATACCCGCACAGTGGTACTGGACCTTTGGCGATGGCGATACAAGCACAGAGCAGTTTCCCTTTCATCAGTATGGTACACCGGGCGCACATATCGTGAGTCTGACCACGCTTACAGCTCAGGGTTGCGGAGGCACAGATACGTTCATCATCACAGTACCTCAGAATGTCAGTATCAAGCCCGTTTCTACAGATCCTATTTCCATTCGTGTTTTTCCCGATCCCTCATTTGGTTCTTTTAGTGTGATATGTGAAGGAGACCTGGCACATGATCTTCATGCAGCAGTATTTGATATGCTCGGACAGGCTGTTCCCTTCTCATCAAATACCTTGAACAGTGAAGCTACATCAAGATCAATAGAAATTTCCATAGCAGAAGCAGGCACATATGTGCTTCGTATTCAGATCGGAAATAGTAATTATTATAAAATGATGGTAAAACAATAAGCGGGTTTACTCAAACTCGATCAGTATCTGACCTTTCTCCACGGCATTGCCCACAGTGATATTCACCTTCTTTATTTTGCCATCGCGTGGCGATTTGAGAGCATTCTCCATTTTCATGGCTTCCAGTATCAAAAGTATATCCCCTTTGCTCACCTCCGCACCCGCAGCAGCCATTATCTCACGTATCAGACCGGGCATTGGTGCTTTGAAATTATTGATCTTAGCAGAAGATTTGGCACTGATACCCATCTGCTGGAGCAGGAGGTCATATTTATCTTTGATTCCTATCTCATAGTCATTACCATTCACACTGATGAGCATTGTTTTCTCTTCGTGGTTTATACTGACCACCGTAGCGCGGTATGACTGGTTGTCTTTAATGATATGAAAGTTGTTGTTCTCCAACGAGAGCAGATCCCACTCATATTCCACCCCATCTATCTTATTGCCATCTATTGTGCGGGTGTTTTTGCCGTTTACCGTAGCCTGAATCATTTTTTTCTGAGATTTTGCGAACGAATGTAAGAATTATTGAATTGCCGACCCGCAGATAATCTATGCTTATAAACTACTCTAGAGGGCTTTTCGACGGATATTACCGATTGAAGGACAAGGTTTTACTTGTTATTAAATAAGCTGAAAACGAAACCCTGTCTATATCCTGCCGTAAACGATTACAAGAAAAGAGAATAGGTTTTGTGTTTGTTTAGTTATTAAAAGGTGACCCGTAAGTCACCTTTTAATATTTGTAAGAAGTGATTTTTTCGCATGAAACTGAAACCTTTATGGAGGGTCATCGTACATGTATCAAAACTCTCTTATTATGAAAAAGTCAATACTCATTATAGCCGCCACGATCGGATCATTTTATACCACATTTGCAGAAAGCGGAGTAATAGCTCCCGAAAACAAAACTGTTCAGAAACAATGGCTCTTCAAGCCCCTTTCATCCAATGATGTAAGTCTGGAGGTAGAGCGTCTGGATGCTAATGTGCTGCTTTATTTGTTCTCTCAGAACATGAAGAATGTCGACATGATCTATATAGAAAAAAGCAAAGATCCTACAAGCGGATTCGCACGTTGCAAAACTGTCAAAGTGTCTGACCACCTGCTCAAAAGCAAAAACTATATCAGCGTAGTGGATGAATCTCCATATGACTCTAATACTGATAGCTATTACAGGATCCGCACGGTGACTGCCTCGGGAGCTACCAAGATATATCCGGTGGTGGGCCTGTCTCCTATTATGTCTATCGAACCTGAGACAGTAGACAACAGCAGATAAATTCATATCAATCTTCATACAGCCCCTTCACTACCCTGGAGGGGCTTTTTATTGTCACAAAGAGCAATACAATTCGGCCGAAACCCGTTAATATTGTGTAAACAAACGCTTGATTTTCAAAATCGGTAGGGGTTTTGCAGTAAGTCAATCATAAGAGATGGATATAGAAACGTTCCGTGATCATTGTCTGGACAAAAAAGGGGTGACCGAAGAGTTTCCTTTCGATAGTGATACATTGGTATTCAAAGTGATGGGCAAGATGTTTGCCCTGACATCACTCACTTTTACGCCCTTTCGTGTCAATCTGAAAATGGAGGAAAGTCTGGTGCCCGAATACCGGGAAAAATATGCAGATGTGGAACCCGGTTACCATATGAATAAAAGGTTGTGGAATTCGGTTTATATGGATTCAGGTGCTATTTCCGGCAAGGATCTCCGCTGGATGATAGACCACTCCTATGATCAGGTCGTAAAGGGCCTGACAAATAAATTGAAAAAAGAGCTTGAACTGTTGTAAATTCGTAGTATGATAGATTTGATATTATTAACGGTGTATAGTTACGCATTGTACCGCATGGCGCAGAGTTATAATATTATGCCCTGGAAATGGATCGTTCGCTATGTGTCCACTTTCACCGTTTCGGTCGTTGCACTTATGGCCATCGTAATGGGTATCTATGGTGAAAAAATGATGAAAGATACTGCCTTTATCCAGAAATTAGGTTTAGCCATCGAGCCATTCATGCTTCTGTATGAATTTGTTTTATTCTATTTTTTCAGGACCAGAATCGTACGCTATGTACACGATCTAGACCAAGTAGATAAGATCGATAAGAATGACAATAACAACATTCCCGGACCTCCCAGTAAGGACCAAAAGGATTTCTCTTATTTCAGATAATGGCTGATATTATCATCGTAGGTCAGGGTATATGCGGATCACTGCTCTCCTGGTCATTGCTACAAAAAGGACTCTCCATAAAGGTTTATGACATAGGTGCCGCTGCTTCAGCCACATGTGCTGCTTCAGGTATCATTAATCCCATCACCGGAAAAAGATTCGTCAAGTCATGGATGGTCGATGAGCTGTTTCCTGCTGCCGAAAAAATGTATCATGACATCAGCAGGACGGTCGGTGTTGATTTCTATGAGAAGATGCCCATATACAAGCTTCTCGAATCTGTAAAAGAGCAAAATGACCTGAGTGCCAGAGCCACCGAGCCCGGATATGAGCGTTACTTTCAAAATTCCGAAGTGCAATATCTGGATCGCGACAAAGTGCACAACAACTTTGGCAGTTTTGTGATAAATGGCAGCGGCAAGCTGAACACACCCTTATTTATAAGCTCCTATCGCAATTTCCTGAAAGAAAAAAACATACTGGTCGAGGAACCCTATACTTATGAGCAGGCTATTTCTTCCGACACGAAAGTGATCTTCTGTACCGGATTTAAAGCAGCGCAATCGGGCTTGTTCACTGGCCTACCCTGGCAGATTGTGAAAGGCGAACACCTTCTCGTAACAATCAAAGACTTTTATTCCGACAGGATCATAAGCGGCGATACGGGTATCATGCCCACCACCACTCCGGGCCTCTATTATGTAGGTGCTACCTATCAGTGGTATTATGAGACCGAGGCCCCGACCGAGTCTTACAGAGATGAGATGGTCGCAAGCTTACACAAAGTGCTGAAGGTGCCATTTGAGGTAGTAGGACAGGGTGCCGGTGTGCGCCCATCTGCTAAGTACCGCAGACCTTTCATTGGTTTTCATCCTGATCATGGGCATATTGGTATCTTCAATGGAATGGGAACTAAGGGCATCTCGCTTTCGCCTTACTTTGCCGAGCAGTTTGCGGAGCATATTGTGAATGGGAAAGCGCTCCTACCGGCAGTGGATATAAAGAATATTCTGACGAAAACCGATCAACAATGACCGTCGAGGACCTTAAAATATTATACGAAGACAATCATATCATAGCGGTCAATAAACCCGCAGGTATGCTGGTGCAGGGAGATAAGACCGGCGATGAAACGCTCGGGGATATAGTGAAACAATATGTCAAGGCAAAGTACGACAAACCGGGCGAGGTGTTTCTCGGGGTAGTGCACCGCATAGACAGGCCGGTGAGCGGGGTGGTGCTATATGCACGTACCACCAAGGCGCTACAGAGACTCAATGAGATGTTTCAGAAGCGGGAGATACAAAAAACATACTGGGCCATCGTACAGAGCCGCCCCGAAAAGGAAAGCGACCTGCTGGTAAACTACCTGCGCAAGAATGAAGAAAAGAATATGTCGCGTGTAGTGAGTGCGGAAACAAAAGGTGCACTCAAATGTGAACTGGAATATAAACTGATAGCTGAATCGGATAATTACTGGCTGCTTGAAGTGGACCCGCATACAGGGCGCCATCATCAGATCCGGGTGCAGCTCGCTAATATAGGCTGTATCATCAAAGGCGACCTAAAATACGGTGCCAAACGATCTAACAAAGACGCATCTATCTGTCTGCACGCACGACATATAGAGTTCATACATCCGGTCAAAAAAGAACCCATTTCCATCACAGCTCCCGTACCTGATGACAATCTCTGGAAGTCTTTTGAAGAGATGGCAAAAAACTAATAGAGTGCTGATGGATAAATTAAATCCCTTTGAATTAGCTATCCTGGAGAAGCTCACAGAGAATAATCCGGAGATCAAAAAGCATATAC
>CAIXBT010000077.1 GCA_903917755.1 uncultured Bacteroidota bacterium
AAACCGAATTTGGCGAAAATTTATGATTCGCATGAATATTAAAATTTAATTTTTTGACCAGTTAATCAACTACCGCGTAGATACATTTACTATACACTTGCGGCAGAGCCGTATGGGAGGGAAGATAATGCAAAAAGAACATGTCGTGTGTACCATTATTGCTCCAAATTATCTGTCTCAGGCTTTGACACTAGGAAAATCGTTAGTAGAAAATATGCCCTCAGCTTCTTTCAGAATTCTAATCTTGCAGGATTCGAATGATAATTCAGTAATTGATGAGATTTTAAGAAGCCAGGATTACCTGGCCGGCGCAATTGTTGACCACTCAACCTTAAGTTTACAAAAAGTGAATTGGCAGAATTTTGATCTCCTGGGTGCAGTAAACAAATATGATTTGCTGGAATTTGCTACTGCTGTGAAACCAGCTTTATTACGTTCATTACTCGCAGATGGTTGGGATCGTGTTAGTTACCTTGATCCTGATATTCAAGTTTATGAAAACTTCTCAAATCTGTTGTCTGAAACACATGGGGTTTCTTTAACCCCTCATATTTTACAAGATTTCCCTATAGATGCGAAACTGCCGAATCACCAAAGTATTCTATGGGCGGGAATTTATAATTTGGGTTTTATTTCTTGCAGTAGAGACGCTTTGGATTTCTTAGACTGGTGGGCGACTAAGCTTGAAAATTATTGCACCATGGAAGTTGAGGCTGGGTATCATGTCGATCAAAGATGGGTCGATTGGGCAACTACGTTTACTGCAGTACAGGTAATTCGCGACGCCGGTTTAAACGCGGCTTACTGGAATCTGCATGAAAGATCTATTCAAATGCTTGCCGATGGCCATAAAGTTTTCCATAAAGAGATTGCCTCAACATTGTTTTTCTTTCATTTTAGTGGTTTTAATGATTTTCAAGACTTGTGGTTGTCACGCCATGCGACGAGGTCGTTTCCGGAATCTATTATTCCTACAGAGTTCATTCGTGAATATGTAGTTCAAAGAACGAAATGGAACTTTAATTTGGCTGAAAAGGGATCGAGAATTCACTCTTTTTTGACCGGTTGGACACTTGGTGGACGAAAACAAGGAAGGGCAAATCTAGATGATCTCAGGAAGACCCTAATACGAAAGGGTCGCGCTCAACTAGAGTTAAACTCAGGCTATTTCCGGAGCGATGCTGCAATGCATAAGTCCCTAATAGGTGTTGAATCATTCGCGGACCTGTCGGTCGGCTGGCTGTTAGCCCAGGTGTTAACTCGTAAGCAAGCACAGAATCTGACATCATTCGAGAAAACGAGTTTAGAGAAATATGGATATTCGCACGAACAAATTGAGCGAGGACTTTTTTTTACGAAAATTTTTTTTGATAATTTTCCAAGAATCAACATTGTCGGTTATTTTGCAGCGCCAACTGGTGTAGGTCAAATTGCGAGAAATACAGCAAGCCTATTAAAAGCGGCAGGGATCTCATTTACAGCCGAGTGTGTAAAGACTCCATTTGACTCATCATTATTAGAAGAAGACTTCAAAAATAATTATGCGCCTCCGAAAGGCAATGAAGATTTGGCGATTGTTTTTGTGAATGCAGACATGTGGTTGATAGACGCGGTAACATCTGGGACGGTAGACAGAAATCGACAATTGGTCTCGGCGGTCTGGGCCTGGGAAGTTGATTCGATACCGAACCACTTCATTGAAGTGGCAAAAAATATCGATCAGATATTTGCGTTATCTGACTTCTCAGCCAAAGCTCTAGAGAAAGCAATAGGGAAGTCGGTAAATGTTCTTCCCACTTACTGTATAGACATCCCTGATTCAGAAGGATCAGGCTACTCAAGAGAAGTGCTATGCGCCGCTCTTCCAGAATTACCACCTAAATATATTCTTTCAAGATTTGACGCCAAAAGTGTAATAAAGAGAAAGAATCCTGAAGCCATAATTCGTGTTTGGCAAACCTTAAACGTTGAATTTCCAGATTATCATCTTGTAATCAAATCGACAGACCTAAAGAAAATGGGATCCCACGGATTATTACAAAGCATCTTGCTATCCCCAAGAACGATTCTGATCGACAAAGAGATCTCACATCTTTTAAATGAGAGCCTGATGAAACATGCAAGCGCCTATATCTCCTTACATCGGGCAGAGGGACTTGGATTAAATATTCTGGAAGCAATATTCGCTGATGTTCCTGTGATATTCACCAATTATTCTGGACTCGCTTCGGAGTTAGACCAGATTGGGTTTAAAGTTGGTTATGAACTTGTCGCCATCGGCGAAAATGCACACCCTTACCCGCCAAAAGGACAATGGGCTGAGCCCGATATCGATAGTGCCATTCTACAACTCCGTGCTGCGATGCACCAGGTAGTAGATGGTTCTTGGCCCGCAGCACGGCCCTCTAGGGATTTATGGGTTCAGTCTTTCCTAAAAGCTAATTCT
>CAIXBT010000078.1 GCA_903917755.1 uncultured Bacteroidota bacterium
AGGTGTTATTACTGGAATGACTGGCGTTAACTGGGCTTAATATAATTTAAAAGATAAACCCCCTACCCATGTCGGGCGGGGGCTTTTATCCCAATTATGGGACATATAAGGAGAATTTTATGGCAGATAATATATCTTCAGTCCGCCTTTCAGTCCTGCATATTGCTGAAACCATCCCGCCTCCTGATACTTGAGCCCCGGCAGCCAGTTTTCGACCAGATTTCCGATATTCAAACCAGTCAGCAGTTCAAATTTATTATTCGCATATAGCTCTTTCAGGCTTTTGCGGTCGCAGTGGTCACGATGGCCGTGAGACAGCAGCACATAGTCTATATTTTTGAGATCTGCGACATCGCAGGGCATCTCGCTATGTCTTTTGACTATGCCTGATAGATCATAAAACACCGGATCTGTGATGATCTGAACCCCATTCACCCGCATATAAAAACTCGCGTGCCCCAGCCAAACTATACAATCCTCTTTTGAGTTTAGAAAGGCCTTGTCTTTCACAGTGCTCAGCCGCCATGTATCGGCCTTCTTTTCTTTTGCTTTGGGCTTATGTGAGGTCTGCCACCTCCAGAATTTGCTGAAAGAACCACTCCATGCCTTATGCGGATCAAAAAACCGTTTGCCGGTATGCGGGTTGCCTTTCCAACCGTCGAGTATCACATCGAGCTTGTCATTCTTCAGATACTTTATGTCTGCCATTTATTCTTTGTCTTTGTATACATTTCTAAGACGAATGGAAAGTAAAAACATTCTTGATCTGCTGAAAACAAATCTTTGGGAAGCAGGATCACAATAAAATAACCGGTGATAGGTTATCAGCCCATCACCGGTTTATATTCTTATTGAATGTTTAGTTATGCCACCTCGCCTCTCAGACATCCCCACGATAGTTCTGAGTGGACTGTGGCATTAATTTAGGGATTTGGTCAATTGAGATCATAGTTCTTATGTGTAAGTTTATATTTTTCTTTGAGTTCGTAGGCCACCCATATCTTATGAATATTGAGTGCAGTGCCTGACTTGTCAGCTTTGCCCACATCGCCATCGAATGTCACCTCCAGGCCATTCTTTTTATATTCTTCGGGGAGATATGAAGGAATGAATTTTTGCCCTTTGGTACCATCAGGCATTAATACAAAATCACCATCCACTTTTCTGATGGTTGCTTTTACTTTATAGACTGGTTTAGAAAATTCAAATTTGGAGTCGCTGTTCGGACCCGGCGTGCCACACCATACTAAGAGGCTGAAAAGTACGAAAGATATAAGGCTAAAGACTCTCATATTCGGTGGTTTGTTTATTTACCTACGACATCTATGAGCAAAGGTTACATTTCACCTATGGCTTTTTATCTACATAAACATTTCCTTTTTAAGAAAAGGATTGTGTCTGCGCTCCGAGCCTATCGTCGTGTCAGGCCCATGCCCTGAATATACCTTCACATCGTCAGGCAGCGTCATGAGTTTGGTCGTGATAGATTGAAACAGCTGGCTGCCGTCTGCCCCCGGCAGATCATAGCGTCCCACGCTTCGATAGAATAGCGCATCGCCTGTGATCACATATCCTTCGATCTCATTGTAGAAAGAAAGGCTGCCCGGCGAATGCCCGGGAGTAAATAGTACACTGAGGGCTGTATTGCCAAACCTGATCACATCACCCTCATTGATATATGCCTTGACAGGTGGCTGCTCGCCCGACATTTCTATTTGAAATATTCCGGCGAAACTCTGAGCATCCCTCAGTACCTGTACTTCATTGGGATGGATCTCCAGACCTATGTGATAAGTCTCTGCTATCAGAGGATTGCCAGGTATGTGGTCCACATGACAGTGCGTATTGATGAGCCTGACAGGCTTCAAACCAATGCTATCAATGGATTTCAGCAATTCTTCACGCTCAGCTGCATTGCTGCAGCCCGGATCGATCACGATACATTCCATGGTTTGATCGTAGATCAGATATGTGTTTTCCTGAAAGGGCCCGAAGGTCAATTTTAACAAATGGCTCAAGCTTTGGTGTTTTGGCGATTATTAACTAATTATGAGTGTCAAAGTACAGCAAATATTGTTGTATTTTGAGGCGTGATGTTAATTTTATTGCGATGAATTTTAGAAACTATTTTTTGAACTGCTGTAATGTGAGACTGCTGAAGTCCCTAAAGGGGAATTTAGTAGTAAACATATCGTTCTTCATTCTATTATTTTCTATATCAGATCGCCTCTCCGCTCAAACTGCAGAAGTCAAGTTCGGTCAGAACCGAGTGCAATACAAAGATTTTGCTTTTCAATATTATGAGTCTGACCACTTCATCACCTATTTTTATCCCGGTGGTCAGGACCTCGCCAAGTATGTGATCAAATCTGCCGAAGACAATGCCCTTTCTATCTCTGACCTGCTGAACTATAAGTATCGCGGCAAGATAGACCTCATCGTTTACAACACTATCAACGAACTCAACCAGACCAATATCGGTATCAACGATCCGGATCAGAATCAGGGCGGTTCTGCCAAACTACCTGACAATAAAATGTTCGTATACTTCAATGGCGACCACGCTAATCTCGACAAGCAGATCAGACTCGGCATAGCCAGACTCTATGTCAATAAACAAACCAAGGGTTCCACTGTTGGAGAAAAAATAGTCAATGCTGTAGCATTAAATCTGCCTGATTGGTATAAGCTCGGACTGATCTCTTATCTGGGCGAAAGCTGGAACTCCGACATGGAGGACCATCTGCGTGATGGCATCATGAGCGGACGCTACAGAAGGCTCAACAAGCTGACACCGGAAGAAGCTGCATTTGTGGGTCATTCTATATGGCATTATGTGGAAGAAGTATATGGCAAGAATGCTGTTGCAAATCTGCAATACCTCGCCCGTATCAATCGCAGCGTGGACAATGGTTTTTATTTCGCACTCGGTACTAATCTCAATGAAACCCTGCAGGGCTGGTACAAATACTATGTGGCCCGCTACAACAATGAGATAAAATATACGATACCGCGCGAAAATCAGGATCTGGTCAAAAAGAAAAACCGCAAAGAGACGAACTACTATCAGTCACGCATCAGCCCTGACGGACATTATATAGCATATGCTTCAAATAATCTTGGCCGTCTCAAAATTCATCTGCTGGACCTCGAGAAAAAAAAGAAAAAAGTCGTGTTCAGGTCGGGCTGGCGCACTAAAACCATGTGGACAGACGAGTCTACTCCGCTCATTGCATGGACACCCAAAGGAGATAAGATCGGTTTTATCTTTGACAAGAAAAACATAGTACGTTTCGGGGAGTATAGAGTAGCAAAAGAAAAAGGCAAACCGAGAAAAGAGATCAGGCGCATAGAGAAATTCGCTAAGGTCACGGCTATCAATTATGCTGATCCCAAGACTCTGGTATTCTCTGCCATCAGAAACGGACAGTCAGATATTTTTCTCTATACCATCGCATCGCAAACGGTGAAACAGATCACTAACGATTACTATGATGACTTCACGCCCGCCGTGGTCATGGTAGACAGCATCAGAGGGGTCGTATTCGCCAGCAATCGTTCAGATGATACGCTACACAAAGAAAAATACGAATCGCAGACCTTTGATAAACAAACTGACCTGTTCTTTTATGATCTGGATGATGAAAGCAGTACGCTCTATCGTATCACCAATACGCCCAATGCCAATGAGAGCTACCCGCAATCTTTCAACGATGAATATTTCTCCTATCTGAGCGAATCTAACGGCATCAGAAACCAATATCTCGCGAAACTGGAAATGGTATTTGACCACAATCAAAAAACCTATCATTTCCACAACAAAGAATCCAATGAAGATGATTCTATCAGCCTGCCCGAGAGCATGGATTACCGCCTGGCGCTTGACACCACAGTGATAGACATTAAGTCTGTGACCAAAGATCAGGTATTCAGGACACAGGGCAAGACATTTCAGTTTTCAAATTTCTCTTCAAACATTGTGGAGCAGAATCTGGCTCCTGCCAAAAACCTTGCAATAGACAGAGTGCTCAAAAAGAGTTACTATGAATTTTATAAATACGAGATCAATACTGCTAAACCCGACCTGAGTAAGACCTATATTCAAACGGATTATATCAAGCGCCGCAATAACATCATGCTGGCTGAAGACTCTGCCAAAAAGGTGATCGAAGACAAAAAACATGCTGAGATCGAAGCCAAACAAAAGCATATACAGAAAATCTACACGGGTCAGGATTTTCAGAGTGAATATGATTATGGTGTCAAGCTGTTTGATTGGGACAGTGCTGCAGCCATGAATAAAGCCGGCACGCCGGGTGCTACTACCGGTGCATCTTCGGCATCGGGTTTTATTTTCCACTTCTCTAAGGTGCGTCCGTATTTTGTACGCTTCATGGTAGACAAATTCATCGCGCAGCTGGATAATGACCCTATCATCACTACCTATCAGCCTTTCGATCGCTCCAACCCTGGCTATATGTACCAGCCGCTGAATATTTTGCTGAAAGTAGGCATCACAGACCTTTTTGAAGATTATAAATTATACGGCGGACTCACCTTCCCTATAGCGGGCTCATCTGGATTCAGTTTCACAGACCTCGGATATTTTTTAGTGTATGAGAATCTGAAAAAGAGATGGGACAAAAAATTCACTTTCTATTATCAGTCCATGAGCAGTACCGCAGGTACTATGGTGCCTATGTACAATACTCCCATACCGGATGTGATAGGAGGAGTGGCATACAGTGTCAAGACCACATATCTTCAGGCAGATTTCAAATATCCTTTCGATGTATTTCACCGGATCGGGCTGGGTGGTGGCTATCGCAATGACAGATATATCTTTAAGTCTCTCGATACATTTAGCCTGAATCTCCCTACCTATTCTACCAATTGGGTTTTCCTCAAAACGGAATATGTCTACGACAATACCATAGACGTGATGACAGACATCAAAAATGGTTTCCGGGCTAAAGGTTTCTTTGAGTTTCACAAAGAGATACCTACTCAACTGCAGGGTGGTGTCAGGCTGCCTGCCTGGAACAATGCCTATTTCACAGAAATGGGATTTGATGCACGTTACTATCTGAAGATATACAAGCAGATGATATTCGCGTCCCGAGCCAGTTTCGCCACCTCTCTCGGCAATGATAAGATGATCCACTATCTCGGCGGTCTGGACAATAGTCTGCTCAGCATCAGAAGCGGCAATAACCCTGCTGTGCAGGCTCCTATCAATCCGAACACCAATTATGTCTATCAGACCATCGAGGCACCGATGAGAGGCTTCTCGGCTAACTCAAGAAACGGCTCCAGTTATGCACTCATCAATGCGGAACTAAGAATGCCGCTCTTCTCTATGCTGATGAACCACCCGTCTAAATCAGAGTTCGTCAGAAACTTTATGGTAGTCGGATTTTTTGACTGCGGTACTGCTTGGGATGGCCTTAGTCCTTTCTCAAATAATAATCCTCTTTTCACTACTACCTATCAGAATGTATCTTCCGTAGTGACGGTGCAGCAATACAAGACACCTGTCATCATCGGCACAGGTTTCGGATTCCGTACATCACTGATCGGATACTTTATCAAACTGGATGTAGCCTGGGGACTCGATACCGGTATCTGGAGCGACAAGCCGATCTACTATCTGAGCTTTGGGCATGATTTTTAGAACAAAAATGCAGCTACTCACTACTTGTAGCTTGCCACTATTTTCACAATGATACTAAGAGCAGAAAACTTAATAAAAAAATATAAGAACCGGACGGTAGTGGACAATGTGTCTGTGACCGTGGAGCAAGGCGAGATAGTAGGACTCCTGGGGCCCAACGGTGCCGGCAAGACTACTTCTTTCTATATGACTGTCGGTCTCATAAAGCCTGATGTCGGCAAAGTTTTTCTGGGAGATCTCAATATCACCACACTCCCTATGTACAAAAGAGCGCAGGCTGGCATCGGATACCTGCCGCAGGAGGCATCGGTCTTTCGCAACCTCAGTGTAGAGGACAATGTGGCCGCAGTACTCGAGCTGATCGGTCTCCCCAAAGCCGAACAGAAGATGAGGCTTGAGTCGCTGCTTGAAGAGTTCGGATTGAACAGGGTGCGCAAGTCTATGGGCAATGTACTCAGCGGCGGTGAACGACGCAGAACAGAGATAGCCCGTGCGCTGGCTACCGACCCTAAATTTATCCTGCTCGATGAACCGTTTGCGGGCATAGATCCGATAGCCGTCGAAGATATACAGCGTATCGTAGAGAAACTCAAACAGCGCAACATCGGAGTCCTCATCACCGATCACAATGTGCAGGAAACACTGTCCATCACTGACCGTGCCTATCTTCTTTTCGAAGGCCGGATACTCAAAGCCGGTACAGCCGAAGAACTCGCGGCAGATGAGCAGGTCAGAAAAGTATATCTCGGTCAGAATTTCGTTTTGAGAAGAAAGAATCTAAGTGAAGCCCTGTAGCCTATGCACATTGTCAACTCTATAGGCAAATTTTATTTCAATACCAGGATCCCTTCCATTGACCGATTCATTAGCGCACCTGTCGAAACGCAGCATCGCGTCTTATCCTATCTCCTGAAGCGTGCTCAGAATACCGAATTCGGGAAGCAACAGCATTTTGCAGACATCCGCGATCATCAGGATTTCAAAAGCAATGTAGCCCTGCAGGGTTATGAATCACTCAAGCCTTTTTTCAAACGTATGCAGGCTTCGGAAGCTGATGTACTTTGGCCCGGCACGATACGCTGGTTTGCCAAATCAAGCGGCACCACCAATGATGCCAGCAAATTCATACCCGTGAGTGAAGAGGGCCTGCACCGGTCGCATATCAAGACCGGCAAAGACTTTCTCTCCATGTATCTCAGAAATAATCCCGCCAGCAGGTTTTTCACCGGCAAGGGTCTCGTAATGGGTGGTGCTTATCACCCTAATGAGCTCAACCCCGATGTATTCGTAGGCGATGTGTCTGCGATACTCATGAAGAATCTCGACACATGGATACAATATTTCCGCGAGCCAGACCTCAGTGTGGCCCTGCTCAGCGAATGGGAACAGAAACTCGACAGAATAGCCGACATCACGATCCGTCAGAATGTGACCAACATATCAGGTGTGCCCTCCTGGACCCTGCTGCTGCTGCGCAAGGTATTGGAGAAAACCAAACAGCCTTATATCAGGAATGTATGGCCGGATATCGAGCTATACTGCCACGGTGGTGTGGGTTTCGCACCATACAGACAGCAGTTTGAAGAACTGATGGGCAAACATATCAGCTATCAGAATGTATACAATGCGTCTGAGGGTTTTTTTGCCTATCAGGATACGCTTGACAATGACAATATGCTGCTGCACCTCGACAATGGTGTGTTTTATGAGTTCATCCCTTTCAATGGAACGCTTGATAGTGACAATGCCGTGACCATAGCCGATGTAAAACCAGGCATCAACTATGCTATGGTGATCAGCACTAACTCCGGTCTCTGGCGATATGTGATAGGCGATACGGTGGAGTTTACAGATACTGCTCCTTATCGAATCAGGATAACAGGCAGGACCAAACACTATATCAATGTATTCGGCGAAGAGGTGACCATCGACAATACCGACAAGGCACTCGCGGCTGCATGCAGTGACACAGGTGCCAAAGTGGTAGACTACACCATTGCGCCGGTTTATACCACTCATCTGCAGCAAGGCAAACACCAGTGGGGAATAGAATTCAACAGCCCGCCGGATGACATGGGCAGTTTTGAGAGTATTCTCGACCACAAACTACAGGCCCTCAACTCAGACTATCAAGCCAAGCGCTCAGCCGATCTCGCTATGGGGAAACTGACTGTCATGCCATTGAATAGCGGTACTTTTTATCAATGGCTGAAATCAAAAGAAAAACTCGGCAGTCAGCAGAAGATCCCCCGATTGCTCAATGACAGAAGCTTCATCAATGAGGTGATAAATATTTCTGAAAATTTGAAATGACAGCGTCAGCGGTTATAGATATAAGGCGTTTCTATTTCCGCCATTTGTTTAATATTCGCCATGCCGTTTTTCATCACATTCCTCCAGAGTATTTTTACAAATAACCAGTTTAACGGATGAGTTATGATATTTCTCGAAAACCATGTGTATTTCCATTTTACCGAAATTGTTCCGTCGTTATTGTCTGTCACCCACCATTCACCGCAATTCTCAGTGCTGAAAAACAGCATAGCGCTGAACTGGCTCACGCCCCATTTCCAATATCTGTTCTCCTCTCTTTCGAATATCTGGTCGAATCCCATTTCACGGGCTTTAAAAAACAAAAAACCTTGTACTATTGGTATCCTGCTTCCTCCGACCCTGCCCCATGTATCATCTTTAGCAAATCCGGCCACCAGCGGAAACATACTAAATGCGATCAAAATCTTAGAGGCGTCGCCCATCATAGGCGTTCTGAATGCCCTGTCGAGAGAGCTTTTAAAAACCGCAGTGACGGTAGTATCTGCACTCAGTTTTTCGGATCTGGTATGGGTCTGCTGCATTTGTGATCAATAATTTGCTTCACCGAAAATAATGCAAATACTCTACGGCCTTTGTTTATGTTATGCATAGCACCGCATTTGCTATCCTCCCGCATATTTCAGACATTTATCTCATGGTATCATTCAGCACCACCATATTGAAATTTGATGAACAGGGTGAGAAGACCGGCTGGACCTATATTGAGGTTTCGGCAGAGTATGCGCAAAAACTTAAGCCCGGAAATAAAAAATCATTTCGCGTGCGGGGCAAGCTCGATGAGTATGCGATCAGCAATGTGGCGCTCATGCCTATGGGCGAGGGCAACTTCATCATGCCGCTCAATGCCACAATCCGCAAGGGTATCGGCAAGCGCAAGGGCGCGAAACTCGCTGTAAAAATAGAAGCGGATGACTCGCCGATAAAAATGTCTGAGGATCTGATGGACTGCCTCGCCGACGAACCTAAGGCGCTGGAGTTTTTCAAACAACTCACACCCGGCCATCAGAAATATTTTTCTAACTGGATAGAAAGCGCCAAGACCGAAGCCACTAAAGCCAAACGGATAGCGATGGCGGTCAATGCCATGGCACGCGGTCTGCACTTCGGACTGATGCTACGCGAGCAGAAGGCAAATAAATGATCAGAAATGTATCGGTGGCACGACCAGCTGACTGTTGATCTTGTCTAATATACGCTGGCCGAGTTCCATGGCCAGATAGCCGTCATGCACATTGACAGGGGTAGGTTTGTTATGAACTATGCTTTTTAGAAAAAGCTCCAGTTCCATTTTGATAGCGTTGACCTCCTTTTTCTCCGGCACATCATAGGTGATGTACTTTTTGCTGTTGTCGGCCAGTTCTATGTCAAACTGATTTTCCTTATTAGCGGTAGGTGTATCTTCTATCCTGAATATCTCTGATTTCTGTTTGAGAAAATCCATGCTGATATAAGCCCCCGGCTGGAATATCCTCATTTTGCGCATATTCTTGACCGATATTCGGCTGGCTGTGAGATTGGCTACACATCCATTGTCGAATTCTATCCTTGCATTGGCTATGTCGGGGGTGCTGCTCACGATGGCCACACCACTGGCGCTGATCCTTTTCACATTGGCTTTAACGAGGCTCAGGATGATGTCGAGATCATGTATCATCAGGTCATGCACCACAGATACATCTGTGCCGCGCGGGTTGAATTGTGCCAGTCTGTGCACCTCTATGAACAGCGGCTTGATCAGTTTTTTATTAAGGCTTAGGATGGCCGGATTAAAACGCTCCACATGGCCCACCATACATTTGATGCGCGCCTCTTCGACCAGCTTCACGAGGGTAGAAGCCTCTGTAGTGGTATATGCGAGAGGTTTTTCGATAAAGAGATGCTTGAATTTTTTGATGGCCATGACCGCGCAGTCGTAATGTGTGGTGGTCGGTGTCACGATGTCGAGTGCATCGCATTTTTCTATCAGTAGCTGTTCGGATTCGAAGAACGGGACACCAAAATCGGCGGCTACCGTTTCAGCTTTGGTTCGGTCGGGGTCATAAAAACCCACTACCTCAAACCCTTCTATTTCTTTGAGTAGCTTGAGATGGATCTTGCCCAGATGTCCTGCCCCGAGAAGCCCGATTTTCACTTTATCCTTCATAATAACCGTAGCTAATGTAGCGTAGTCAAGGATGAGGTCTAAATATTGAGCTGAAATGATGTTAAAGAGAATTTGTGGACTGTCTCAATTGGAGGACTTGACATTATACATTACTGAAACCGTTCTATCCGATCATGGCCAGAAACTCATCTTCCGTCAGCACCTCTATGCTTGGTATGGCCTTGGCCTTGGTCAGTTTGCTGCCTGCATCCTCGCCCACCACCAGATAGTTGAGCTTGGTGCTCACACCACTCAGCAGCGTGCCACCGTTTTCCTCTACCAGCTGTTTGGCGCGGTCGCGATTGAACTGCTGCAGTGATCCGGTGAATAGAAATGTTTTGCCCTGCAGTTTATTGTTCTTTGCTATCGCATCTTCGGGACGATTTTCGGTATTCACACCATATTCTTTGAGTTTCTCCAGCAGATGTATGTTTCCTTTATTGTGAAAGAACTCAAATATACTCTGTGCCACTTTCGGGCCGATCCCTTCTATGTTAGTCAGATTTTCGAGAGGCATATGCTCAAACTCAAAAACGTTTTTGACATGTTTAGCCAGGTCCTTTGAGGTTGATACTCCCACATGACGAATGCCCAGCGCCGCCAGTAGCCTCCATATCGGGCGGCCTTTAGACGACTCGATGCCTTCTTTGAGTTTCACCACAGACCGCTCGCCCCATCCTTCCAATTTTCCGATCTGGTCGTATGGCAGATCATAGATGTATTCTATGTTTTTCAGATAGCCTCTCTGTATAAAATCTATGATAGTACTCCTGCCGAGTCCGTCTATATCCATCGCATCTTTAGATACATAGTGGATGACCCTCTCTTCGGCCTGTGCGGGGCAGTCTGCATTGTCGCAGCGCCATATAGCCTCTTCTTCGAGGCGTATCAACTCGCTGTCGCAGGAAGGGCAGGTCATCGGGAAATGTATCTTTTTCTCCGAACCATCTCTGAGATCGGCCACCACACCTACTATGTAGGGGATCACTTCACCGGCTCTCTCTACTATCACAGTGTCACCCATCTTAATATCCTTCTCGGTGATGAAATCTTCATTGTGCAGGGAGATGGAAGATATGGTCACACCCGCCAGACGCACAGGCTCTATCTTGGCCACAGGTGTCACTGCACCGGTCCTGCCTACCTGATATTCTATGTCGATCAGTTTAGACTGAGCCTGCTTGGCAGCAAATTTATAAGCTATGGCCCAGCGCGGATGGTGCGATGTCGATCCGCACTGTTCCTGCATCTTCAGGTCGTTTACCTTGATCACCATTCCATCCGTTTCGATGATGAATGAATGGCGCTTGGTCTCCCATTCTTTCAGAAATTCTGATACATGGGCAGCATCTTTGCATATCTGCAGTTCGTTGATAGGTGTTTTAAACCCGCACTGATGCAGCAGTTCGATATTGTGATAATGGGTATGAAGTTTGGTTGCTATCAAGTTAGCCTCCTTATTATCCACGGCATAGCTGACATGATACAATACCGCCTCCAGGCCTCTGGTCTTTACCTCTTTGGGGTCCTTGAGCCGCAAGGATCCTGATGCCGTATTGCGCGAATTCTGAAATGTTTTCAGCCCCTGGTTTTTGCGGGTCTCATTTATTTTTTCGAAAACATCCTTTCTGATGATCACCTCTCCACGCAGCTCTATTCGATAGATACCATGTTTTGAAAAAGGGGCTGACAAGGGAACGGATGCAAGCGCACGGGCATTATTTGTGATGTCTTCACCTATCGTGCCATCGCCGCGAGTGGCAGCACGGATCAGCTGATCATTTTCATACACCAAAGCGATAGACGAACCGTCAAATTTAGGCTCTACGCAATACTCCACGGTCGGGCGGTTTGTGATCTCTTTTACCTTTCTGTCGAAATCGATGACATCTTCCGCATTATATGAATTCTCGAGAGAGAGCATCGAAGCCAGATGCGCCACCTGTGTGAACTCTTCCGTCAACCCTCTGGCCACACGCTGTGTAGGCGAGTCCGGAGTGATCAGTTCAGGGTTAGCAGCCTCCAGTTCTCTCAGGGCTTTGAATAAATGATCATAATCAAAATCGGTAATGATCGGTTCGCTGAGCACATAATACCGCCAGTCATGATACTTGATCACCTTGCGTAGTGAATCGATCAAATCTTCTGTCGAATGGTGTCCTGTTTTTTTTATCAATGAATCTGATAATTGATTCAGTTGTTGCAGTTCGCTGGCTGTATACACGGTCGTGGGTTTTGTACAAACTTAATGTAAAGACTCAAAATTTTGCATCTCTACAGCACAAATGCATATTTTCGCAGCCATGTCGCGCAAACTCATAGCCCACGTTCTGCTTTTTCTGGTCAATCTTTTCTACGGAGCTAACTTCATTGTATCAAAGCTGGTCATGCCGGCTTTTATTTTGCCGCAGGCATTCATCCTGATACGTGTGGTGGTGACCACTGTGCTCTTTTTTATAGTGGGACGGTTTTGGGGCAATGAAAAGGTGGCTTTAAAAGATATACCGCTGCTGATAGCCTGCTCGCTGTTTGGTGTAGTGATCAATCAGGAAATGTTCTTTGCCGGTTTGAATATCACTACTCCTATCAATGGCGCACTTATCATGATCATGACACCCATTCTCGTCATGGTCATTTCGTTCATTATCGGTCATGAGAAGCTGACCTGGCAGAAGGTGGCAGGCATGACACTGGGCACCGCCGGAGCGTTTATCATCATCAGCGGCAAGGGCCTGAATTTTTCATCTAAGACAGCACTTGGAGATTTTTTCATTTTGCTGAATGCAAGCTCCTATGCTATATATCTGGTGATCGTGCGTCCGCTGATGAAAAAATATCACCCTATGACCATCATCAAATGGGTCTTTCTTTTCGGTGTGCCCTGGGTGATCGTGATGGGCCAGGGTCAGTTCAGGACCATTCAGTGGCCGACCTTCACTACCGGTATATGGATGGCGGTATTCTTTGTGGTCTTTTGTACCACTTTTTGTGCCTATCTGTTCAACGTGGTGGCACTGCGAGAAGTGCATTCATCCATCGTAGGTGCATATATTTATCTGCAACCGATACTGGCCACAATGATCTCTATAATAGTGGGCAAAGATGCTTTGACAGCAGAAAAGATCATATCTGCCTTGCTGATATTCGCCGGGGTCTATATGGTTTCATTCGCAGGACGACCAAACAAACAGGACGATCCGGATGTGATAGTGCTCGAAGAGTAAATTATCTCACCCGCTTACGGATCTCCTGCAGGGAATCATCGACCAGCAGTTTTCCATCTCTGAATATTTCTTTCAATTCACCTGACTTTTCTTCTGCCCATGAGCATTGATCTTTGAGCTGATATTTCCCGCTGTCGTTTCTGATTATCTGCATCAGGCCCTTGGCAGATTTCTTCGTCCCGTCATCGGTGATCGGATCTTTGAATATCTCTCTGCCCTCGCCGTTTACCTCGCCATAGGTAGCCTTCATCGCAAATCCGAAAGTGTCTCTGGTGTTGTACTGATAGGTAAATGAACCTATACCCAGCACCACATTCGTAGAGGCAAACCCTTTTAATTTCAGTCGCTCACATATCTGTGCGGCCCTCTCCAGTGTGATGCTGTCACCATATATAGCGCCAATCTTTGGCGATAATTCTTTATAACCTTTGCCATTCACTGTACCGCCAAAGACATCCCAGAGCAACTCTACCACTCCCTTTCTCTCATTCTGATCTTTGCCGGCAGGATTTCCGCAGAGGATATCTACAGGATCGCCGGAATCAGGACGCACGACCACTTTGCCATCTCTGCTCAGTATCTCATCTTTCAGGCGCGGCAGATAATCTGTCAGCACCTTCCACAGATCCCAGGTGTCAGATACTATGGATACTATCCCCTTAGGATATATGTCTGTGATGAGCCTTTTGAATGTATCATATTCTCCCGTATCGGTACCCATACACATCACAGAGTGCTCTGTGGCTGATACCGAACCACCAATCAGTTCTTTTTCTGCATCTGCATTGTAATAATTTTCGAGAAAATCTATGGCCGGGATGGTATCTGTACCCGTGAAACTCAACAAGTGTCCTGCCGCGGACATGAGTGCCGCTTCGATACCTGCCATTCCTCTCATTGAGAAATCATGCCCCTGCCAATCCACAAAACCGGGAATGGAAGATGTCTCTGCCGCATATTTATCCAATATGATACGATACTGCTTAGCGATGGTGGCTGATGTGCATGGCATCCAAACTACAGCAGACAGTAATGTCTCAAAATAATTGGTGAGCCAGAAAAATTCAGGCAATGTATTATACATGGTAAACATCGGCACTCGCACAGGCACGCTCACACCCTCGGGAAGCGCCTTAAAAACCATCGGGATATAACCGAGATCATGCAGATCTTCGAGATGTCTGGTGCCCACCTGATTTTCGCCGAGATAGTTGTTTATCCTGCGGGCATATTTCTTTATTACCACATCTTTTGGTTGCTTAAAAAATTGCTGATCGAACTCTTGCATGATATACTTTTTAATAAAGTATTGGAGCCCGAAAAACACTACTTCCTTGATGTCTTCTATCCTGCTCTTTCGCGGAGTCCAGTTAGAATAGACGAGTGTGGTGCCGGCAGGATATTGCCTCCTATGGTCTACCTTGTAGCCGTCTGTCAATAATAATGGGTTCATAGTATGATAGTTTATTTATTACGTCCTTTCTCTTCGGGATATAAACTCTGACAGCTGTCACTCTGCCGAAATTCTTTTGTATCAATATTCAGCGCGGATATTTTTCCGGTGAATGCCGCTCCCGTATCCACATTCCATACGTTGCAACCCTGCATCGGCACCGTGCTGTCATATCTCAATGTGGGTGTATGCCCGATGAATATTTCATGAAAAAGCAGTAGTCTTTTAGGATACAACAGTGAATTCTTTTCTATCCTGTTATCCATGCATATGGCCATTTCCCATAGTGTTCTGTCCCAAAAATAATTGCTCTCATAGGGCTCCTTATCAGGCCCCTGTATAGATGAAAATCCAGCATGAACAAAGAGGCGATTCTGCTCATCCACATAGTACATTTTCATTTTTTTGAAAAAATCCAGATGGACCGCCCTTCTTTCCTCTGGGATATTTCGATAGCTCTCTATTGTAGCCGCGCCGCCATTATCGAGCCATAACTTATTGGTGGAGCCGGTTTCCAGCCACAACTCACACCAGGCATCATGATTGCCTTTGATAAAAATGCATTCATATTTACTATCCAGTTCGATCAGGCGATCTATGACCTGCGCTGATTCTGACCAGCCATCTACATAGTCGCCTATGAAGATCAGCCGGTCATCTCTGTGCAGATCGAGCCGGTCTATCAGCTGAGTGAGTGCCCTGTCAGCGCCGTGAATATCTCCTATGGTATAAGTTGCTTTCATTTTTAGAACTCAATATATTTGACGGGTACCTGATCTGTGAGCCACACCTCGTTTTCCGAAAGATAAAATTTATATCCGTCCCGGTGCATTTCTGCAGCGCGTATCACCAGTATCAGTGGCTTGCCTCTTCTGCTGCCCACTTTGATCGCAGTGTCTCTGTCTTTGCTCATATGCACATGGGTCCTGCTCATTTTTTGCAAGCCTGAGGTCCTGATACTCTCGATAAATTTATCGACAGTGCCGTGAAACAAAAACTCAAGCGGTTCGATGGCTTCATACTGCAGATCCACCTCGACAGAATGTCCCTGACTGGCTCTGATCCTTGTTTTGTCATCATTATAAGCAAAACGTTTTTTGTCGTTTGTCACCACTACATCTTCCAGCAGTTGAGCATTCAGCGGGTTGCCATGTTTATTGCTTTTCTCTATCAGTTCCTCTACTGATACCCATCCCTCAGGGTCCATAGATATGCCTATCAGGTCGGGGTTATGTCTCAGCACGAGGCTGAGAAATTTACTTATGTGCTTAAGATCTTTCATTTCTTTAGTCTTTTTTGTCCCATTATTATGAGACTATGTACATTGAATCAATTTAATTTGTGTCACCCCTTTTATTCCTTCTATATCTCTGAATGAATCTGTAGTAAAAATCGTCTTGAAACATCCGTTCAGATCATCAAAACCCTTGCTGAAGATCCCATGACTCACGGCCAGATACAGGTGGCCTGCGTTTTTCTTTTTGAGCGCTTCCACCAGCCCGATGAACGTACCCCCACCATCACAGATATCATCCACTATCAGACAGTCGGCTCCATTCAGATCATCATGATACACCTTAAACCCTGACAGATGGCCTGTACTGACATCTCTGCTCTTTGAACATTCCACCACCTCCGCCCCGCCGAGATGATTTGACACTTTGTATATCTTTTTGAGTGCCCCGCCGTCAGGAGATATGAGTTTCACATCAGTGCCGATCATACTGACCACTTTTTTGATAAAGGCATGATTGGATATCACCTCACAGTTGTCCAGCAGTGCCGGTGTCACCTCAGAGTGCGGATCGAAAACGGTCACCTTATTCAAGTGCAAAGTGTTGATGATTTCCGCATATACTTTCACAGAGAGTGGCTCACCGCTGATCATCACCCTGTCCTGACGCGCCGCAGGGAAATACGGAATAAAGAGGTCGATGGTCTTTATTCTCATTCTTCTCAATGCATCTACCGCCATG
This sequence comes from uncultured Bacteroidota bacterium, assembly GCA_903917755.1. Taxonomy (GTDB): domain Bacteria; phylum Bacteroidota; class Bacteroidia; order Chitinophagales; family LD1; genus UBA1941. The sequence continues at coordinate 16,805 of CAIXBT010000078.1, forward strand.
CAGAGCAGCCCTAGGTCATTGAACGAATTCAAGCGATGCGTGATGCTGACCGTTTCACTTACATCAAAGTCAGCCATGATCTTGATATGAGGCTCACCACCTGAGAAAATGAATGATTCAAATTCTATCTCTTCACCTTCGATCGGCCTGAATGTTTTATTTAAATTGAGTATCATTTTGTGTATTTATTACGCAAATGTAAAGTGGATTTATGATTTGCGCAAGTGTTTTGTGTATTATTTACGCAAATTAATTTCAAAATGAAATCCGTTTCGCTCTAAAGCATTGTATTTCTTCTTGTTAAAGCGAAATAATTTCCCCGGTCTGCCGGCACTTTGGGCAGACATTTTGGCGGTTTCATCCACTATCCCGAAGCTCAGGATCTTCTTTCTGAAGTTTCTGCGATCTATATCGCTCTCCAGAATGGTGCAATACAGATTCTCTAATTCGGAGAAAAGAAACTCCTTTTCGAGCAAGTCAAAACCGATAGGCTGATAGCTGAGTTTGCTCTTCAGCCGCTGATGTGCTACCTGAATGATAGAGGCATGGTCATAGCCTAGTTTCGGAATATCGGAGAGCGGGAACCACTGTGCATCTTCGGCATCTGTATCTGCCCGGAGGTCGAATTTAGCGGGATCAGCCAGCGCAAAATAAGCCACAGATACCACTCTGAACCTCGGGTCTCTGTGAATGTCGTCTCCGAATGTGTATAGCTGCTCCAGATAATTTACTTCTATGCCTGCCTCCTCTTTGAGTTCTCGTTTCACTGCATCAGAGAGCGCTTCATCACTTTTTACGAATCCTCCGGGCAGTACCCAGGTGTTTTTTAATGGTCCGTATTTCTGTTTGATCAGAAGTACATAAAGACAATTATTCCTGTAGCCAAAGACAATGGCATCTACTGCGATCTTGATTTTTTGAGTATCCATTATATTGATATGCGTATTATTTACACAAATATAATGGCTTTGATGATCTGATATAATGAACTTATGGAGAAATTATGGGATCACGACCCTCAGCACATGCGGTACGAGTGATATATCAAAGGGGCCAGTGCCCATCACGTCACCATCAGCCTCCATATAGACCTCTTCCTGAGATGATATCACTTCGATCCTTATGTGTTTTGACATATGAGCTTCCGCCTTGTCGAGATGGATGAATGAGCCATCATATAGTTTGCCTATATATTTGAATACATCAAATTTTGAAAAATCCTTTGCTAAGCTCACGTTGAAGGCATCGCCATCGGGCTTTGCATCAGGTGTCAGCTTCATGCCGCCACCGCCATATTTTCCAATACCCGAAAGTGTGAGATATGTAGATGTTTCTATGACACGGTCGTCGAGTGTGATACGCAGCACCGGCTTCTGATAGGTAAAGAGACATCGCAGCATGACCAGCAGGTAGGCTATCTGCCCGTAGCCCTTTGAGCTGATCGTATTTTGTACCACATAGGCGTCAAACCCTACGCCGGCGAAGTTGTGAAAGTATCTGGTGACTGGCTGGCCGTCTCGATATGACTGAGCCAAGCCGGCATTTTGGATATAAGTTTTGCCCTGCTTGATCACAGCGACTGCTTTCTGAATATTTTTCGGGATGCCATTGGTCTTGATCCAGTCATTTCCAGTGCCCTGAGATATCATACCCAGCGTGATGTCAGTGCTAGGCACCTGCGTTTGAGTCATCACACCATTTATGATATCATGCAGGTGACCGTCGCCGCCCACACAGATCAGTTTTCTATATCCCTGTGCGATGGACTTAAGTGCAAGCATATCACCTTTACACTCGGGTGTAGTAAATTCAAAGTCGAAAGGCACCTCTTGTTTGGTCAATTCCTGAGAGATCTCCCGCCACTCTTTTCTTACCTTACCGAAACCCGATGCAGGGTTGACTATTGCAAACCATTTTTGAGACTGAGACATTATCGCTTATTCATTTTAGCTTTTACAATATACGGTTTTGTATGAAAGTTCAATTTTTCGTCCATTCTTTTTCAGTTTATAGGTTTTTAAAATTGCTTTTCGGATAGCTTTTAAATGATATTTGATCCATTTTAAAATTTTATTAAAAATTATTACACTGATAATCAATAGTTTGATATTTTATTTAGTACTTTGTATTGCATAATACATTCCAATAACTATATCTTTGCATTAGAAATTACATCGAAACCAAATAAAAATCAAAACAATGAAAAAGATAATTTTAGCCATCGTACTTTTGACCAGCACAGCCATTGCATTTGCCGGTCCAAACAGCAGCCAGGCAAATATCCTTGCCGAGAAGAACATCAGCAGCTCCATCAAAAGCCAGATCAGGTTTCCGGAATTTCTGACAGAACAGCAAGGTGAACATACGGCTGCAATATTTTTTAAAGTGACGGATTGCGGTTCGATCAATATCCAGGATATCAAATGCGATGATGAGAACCTGAAAGCAAATCTGCTCGAACAGGGAGAAAACATCAGGGTCAACAGCGCCGGGCTGGACACAAGAGATACATATAAGGTAGTGGTCAGGTTTGAAACACTATAAAGCCCGTCTTCAAAACAGTAGTTTATCATAAACGATCAAGGAGAAATAAAAATGGATATTGAAAATTCAAAAGCGCAGATGCGCAAGGGAGTCCTGGAACTTTGCATACTAGCTATCCTGTCTAAAGGTGAAAAATACCCCAGCGACATCATAGAAGTGATGAAAGAAGCCCACCTGCTGATAGTGGAGGGGACACTCTACCCGCTGCTGACCCGCCTGAAGAATGACGGACTGCTGACCTACAGATGGGTAGAATCGACCTCAGGCCCTCCGCGCAAATATTTCACCCTCACTGATGATGGCAAAAAATTTCTGGACGAGATGTCCGCAGCCTACAGAGAACTGAATGTCTCGGTAGATAAGATCCTTAATGCAGTAACACAATCCTAAATAGCCAATAACAGATAATCATGAAAAAAACTATCAATATAAATCTCGCAGGGCAGCCCTTCATCATAGATGAACAGGCCTTTGACATCCTTCATCACTATTTTGAGGCACTGAAGCAGAAGTTCACCAATGAAAGTGAGCAAAAAGAAATACTCTCCGACATCGAAGCCAGAGTAGCTGAAGTCTTCACTCAGAGAATTGGCAAAACAAGATCTGTGGTGAATGAAGAGGATGTAGTGTATATCATCTCTCTGATGGGTCGCCCCGAAGATATAGCCGGCGAGACCGAAAGCCCTGCTGCCGGTCAGGAGACCAAAAGCACGACCTCTTTCTCTACTACATATACTGGTCCTGCCGAAAAGAAATTTTTCAGAGATCCTGACAATAAGAAAGTAGGGGGAGTCATATCGGGCTTGTGCCACTACTTCGGCTGGGCGACCCGACCTGGATACGTGTAGCGATCGTAGCGATCGTGATCCTATCTATGACTGCACACTTAGGTCTGGGGCTCCCGATCTCGGTCATCTATCTCATCCTGCTCATAGTGGTACCTGAGGCAAACACCAGCGCAGAGAAACTACAGATGCGCGGCCAGCCTGTCACTATCCAGAATATCGAAAAAGAAGTGCGCGATGCCATGACCACAGCAGGCCAGTCTATCAATACATTCGTAAAAGAGAATGACACCAGAAGCAGGGTATCGACCGCAGCAGTCAGTATCCTAAAGGGATTGGCCAAAATAGTTTTGGTATTTGTGATCATGGTTAGCTTTGTGCTCATGCTGGTACTGGCAGGTCTGTTCTTTGGCTTTTCATTGCTCAGCAGTGCATCGCTTACAGATCTGACGCATCTGCTTGTTTCCAGCCGCTATACCATCATGCTGTTCAATATCGGCACCCTATTGGCCATGGGCATACCTATCGTGTTTGTGATGTATTATTCTATACGGTTTCTGACCAATAGCAAAGCGAAAAACCCGATCATGAAACGCGCACTATTAGGGGGCTGGTTCGCAGGTATCATTATTCTGATCTTCTCGGTGACCAGTGTCTACAAACATTTTGTAGCAGCAGATACCACCGTTCAGAAAATACAACTGATCTCGCCCCACGGAGGCACACTGCGCGTGCAGATGGCAGATACACTGGGCAATGTGATCGTTTTTAAAAACAAGGATAACGAAGAGATATCTTCGCTTGTGCATATCAGCGGATTGTCGCGCACAGACTACGGATTTGCATTTAATGATCTGAAACTAGAAATAGCAGTATCTCCCGATAGCAATTTTTATGTCGAGAAAGTGGCCTTCAGCCGCGGCTCAAATTTTACCGATGCCAATAGCAATATTCAGATGATCCATTATAAATTTTCGCAGACAGATACCACATTGAATCTCGACGAAAAATTTGAACTGCCTAAAGAAGGCAAATGGCGCGGACAGAAACTCAAGATCAGGATATATGTGCCCGAGGGAAAACGCATTACCTTCGCTGATAATATAGATCAGGTGAATGTATCGGTCAAGGGTAATGATTATTTCGACGACATGCTGGCCGGCAAAACACTACAGATCGAAGGCGGCAGGGTCAAATGCCCCGACTGTAAGGAAAAAGTGATAACCTCCGGAGGTTCCTGAAGCCCCGGCTGCCCCGGGTAAGGTCAGCATCACAACAAATAAAGACCATAGCGACCTGAAAAATGTATCTGTAGATCTGTTCAGCTTTCAGACCATCATGATCGATGTGCTGATCTATATATATTTTGTGGTGTGTGAGACATCGTCCTGGCAGGGAACACTGGGCAAGCATCTGCTGGGTATGAGAGTGGTGACGGAGCGCTATCACACACTCACTCCGGCACAGGCCATGTGGCGATTCACCTGGAAATACCTCTCTGCATTTGTCTTCTTTCTGGGTTTCCTGTGGGTCATTTTCGATCCGAAGAAACAAGGCTGGCATGACAAACTGGCCGGCACCTATGTGATCGAGATATAAGCCCGAAATTCCTTTTCTACTGATTTGTTTGGCAGAAACTTTTAAAAACCTATTTTTGCACACTCAAATCAAAAACCACATGGCTACTACAGCAGAAATCAGAAACGGACTTTGTATAGAATGGAATCATGACATTTTCCAATTTGTTGAATTTCAACACGTCAAGCCCGGCAAAGGAAACGCATTCGTACGTTGCCGTATGAAGAGCTTTAAGACCGGCCGTGTACTGGAGCATACTTTCCCCTCAGGACATGAAATCATTACTGCCCGTGTAGTACGCAGACCACATCAGTTCCTGTATTCAGATGCCATGGGTTATAATTTTATGGATCAGGAGACCTTCGAGCAGATCACTATCGATGGCAAAATGATCGAGAACAACGACCTGCTCAAAGAAGGCGATGTATGCGATGTGATCATCCATGAAGAAAACAATCTGATACTGGCATGTGAACTGCCGAACTTCGTGATACTCGAGGTCATAACCGCAGATCCGGGAGTGAAAGGCAACTCTGCTTCAAACGTTCAGAAAAACTGCGTGGTAGAGACAGGTGCTACTATCAAGGTACCGATGTTCGTAGATGCAGGCACCAAGATCAAGATCGATACCCGCACTCGCGAGTATATGGATAGGGCTTAATTGTCGAATAGTTTATTTTACGGTCAGACCTTCCGCACACAATTGTTTAATATCAATGTGAGCAGCAGTGTTATTGATCTTTGACAGGGCCTCAATGGCATTTTCCAATCCTTTTTTTCTGATAGTGAAATCTGTATTCCAAACTGTAGAGCCCATCCAGCTATTTATATCCTGCCCTGACATCTGAAAACGCTTTTGGAGTTCGATGGGTGCATAGATATTATTCTTAAAATCCGAACTTGCTACATTGATCAGTTCTAGTGCTTTATGTATCTCGTCCTTTTTTTCTGAAAGGCTTTTTTCGGTAGCCACAATGAGAAAGCTGGACCAGGGCGCTGAGAATTCACCTATTAGTTTTACCTCACCGCTTTCGACATGTTTTTTGGTCATCATTTTTTCCCAATAGAAGACTTGTGTTTCATTTTTGATCAGAGACTCTATCGCCCCCTCGAGGCTATTGATGACCACAAAATCTTTGTCATCCAGTTTTTCGCCACGCTGCTCGGCATGTATCATAGCCATGAGGTGCGAACCCGAGCCAAACCGAGAAATGGCATATTTTTTTGGTGAATGATCATAGATGGACCGTGTGGCAGAACCAGCTCCGGAGTGTATGCCCCAGACCAATGGTGAATCGATATAAACTTTGACGATGCGGGCAGACAAACCATTGTGTGCAGCAGAGATGAAACCCTCTGTGAGCAATATGGCCAGATCCAGCTCACCATCTGCGAGTGCCCTGGTCATAGCCCCGGAACCACCCGGATAATAGGTCCACTGTAGATCCACTCCATGCTGCATGAATTCATCTTTTTCGATGGCCATCAGTATGGGCAGGTTGAAGTGCTCCGGTACGCCTCCTATCTTTATCATCTCATTGCAATTTAAAAAAACGAATGGTCTCTGTCACTGCTTTATTCATATCAGCAGGCATGGCATCTTCAGTCCAGGGATGCCTCGCACCAAAGACGTGATTGGCCCCCTCTATCGGGACGAGCTCCGCATCAGGTTTCCAGCTCTTCATCTCTTCGGCAGAAGAGTATGGCACAGTCTCGTCTTTAGTACCATGAACGATCACCATCGGAATGGTCAAGCGTCTGACCACTGCGGGTATATAGAGTCGGTCCATGTGAGACAGATAGTCTTCATACATCTGCCAGTATATAGGCAGGCTCTGCTTGGTTCGAGAGTTGGTGACATAGATCACGCCATCATTTTTGATCTTGTCCATCTCTTCTTTTTTCCAGTACTTGCCGAACTCATTCACGCTGTTCCACGGAGCCACTTTTTTCACCCTCAGGTCCTCGCCGGCTTTCAGTATCACAATGCCGCCGCCCCTGCTGTGTCCTATCAGGTATATCTGGTCTTTATTTACCTCGTGGCTATCGACAGGAAAGGAATCAGAGCAGACCCAGTCTATGACCACGCCCAGATCGTTCAGCTCTTTAGTGAAATTATTATTGCCGAAAGCCTCCACATCTACAAATTCCGTAGGATGCTCGAGGGTGGTCCCGTCATGCGAGAAATTATGTTTTGCAAACACAAAACCCGCTTCGGCGAATGCGTCAGCCATAAGATTAAATGCCCCCCAGTCTTTGAAACCAGCAAAACCATGAGAAAATATCACGACAGGTTTTCTTTGGTTATCGGCCCGATAAAATACGTCTGTCAGAAATGGCCGGCCCTGAGCCGACTGAAGGATGATGTTTTGTTGCGAGATCATATACCGAAACTATACTTTTCCGAGAATAAATAATAGACAATAAAAGGTATTGTTTGGTAGGCAGAGGGTGAGGCTTGCACTACATTAACTTTTATTACTTTAGCGACCTGCATGGCCACTCTGGACGAAATCAAAAGACCAATAGAAAAAGAGCTCGACGAATTTGAGGTCAGGTTTCGTGAGTCTATGCGCAGCAAGGCCCCGCTTCTGGACCGCATCACACATTACATCGTGACCCGCAAGGGCAAACAGATGCGCCCCATGTTTGTGTTTCTCAGTGCCAAGCTCTGCGGTGAGATCAATGAGGCCACCTATGTGGCAGCATCACTGGTTGAGATACTGCATACAGCTACACTGGTGCATGACGATGTGGTAGATGACAGCTATAAAAGACGAGGATTTTTTTCGATCAATGCTTTATGGAAAAACAAGATCGCCGTACTGGTGGGTGATTTTCTTTTGGCAAAAGGCCTCGCACTTTCTATCGAAAATAACCAATACAAACTATTGGGCCTGCTCTCCAACACCATCAAAGAGATGAGTGAAGGTGAACTGCTGCAACTCGAAAAAGCCCGAAAATTGGATATAAAAGAAGATATCTATTTTGAGATCATCAGGCAGAAGACCGCATCTCTCATAGCTTCGGCATGTGCCAGCGGTGCAGCTACTACTACTACAGATGAAGCGGTGATCAGCCGTGTGAAACAGATGGGAGAGAAGATAGGTATCGCCTTTCAGATCAAAGACGACCTCTTCGACTATGAGGAGGCCGAGATCGGCAAACCACGCGGTATAGACATCAAGGAACGCAAAATGACATTGCCGCTGATTCATGCTCTGGGCAAAGTTTCATCATCTGATCGTCGCAAGATCATCAACATCGTGAAGAATGAGAATACCAATATGGAGAAAGTACGCTGGGTGATCGATATGGTGCGCAGCACCGGCGGTATGGACTATGCTAAAGTGAAAATGACGGAATATAAAACGGAAGCGGAAAATATACTTTATTCCTTCCCCGATAATGATGCCCGCAGGTCCATCTACGAGATGATACAGTTTACTATCAATCGGTCTATCTAAAAGAGCCTTCCTTCAAACTCTTTACTCTGCCAGTTTTTTCAGGGTCACATCATCGCATACATGAGAGGCAAATAGGTTATTACTTTTCTGAAAGTCAAGCAGGGCGCTGTCTGTAGCTGCATCATATATACCAGTGATATTGATATTGTAGTCGTTTGCATTAAGAAGCTTTTGCATCTCCCATATCTCATTCTGAGGCGAGCGGGCAGAAACATTTTTTCCCTTCAGAAATTCATAAGCGGCCATCTTATCTCTTTCGTTCTCTACTGCGCCGACAGTTATTCCTTTGTCCAGTATCACTTCGATCACATCATTGGCCAGGCCCTGATCTTTCAGGTCTTTGGATTCGGATAGTCTCACCTCGATCATCTTAGTATATCTGAGCAGCGAATTGTATCTGTTGATCTTTGATTGTATCTCACCATAGCCTGTCCGGGCAGTATAAATATCGACGCCGTTCTTCAGCCAGAGAGTCTTGGCCAGATCGGTCAGTTTGGTACAGTTGTCGAGGTAGATGCGCAGTGCGGGCTGATCATAATAGCTGTAATCTATACTATCTTTGGGCAGATAGTCGAACCTGCTGATATTCTCATATCGCTCGTGCTGCGTGTATCTGTGGTATGTCCATGTGCCGATGAGCAAGAGGATCAGAACTGTAAAAATGATTTTGGGAAGGGACTTCATATGGGGGACGAAAATGCAAATTTAATGCATTAAAAACTCTCAGATCAATATTGTAAAGAAAATAGTTGTGCCCCGTCCCGGAGTGGATTCGAGCCATATCTGACCGCCGTGCCTTTCGAGGATCTTTTTGCAGACAGACAGGCCTATGCCTGAGCCCTGATATTTGTCCTGGGCGTGCAGGCGTGAGAATATCTGGAATACCTGATCTTTAAACTTCATATCGATACCGATACCATTGTCCTCTATCTTAAATAGCCAATGCCTGTCCGAGCGCTCTGCCGATATCTTTATGATCGGATCGGATTCCGACCTGAATTTTATGCCATTGCTGATGAGATTCTGAAAAAGCTGACGTATCTGCAGCTCGTCGCAATAGATATCCGGCAGGTCAAAAAGCAGAAATTCAGCATTGTTTTCCTCTATCGATATTTTCAAGTCTGAACGTACCTTTTTGATCAGATCGGTCAGATTTACATTGGTGAAAGGTTTGCCGACTGAGGCTATTCGAGAATATTCGAGCAGGCCGCTGATCAGCGTGTTCATCCGCTGTGCACCCTGTATGATATTCTCGATGAATTCTTCAGATTCTTTGCTCAATACCCCATGATTGCGCTTATGGAGCAGCTGTGCGAACCCCGTCAGGCTGCGAAGCGGCTCTCTGAGGTCATGCGAAGCTATGTAGGCAAATTTCTCCAGCTCAGAGTTTGAAGTGATATAGCGCTCCAGCTCCTGATTTTTTTCAAACAGCTCCTTATTGTAATGGTCTATTTTGTTTTGAGTGGTTTTCTGATCTGATATATCGCGTGTCAGGATGATGACCTCATCTGCGCTGAATGGGCTGATACGAAGTTCGAAATGAAAGGTAGCCTCAGGCCCTGCCTGTTCGAAAGTATATGAGTGCAGTTGGTTTTCCTGAATGGTTTTGCGGATCAGCTCCATCACATTGTCATAGTTGGCCGGATCGATGATCTCTTTGATGTCCTTTCCTATGAAACTTACCGTTTCAAATTCCACCCGATGCAGCTCATTGGGATAAAAATCAGTGATGATGCCCTCAGCACTCGCTATGACCAGCATGTCAGGTATCGCATAGAGTATGGCCTTGCGGGTCTCTTCGCTTTTGTCGAGTTTGGATTCCGTTTCTTTGAGATCTGTAATATCGCTATGGGCCAGCAATATGTGTGTCACCTTGCCCGCCTCATCACGCTGAAAGAGAGTAGAACGTGTGAGCATGAACTTAATGCTGCCGCTTCCCGTCACAAAAGGATAGACTGTAGATAGTATTTCGCCGTCATTGAGTTTCGCCACGCTGTAGATAGACTCTATAGCCTCTGCCCTGTATTCGGGATGTATCAGCTCGATGGTCTTCTTTGGAAATTTATCTTCCGGATAGCTAAACCACTGGTATCTGTCCTGGCTCCAGTAGATCGCGGTCATCTTTTCGATCTCAAAGATCGTGACCAGTACCGGCGAGGTGCCGTTTATTTTTTCCTGAAATGTTTGATAATTGATCAGGTCGTTCTGGCTGGCTTTGATATCCGTTATATCCTGCACTATGCCGAAGTTGATGAGGCCGATACCGTCCTCAGCGGGCATCAGATTGCAGCTGCGGCCCAGCACCCAGCGCCATTCTCCGGCCTTGTTGAGCACACGATATTCGGTAGAGGTCATTTTGCCGGCATTGGCCGGATCGTTCACATACGTGCGAGCCAGAGACAATTTGTGAATATCATCCGGGTGTATCTTTCGCGATATGAGGTCAAACTCATCACCTTCCTTATAATCTTCCGGCCCATAGCCCAGATTTGTGACGAATGACTTGTTATTGTAGAGTTGCTTGCGGGTCACAGAGTTGATCACGAGCAGCGAGTCCGGCAATACCTCAATGAGTTTATTGAGCAATACTTCTTTTTGCTGCACCTCTTCTTCGGCTTGCTTTATCTGGTCAAAATTGTAGATATGCACCAGTCGGCAGAGTTCGCCGCCGAAATTGATACCTGTACTTTTGCTTTGGATTCGTTTCACATTGCCATCGCGATCTACCAGTCTGAAGTCGAGCACATCGCTGATTCGTGTAGCGTGAACTTTCTCGACGGCTTCTCTGAGCCGCATCAGATCGTCAGGATGACAGTACTGAGCGATATTGGTCCCGGCCAGATCTTCTTCCTTATCTGCACGAATTAATTTTTTAGCCAGCTGATTGGCATAGCTCACTATTCCTCCCCGATGTATGAAGATCGGATAAGGAGAAATATCCACTATACTTTTAAAATCAAAATCTGAATTCAAAGCAGGATTTTCGGCCACTGTATGTTCCGGAAACAAATTCACAAATACAATTTAATAGTGTTTTGGAAATAATGCAAGCAGTTTATTCGCGCTGACAGCATCAGCCATCCACTACTTTGGACAGTGGCAGCAGAAATGGCTCCTGAGGTCTGCCCACGATTTGGCACAATGGTCTCAAAATGAATAAGGAGTGATAAATATGAGCGTATGTTGTCCGTAGTCTGAAGCGTGGGCTGCGGGTGGGCGACTACGGACCTATCAAAAGATTACCACAAAAGATCCACTTTCAGCAAACCACTCATACCTGCATAATCTCCTGCACTGCTGTAAATATACTCTTCGGGATGCCCTGCTGTTCGGGATTTGTAATCCCGAACTATACCTTCATAAGCATTTGAAATGCTGACCTGCCTGACGGTAGACGGATTATAAATCCTAATGTATATACCTTTAGGATTACAAATCCGAAAGAGCAGGTGTCATCTGTGTGCTTGACTTTACATTACTCTTTTCAAAACAGCGTATACTGCCTATTTCTATACTGAGGATAGAGAGATCTATTGTACTCGAAGAGTTTGATATCGGGAAAGAATTTCTTCATCGCCAGGTCATACTGCTGCTTGATCAGATCGGCCCATTCACCTTCGCCGCGCATCCTTCTGCCAAACTCGGAGTCATTTAGATGGCCGCCATGCATGGACTTGATTCGATTGAGGACTTTGTTTGCCCTGTCGGGAAAGTTCTTCGTGACCCAGTCTTCGAATATCCCGGCTATGGCACCATTGAGACGGACCACGATATAGTTGACACTGCGGGCACCATGCTCCGAGCAGACCCTGATGATGTCAAATAGTTCTGAGTCATTGATAGCCGGTATCATCGGGGCGGCATTGACACTGACAGGTATGCCGGCATCTGTGAGCGAACGCAAGGTGCGGAGGATGTTTCTGGCAGAAGCGGTACGTGGCTCCATGATGCGCTTTAGGTCCTCGTCGAGTGTAGTGAGACTGAGCACCACATGGACCAGATTGTCAGCAGCAAGCTTAGCGAGGATGTCGATATCGCGCTCTATCATCGCGTTCTTGGTAATGATCCCGATGGGATGCCGGAATTCATAGAATATCTCCAGCAGCTGGCGTGTGATGCGAAACTGTCTTTCGCCGGGTTGATAGCAGTCGGTATTGCCGGATAGCAGCATCGGCTCACCGGTCCATTTGGGATTGCTGAGATACTGTCGCAGGAGACTCGGGGCAGATTTTTTGACGAGGATGTTTTTTTCGAAATCCTTGCCGGCACTAAAGTCCCAAAACTCATGGCTATTGCGGGCATAGCAATATATGCAGCCATGTTCGCAGCCCTGATAGGGATTTAGACTCCACATGCCTTTGAGATCGGGGCTATCGACCTTGTTGACCAGCGTCTTGGGAAACACCTCCAGAAACTTGGTCTTTGGGTTATGCAGCAGGGCCTCTTCACGTTCCTCTTCTGTAGGCAGGTCGTCGAGATCCATGACGAAGGTGTTTTTTATAAAACGGTTATGTGGATTGGATTGCGCGCCCCGGCCTCTGATGTATATTTCCTTATCTTTATCATTCATTTTGAATATTTTTATCAATACAAGATGTAATTTAAAACAATATACTACTTAAAATAGTAAATACTAACATAAATAGCAATGAAAGATAAACTTCTTATTTACGGATGCAATGGTTACACTGGTAGCCTCATTAGCCGATTGGCAAAAAAACAAGGTTTGACG
>CAIXBT010000079.1 GCA_903917755.1 uncultured Bacteroidota bacterium
CCTTCACGGTCTTCATCCGTAGCCAGATAGATGTCTTTAGCACCTTTGGCGAGTTTTCTTAGCTCCTTTATGACTTTTTCTTTATCCTCATTCACCTCATATTGAGGCTCATAATTATTCTTTATATCTATGGCTATTCCCTTGTCCGGCAGGTCACGGATGTGACCGTAACTCGAAGACACGACATAATCATCACCCAAAAATTTGTTGATGGTTTTCCCCTTGGCAGGGGACTCGACTATGATTAAGTTTTTTGACATAATTTTATTTGGTCAGAAATTTTCCAAGGGTGCAAAGAAAGGATTTCAAATTAAAAAACACAATAAGACCTTTTGCGGCGAATATATTGCCATTATTCCAATACAACATTCTATTTGTTTAGCGAAAATTTCGCAAGATTTATTCCTCACCATTCATTCTCAGTAGACTATCCTTTTTGCTTCGTTTCAAATTCAAATGTAATTTTAGTTATCGGTTTTCCGTTTTTTAAATATCGTAAGTTGCCTTTTTTATCTATATGTAGCTCATGATCATCATTCATCTTAGACAGACTATCAGATGTGTCCGGAGGTATAATGGTTGCAAGTGGTTTATGTGAGTAGAGCCACGGATGGTTCTAAATCGTGAAGTCAGAAAATGAATACAGGAGTAATACTTTCTCAAATTCCTTACATTTGCCCGCAATTCAATATATATCCATGTCACTCACTACCCTCAACGCAATATCACCCATAGACGGACGCTATCGAAACAAAGTCGATGAACTGGCTCCCTACTTTTCGGAGTTTGGACTGATGAAATACAGGGTGCGTGTGGAAGTGGAGTACTTCATCGCGCTGACGGAGATACCGCTGCCACAGCTGCAGAAACTGGGAGACCATGAAACAGAAAAGTTAAGACTCATCTATGAAAATTTCACCGAGGCCGATGCACATGAGATAAAAAGATATGAGAAGGTGACCAATCATGATGTGAAGGCTGTGGAGTACTTTCTGAAAGATAAAATGATAGCACTTGGCTTCGAAAAACATATTGAGTTCATTCATTTCGGTCTTACATCTCAGGATATAAACAATACTGCCATACCGCTATCGCTGAAAGAAGCTATCAATGAAGTTTATGCTCCCACACTTGACACTATAGTATCGATCCTGATAAATCTGGCGCATCAGTGGGCCAATATTCCTATGCTGGCGCGCACACACGGACAGCCTGCCTCTCCTACACGTCTGGGCAAAGAGCTGATGGTATTTGGCGAGCGTCTGCTGAAGCAGGTAGCGCAACTGGGCGATGTGCCATACAGCGCTAAATTCGGTGGAGCGACTGGCAACTATAATGCGCATCATGTGGCATACCCTCAGATCGACTGGATCAAATTCGGAGATCATTTCGTGAATGAAAAACTAGGCCTGGAGCGCAGCCGCTATACCACTCAGATAGAGCATTATGACAATCTCGCAGCTCTGTTTGACAATCTGAAACGGATCAATACTATCCTGATAGACCTGAGCCGCGATATGTGGACATATATCTCTATGGACTATTTCAAGCAGCAGGTCAAGGCCGGCGAAATAGGTTCATCTGCCATGCCGCACAAAGTGAATCCGATAGACTTTGAAAACGCAGAAGGCAATCTGGGTATAGCGAATGCCATCTTCGAGCACCTATCTGCCAAACTACCAATATCACGCCTGCAGCGCGACCTGACAGACTCTACCGTGCTCCGCAATATAGGTGTACCGATAGCACATACACTCATCAGTCTGAAGAGTATTGAAAAAGGTCTGGGAAAACTTCTGCTCAACGAAACTAAGATCAATGCAGACCTGCATGACAACTGGGCTGTGGCAGCAGAGGCTATTCAAACGGTCCTGCGTCGGGAAGGTTATCCCAAGCCATATGAAAAACTAAAAGAACTGACCCGGGGCACGCAGATCACTGAGCAAGACATCAAGAATTTCATTGAGACACTGGATGTAAGTGAGAATACAAAAGCAGAACTAAGGCTGATCAGTCCGTTTACATATACAGGGATATAAATTTGTCGATCCTTATTTCCCGAACTCTATATCAATGTATACGGGCAGGTGATCGCTAAAACCACCGTAGTACTTAGGACCGCTATATGTCCTGTTAGGCATTTCGCCGTATTTCGGGTGGTCGAACAGCATCCATTTCTCCTTGAAGATATTCCCGGTATTGGCTCGTACGTGAGTCTTTGAGCTTTTGACAATAAGTATTTCGCTGACTATCATCTGATCAAAGACATCATTCTCCTGATGATATTTGAGTGAGTATTTACCTTCCTTATATGGCTTTGCCATGAGGTCATACAACCTATTATGATCATATGGCTCAGTCGGTTCTGATGCTCCAAGCACCTTCGCTACACTGCTGTCAGTAGGATTGTCATTAAAGTCGCCCATGATGATGATACGGGCATCTCGGTCAGCAGCTGTGATCTGGGCTATCTTACTTTTGATCAGCATCGCAGCCGCACAGCGTCTCGGTGTGGATGTTTCTTTACCATCTCTCCTGCTGGGCCAGTGATTTACAAAAAAATGTATCTCCACACCTCTTACGGTTCCCTTCACATAGAGTATATCGCGAGTGCCCTTGTCAGAACCGGGCAGTTTCAAATTCAAAAACTCAGTAGCTGTGATAGTTAAAAGCTTTCTATTATACAACAGTGCCACATCGATGCCTCTCGGGTCAGGTGAGTCCTGCTCTATCACACCGAGATCATATTTCTTTAATGCAGGCTGTCCCGCCAGATCTTCAGATACTTTTTTGTTTTCCACTTCGCTCAAACCAATAGCTATCGGGGCATCTGCTTCAGATATTGCGGCCAATACCTTAGAAATATTGTCGAGTTTGTGCTGATAGCGCTCTGATGTCCATAGTGCCTTGCCTGTAGGTGTGAACTCGGCATCATCCGTCTTAGTGTCTTTGATCGTGTCAAAGAAGTTTTCTGTATTATAGAAAATAACTCTGCCGCTTTTGATCTCTTGCGAATAACCGCTCAGACCTAAACAAAACAGAAATAAACCGATCGGAAATATGTTTTTCATAAAGGGAAATGATGTTGATTAATAAGTGCCGTTTGCAATATGCCTTAATTCCTGCTGATAGCCTAGCGGAGTATAACCTAATGAAACGGCTTTTTGAATATTTAAGGAAACATCTGCCGGGCGAGGTGCAGCCATCTGCATATCCTTCTGCGAGCATGATTGAATGAGTGCTTTATCCAAGCCAAAAGCCTCGACTATGGCCATTCCGAGATCATATCTTGAGACCCGCTCCACTCCTGCCACGTGTATGACTCCAGATGCTTCTTCACAGAGATGAAGCAGCCCTTCTGCCACACTTTTAGCACCACAGACAGAGCGATACTCATCATAGAAAAGTTTGCTTGCCATCCCACTGCGCAGGTGTTTCAGAAAATTAGAAAAGTAATTCTTAGTACTCGCCTCAGGCGCACCAAACATAAGCGGGCAGCGTACTATAAGCCCCGATGGATACACACGCTCCACCTCACGCTCTGCGATCAGTTTGTGCTCTCCATAGACCATCAGAGGGTTGGGCCTGTCCTCTTCGTTATAGTTCCCTTTAGTACCGTCAAAAACAAGATCAGTAGAGGTAAAAACAAACGATACCTGATAGTCGCAGCAGATGCCTGCCAGATTTCTGGTCACTTCGACATTCAGCTCATAAGAAAGCTCCTTATCTGTCTGACATAGATTGGCATCGGTCAGCGCCGCAGCATGTATCACCACATCGGGCTCTATATCATCGATCACATTGCCCATGTCGATATAGTTGCGAAGGTCGACCTGCAGATTGGTAGACCGATCAAAGGCAACTGCTCCTGAATTGTACAAACCATAGACATCAAAGCCTTTGCTATAAGCCAGTCGCAACAAATGATATCCCAGAAAACCAGAAGCGCCGGTGATCAATATTTTCTTTTTTTGAATCATTTCAAATTCTTATTGAAAGGTACTAAAACTCAGTAATCATTTGTTTCAAAATAGTTTTTGAAGCAGGCCCCTCATTAAAAAGCAGGTCGAGACAACTGAGACCAGCAGAAACATCAACCGCTTCAAAGACCCGCATATATGGTACATTTTTGACCATACATTTATTTTGTCCGACAACGATACTGCCAATGTCTTTTCCTGGTTTGAAAGCATTGCGCAGGTCCACTCTGTCGACAGGATTTTTTTCAAAACTATCACTGTAATTAACTTTCACATCCACTTTCATGAGCCTGATGAGCAACTCCAGTATTTGCCTGTTCAAGTCAAAAAGCGATAAGGTTTTCTTTTCGAAAAATGGCTCCAGATATGGCATATAATGTTCGAAGAAAGGTGCGCTCCCATAGCAGGATATGATAGACATCTGATGCCTGTGCTGCCAATCAAAGTCATAAGCGATCCGGGCATCTTTGTATGACTGATGATGGTCACGACCACCGACCAGAGGGATACTCAGGTCTATGGGGCCGTTTGAACCCAATATCTCACAGCGGTTTCGATAGGTAGACTTGATATAGTTCTCATGTGCTTCGATACAGATGTCACCGGTTGCATTAAGCAGTGCCATATACGAAAGTGGCGGGCAATATAACATCGGCATCAGAACCATTCCGAAACATAAAACATAAACCGATACGATGATGATTTTATCTGAAAATTAATTTGCATTTTCTTCCAATCCTACTTAAATCTCAATGCCTTGACCGGGGTGATCCGCCCTACCAGTCTCGAAGGAATGATCAAAAGAAGTAAACAAACCACTACGGTGCCCAGATCTACCGCCATGACCCATGACCAGCTGATGCTGATAGGCGCATAGGAGATATAGTACGACTCCTGCGGCAGCTTGAGGATATGATAATGCTGCTGGATGATACAGATACCAAGCCCGAATATATTGCCGATCAGAAGTCCAGTGCCGACAATGATGAAGGCATAGTAAAGAAATAGTTTGCTGACAGATGCATTGGTACTGCCGAGCGCCTTGAGCAGTCCGACCATATTGGTGCGATCGAGGATCAAAATGAGCAGTGTAGTGATCATATTGATGACCGCCACGAGTATCATCAGGGCGAGGATGATCAGTTCATTCATGGTCTGAAGGTCCAGCCAGTCAAAGAGCCCCGGCTTCATATCCTTGATAGACATCACGTCAAGATTTTCGGAGTGAATATCTAAGTTGATCTTTGCAGTGAGTTCATCTATAGGGTCTTTGTTCAATTCAGCAAAACGCTCTTTGGTCAGAAAACCTCCGAATAGCGTCAGAAAATAAGCCCGCGAACGACTTTTGAAGAGATGATTCTCTTTCAGAAAGATATCAAAACCACCCACTGTATCACGTCCCCAGTTATTGACATCCTGTATCACCCGTATATCAACAAGTGCTATCTCTTTATCAAACTCCTCTATACCTGTCTCATAGATACCCCGCACACGAAAGGCTCGGGCATGCATTTCGCGACCTATGAAATTGACCACGACCTTATCTCCCGTATCTATATTGAGTCTGTCTGCGGTCAGTTTGGAGATCAGTATCTGCTTTATGGTTTGCAGGCTATCTCCTGCTATCAGGCTGCCACGCTTCAGGTAAGGATTGAAAGTTCCCCAATCGAAATCATCTCCTACTCCTTTCAGCACTATTCCGTCAAAATCTTCTTTCGTCTTCAGCAGTCCACCTTTCATAGCTGTAATCTGAATATGTCTGGCATCGGGCACTGAATTTTTCTTCGTATAAAAATCCTGATACCGGTATACACCGCTCGACTCATAGTTATCTGCCAGACTATAAGGCCTGACATGCAGATGCGCCCAGAATGCAAAGACTTTATTGCGTATCTCCTTCTGAAATCCATTGATAAAGGAGGAAGCAATGATCATCACCGCCACACTCAGTGCCACCGCAGCGATAGCGATACGTATGATAAATGACGAAAACGACCGTGATCTGCTGAAAGCGATTTTTCGGACTATGAAGAGTTCAGTATTCAATGCGGTATGAAGGATTAATAGTGTATAATTAATAATTAAAAGTGAATATTCGATAATGGCTTTGTTAACCTATTCTTTTAAAATTTAACTTTGCCCCGGTATGAACAGATCTCTCAAAATAGTCTTTATGGGTACACCTGAGTTTGCCGTGCCCATGCTCGATACACTCTACCACTCCACACATCAGATAGTGGCCGTGATCACAGCCCCTGACAAACCTGCAGGACGTGGAATGCAGCTCTCGGAATCTGATGTCAAAAAATACGCTGTATCAAATGGCCTGCCGCTGCTTCAACCAGAGAAGCTGAAGAATGAAGAATTCCTGAAAGAACTTCGATCATTGAATGCAGACCTCTTTGTGGTGGTGGCATTTCGTATGCTGCCAGTGGCGGTGTGGGATATGCCGCCTCTCGGCACTATCAATCTCCACGCCTCTTTGCTACCCAACTATCGTGGCGCTGCACCTATCAACTGGGCTATAATAAATGGTGAAAAAGAAACCGGCGTCACAACTTTCAAACTGCAACATGAGATCGACACCGGCCAGATCATCATGCGTCAAAGCATTGCCATACGTGATGATGAGACGGTGGGAGAATTATATCATGAACTGATGGATATCGGGAAAGATGTGCTGCTAAAGACAGTCGATGCTATTGCCTCGGGTGATTATCCATTGTTAGCACAAGATCATATCACTGATGTCAAACATGCTCCTAAAATTTTCAAAGAGACCTGTCAGATAGACTGGAGTAAAAATGCCGCTACTATCTATAACCTCATTCGCGGGCTTAGTCCATATCCTGCTGCATGGACCACCCTGCAAGGAAAAACATTGAAAATATATACTGCCGAGAAACTCATTCAGCCGCACTCCAAACCATGCGGCGAAACAGAGACCGATGGCAAAACATATCTGCGATTCACCTGTGCCGATGGCTATATCATGCTCAAAAACATCCAGCTGGAAGGTAAGAAAAAGATGAGTGTTGAAGAATTTCTAAGGGGTTATAAGGCCTGATCCCCTGAGGTCAATCCCATATTTCTTTCCACTGATCTTTGTGCGGTCTTTCATCCTTTTGCCAAAATCTGCGGGCAATAAAAATGGTAATACCTGTGTCCCAAACCGGAGAGATGGTCAATTGCCTGAAGTCGCCACTCATCAGCGAACCACCGATCTGAAAATGAAATTTGACATACTTGAATCCAATGCGAAAAGTAAAGGCTGGTTCAAAAAGGAAAGATGTACGGCTGTGATTCAGGATATTCAGATCATTGACCACACTCGAACCATTTTGAATCATCGAATTATAAGTGGAATCCGGAATGCTCCTCTTCACTCCGAAGGTGTGCACCAGCCCGATCTTCTCAGACAGGATGATATCAAACAGATTGGTCGAAAATCCGATAGATGGCTGTATATAAGCCTTAAAAAGACCTGTCGTAACGGAATATGGATAATTGCCATAGTAGTCTGTCGCATTGCCCAGACCGAACACTCCATATGTTTCAAAAATAAACTTCTTTGAGATAGGCAGAAACGAACTCGATATTGGTTTGTAATAACCTGCACCAAGTTCATACAACTGGCCTCTGCCATCCTTTGATGTCGGATTGATGATCAGTGCATTTGCGATGATAGCTAACTCTTTGGTCATGGCATAGCCTGCCTGTATATCACAGCCCGATATCTCATTGCCCTGAATATATGCACCGGAAACTCTGACCTCATTTTTTTCTTTGAACAAAGGAACATTATGCTGATTGGGAGCATAGTAGTAATGCGTGCAGCTATCCAGCGAAAACAAAATGGCAACACCAACTACCCAAATGAGAATATGCCTTTTCATGGCTTATCTTTTTGTTCAGTACATGAAGAATCGGAAACAAATGTAAAACTAATTAAGGGAAATAGCTGGCATCATTCGCTCCATTGAGTTATGAAACATCAACGGGTAGGTTTTGTAGTTGATCCATTTAATGATTGGAAATTTCTTTAGGGCCTTTGACATCTCGGCCTCTGTCTGGACTGTGAACACTACCCATAGTTTTGATCTGTCTGCCGACAAAGAATAGCTACCGATTGTTCCCTGAGACATGCATTTGTCTATATATGCTCTTTGTGCAGGCACTAATTCAAAAAACTCTTCTGTAAATTCAGGCAAAAAGATCTCGACGAGATATTGTTCCATACCAGATTTTTTGTAATCAAATCACGCAACAATCAATACACTAAGTAAATATAAACAGAAAAAAAGCATCCGGCATCTTTTATTTGGGTCTTTTTTCGGCGGAAATTATCATTCAAGCCTTTATCATGTCGGAAATGTAGGCATATAAGTCAAAATCGGTAAATTACTGGAATTCAATTTATTCAGAGGCAGGCTTCATCCGCTCTATGAGATCAAGCATGGGAGATGTCATAAATGTCGTAACCAGTGCCATCAGGACCAACATGGTGAATATCTGTTGATTGAGTACCCCCAGATCAAAACCGATATTCAGCACTATCAGTTCCATCAGGCCTCGTGTATTCATTAATATGCCTATGCTGAAGCTATCATGCCAGTTCAGACCTGTGATCCGTGCCGCTACAGCACTGCCAATGAGCTTACCAAAGACCGCTAAAGCCACAATGATCCCGAAAGACATCAATAATCCACTATCAGAGAAAGTTCCGATATTGGTTCTGAGGCCTGTCAATACAAAGAAAACCGGCAGTAACAGTGATACACTCACATCTTCCAGTCTTTGGGTCAGATTATGCCTTAAAGGTTTGCTTCCCGGCAGCACAGCACCCGCTATAAACGCACCGAACAAAGCATGAATCCCTATTATTTCAGAAGCCAATGCCGAAGAAAGCAATACAAAGATGGCGATAGCAATGAACGGAATGCCTCTGCTATTCTTATTCTGTATCCTGTCATAATACCTTTGGAGAAGAGGGTTGACCACCAGCATCATGACCAGTACGAAAACCACTGTGAGCACTATAGTGACCATCACTCCCGCCATACTCTCTGCC
>CAIXBT010000080.1 GCA_903917755.1 uncultured Bacteroidota bacterium
GCCTGGCTGGATGGATTTAAGGCTTTATTGGTCAGATTTGAAACTAACCCTGTGCATTGGAGAAATTTGGTGCTATTATCTTTTCTGATTATCTTGCTTCGACAACTTTAAACAACTTCAAAACAAAATGGCGATATAACTATGTGACAATTATCAATTTGATTGTAAATTTGACCAAAAACAATATTAATGTTGTAAAAGATAAAATCGCATGCCCTTCCCTAATTAAATTCTAACATTAAAAATATTCAAGATGAGGCTTTTCATGCGCATTTCGGGTGACAAAAAAATGACATTGGCATCGGTTAAATATTTTTATCTTAGTGAAACCAATGAAAATTTGAACACTCAAAAAACACCTTTATGAAAAACTTTTCCGCCGTTCTATTGCTATTACTTTCTCTCAATTCTGCTTTTGGCAAGGGAACTCCCAAAGGGACATTTGTCGAAAAAGACATTTTCCAAACAGAATATTTCCTGAAAAATGTACCCGGTCTGATACCTGACTATCAGGGCAAAGCTATCCGCTACTATGCCGATCATGACGGCGTGGTAGTGTTTCTGACAGACGAAGGACCTATCTATAAACTCATTCAAAAGGATGAGAAAAAGCTGAAAGAACTCAAGGCTGAAAGCATTCGTGAATCAAAGACCGAAGAGGAAAAAGAAAGCCTCGAAAATTTCCTACCCACCCGCATGAGTTACACCACCGTGAAATGGATCGGCGCCAATCCTCATCCGCAGATAGAAGCTACAGGCAAGAACAGCGGCTACTACTCCTATCTGGTCGGAGACAAAAAAGAAGACCTGCACTCCATAGTGACCGGCGGCTTCGCTACACTCACCTATCACGATGTTTATCCGGGTATCGATGTGGTGTATACACTGCCCGACAAAGGTGGCATGAAATATAACCTGATCGTGCATCCCGGAGCTGATGTCAGCCACATACAGATGGAATACAACGGCGACATCAAAAAACTCAGCAAAGGCAGAGATGGCGAGATCATCGTTCACACGGCTACTGGCGATGTGATCGAACATGCACCTGCGTCCTATCTGCCTGATGGCAAGCTGATCAGCACTTCATACGATCTGAGGGGAAATAAAGTAACATTCTCGCTACCTGACTACGACCATAGCAAAACGCTGGTCATAGATCCCTGGATCACAGTGGTGTCTGTACTGACCGTGCGTAATCTGGGTATCTCAGTAGATTATGATGGTACCGGCAATGCTTATGTATATGGCGGCGGCGGTGATGGCATAGGCGATGTGACCAACTATCAGAAACTAGCCAAATACAATACCAGTGGTGGTTTGATATGGGTATTTCTGGGTGGTGTGGCATCTATCAGCTGGAGTTCTGCCGTAGGTGGCCAGTATAACTATCTGTCTAATGCCAAAGTGGATAAGATAACAGATAAGGTATATCTGGGACAGGGATTCAACTACAATGGTACGCAATTGATCAGGCTGACATCGGGAGGTGTGTATGACAATTTCATCTCCGCGCAATATCCTGATTTCAGAGAGATATGGTCATTCATCAGCGACTGCTCTACAGGTACGATCCTGGCGCTCGGCGGCGGTACGAATTCTAACCTCAACATGGGTGTGATAAATCCAACCACAGGAAGTGTGAGCACGAGCAATTTCACCACTGTACCCAGCTCCTGCTGTCAGGATATAGTGAGCGGGGCCTATGATGCCTTCGGAAACCTGTACGTAGTGATGGCATCTATGGGCACCCCGCAGGTCGACAATCAAATGTATAAAGTCAATAGCACTTACAATGGATACTCATGGATGGCTGCCTCAGGTTATTTAGCCTTCAGAGAAAGTGCCAATATGCCAGCTTATGACTATAACGGCTCTAATAACTTTAATGCATTGGCTGCAAACAGTTCATATTTGTATTATTATAACGGAATAAATCTGGCTGCATTCAACCTTACTACCGGCGTTGCCGTAGGTACTGCATACACCATTAATGGATACAATTTGATAACGCAGGGCGGTATAGCTGTAGACAACTGCAATAATGTTTATGTCGGCGGTATGGGAGTGATCAAAACATTTAGTTTCAATGGTATCACATTCACTCCGGCTGCAGATATTCCTCTCACAGGTGCTTTCGCGGGCGATACGATCAACGATGTAAGATATGACCCTGCCAATAACCTTCTGTATGTGACAGGATCGCAGATAGTGGGCACTTATACAGCTACACTCAGCACAAACTGCACTGTGGTCAACACATTTACCACTCAGGTCACACCCAGCTGCAGCGGCACGACCATACATGTCACACCGGGAGCAGGCCTGACCAATCCGGTATTCTCCTATGTATGGCAGGACAGCGCCGGCAATGTGATCCGCCAGACCACTCCGGGCACCGCACTGAATGATACCCTGCTCACCAATACAGCGGGACACTATACCGTGCAGGTACAGCTGAATATCAACTGCGGCGGAGCATCGTATACAGACAGTTTCACCGTGATCTGCAATACGATCCTGCACACACAGGATACCACCATCTGCTCAGGCCAGTCTGCCCTGCTTTCTGCCACGGGTATTCCTGCTGGCGGTACATATCTTTGGACACCGGGCGGCGCCACGACATCATCCATCACCGTTTCGCCTACGGTCAATACTACTTACTATGTCACTTATACGCCACTCACGGGAGCTCCAATGAGTGACAGTATACATGTCACAGTCACTCATTCAGCTACTGTGTCGGTGAAGGACAGCACAGTCATCTGCAGTGGTCAGAGAGCTACTCTCACCGCTACACCATCTGTCGGTGGCGGCACTTATCTGTGGTCTCCGGGTGGCGCTACTACACAGTCCATCACCGTGAGCCCGGCCACTACAAGCATGTACACCGTGACTTACAATTCAAACTCTACCTGCGGCACAGCTACTGACTCCGGTCTGGTGGTCATAGCCGCAGCTGTCACCTTGACTACCGGCGATATAACGGTCTGCAACGGCCAATCAGGCACCCTGACCGCTACACCATCTGTAGCAGGCGGCACCTATCTATGGTCGCCTGGCGGAGGCACCACACAGAGCATCACGGTGAGTCCTTCCACCACCAGCATATATACAGTGACCTACAATACCGCTACCTGCGGGTCTGTAGTAGATTCTGCTCTCGTGACCGTCACCGCCGCGCCTAGTGTCACCGTGAATGACACTACGATATGCTCCGGGCAGTCAGCACAGCTCTCAGCCACACCATCCTCTGCCGGCGGCACCTATAGCTGGTCGCCGGGTAGTGCGACATCTCAGAGTATCACGATCACACCTGCATCTCCTACCTCATACACGGTCACTTATTCAGTACCGGGTTGCAGTCCGGTGCAGGGTTCGGGCTTTGTAAACTTCTTTAATACGCCTATCATTAATCTGCTGTCGCAATCACCATCATGTTTCGGCATCAATGATGGCTATGTCAGTTCATTCGTCCAGCCGCAGACCATCTATACCTATAATTGGAGCAATAATAACAGCAGTGCGATAGATACAGCCCTCAGTGCTGGTACCTATACACTGACAGTCACAGATCCAAACGGCTGTACGGCATCAAGCTCGACAGTGGTCAATCCCACACCCGCAGCGACACTCGTGATCCATCCTTCTGACACCACTGTGCTGCAGGGCAATGCCATACAGCTCAATTCACTCTTCGGTGGATGGCCGCAGTCGAGTATCACCGGATATGTATGGACACCCGACACAGTGCTGAGCTGTATCAACTGTCCGAATCCGATGCTATCTACCGGCACCATGTCAGACAGTTTCAATATTTATAAACTCACCGTGACCTATAACAACGGCTGTGTAGTGACTGCGAGCGACACCATCAGGTTAATATTTCCGGCAGGGCTCGCCATTCCTTCAGCATTCTCGCCAAACGGCGACGGCAGGAATGATACGTACGTTATTTTGGCGAGAGGTGTGAGTGATTTCAGTCTCAATATTTACAATCGCTGGGGGCAGCTGGTTTTTGAATCTACAGATGTCAATGCAGGATGGGATGGAAACTACAAAGGCAAACAGCAGCCGGGTGGAGTTTATACTTTCTTCTTCACTATTCACTTCCAGAATGGAAAATCTGAAAGCCATACAGGCACGCTGACATTATTAAGATAAAAACAACCGCATACATTTATTTCCCGACGGAGATCAGAGAGCCACAGTTGCTTTGATCTCCGTTTTTGTTTTTCTAAAAAAACAATGCAACCATTCAGTCGCAAAAAAACATCTATAGATCAAAAGAAAAGCCCCCAGAGGCTTTCAGCCATATAAAAGACCGAGCGGCAGTAGTAGTGAGATACTAAGATCTGAAGTTATGCGTTAAAAAAACATAAGGCATATTTTATTTCATAGCGCAAAAGAACTTCCGGTCATGCTTCTATTCACTACCTCACATTTACATCACGAAAACTTGAGGTATGATAAAACAGCGCATAATTATGGTCGTTATCTCCGCCTCATTAGGATTTAACGCCGAAGCACAATTCTTTCTTGGTTTACGTAGCAGCCCCTACGGTGGTGTGACCAATGTCGATTACAACCCTGCCATAGCAGACAATCGATTTCTGGTCGATATCAACCTGATCGGTGTGGCAGCCAATGTAAACAACAACTACGTGGGCCTCAGCAGGCAGGCCATTTACCACCCATCGCTGTTCAGCGATCCGAACTTTCAGGCCGACAATCTGAAAGAGCGTATCAACGGTCTGCCCAAGTATGCCTACTTCGGTGCGCAGATACAGGGGCCGCTCTCGTTCATGTTTTCTTTTGGTAAAAAAGAGAACAGAAACAAGAATGCGATCGCCTTCACTTATCACAGCAATTTTATTTTCAATGCTGATCATGTAGATGAGAACCTCGCGCGCATAGCCTACTATGGCGTGGGCCCAAAAGCCGACACGATCACACACTTCGTCGGCAAACAACTCAGCAATACCAACCTCTCTATCAAAGCCGCCGTATGGAATGATTACGGCATCACCTACTCGCGTGTGGTATATGACAAAGGCAAGAACATGGTCAAAGTAGGTGGTACATTGAAGCTGATACAGCCCATAGCCGGTGCCTATGCCGATGCTACAAACCTGAATTATCAGTTTACCAATTATAGTA
Organism: uncultured Bacteroidota bacterium; assembly: GCA_903917755.1. Taxonomy (GTDB): domain Bacteria; phylum Bacteroidota; class Bacteroidia; order Chitinophagales; family LD1; genus UBA1941. Next base: position 5,164 of record CAIXBT010000080.1, read on the forward strand.
TTCTCAACATCAATAATTCTGCTGTGAGTTATGCCTATTCTCAGGGCCTGATCACCTCAAAGGGTTACTCATCTCAGACCATCAAGTCCGACATGGTGGCATACCTGAACGATATGCTCACCTACAAATACTCCAGCCCCTCTGCTGCTGCCGATCTCGGTGCAGTCTATGAATGGAGGCCCGATCAGGAGGCTATGCGCTGCCCCGGAGACAAGCGCGACCTGAGCAAAAACAGGTATAAGATAGCAGTGGGATTTTCTATCATAGACTTCGGTGCCATGCGCTTCAGTCGTGGACAATACAGCAGGGATTTCGTAGCCAATGTGAAGAACTGGGATGTGAGAAATGCAAAATTTCCTGATGGCATAAAGAGTATAGACGATACTATACAATCGAAGTTTCAACAGGTGGAAACAAGCTCGAATACGTTCACACTATGGTTGCCGACACGATTCAATGTATTCGTAGATTACAATATAGCCCGCGGATTCGGGATCAACGGCTCTACCATGATCTCACCTGACATGTCATTCACACACAATATGGTTCATCAGGTCACGACCTTCACCGCCACGCCCAAATACGATATAGTTTGGTTCGGTGCATATCTGCCACTGTCGGTAGATGTGATGGGCAATGTGAGCTGGGGCGCGACTCTGCGTATAGGGCCGCTGATCATCGGCACGGCAGACTTCCTTGGTTTCTTTGCCAAAAAATATGTGTACAATGCAGATGTTCACGCAGCACTCAAGATCACGATCCCATATACTGTGAAACACAAGACAGTCAAAGCCAAACTGGATAATATCAGTTGCTTTTTCAAGAAAAAAGGATAGATCACCTTTGCAGGATCAGCTTACCGGTCAGAGAGGAATAACCATTACTTACCTTCCAAATGTATAAGCCATTATTAAGGTCAGGCAATTGGATTATTTCCTTTCGGTCGGAGACAAATATTTCTGTGACTTTTTTCCCTGCAGATCATAAACAATGAAATCATAGGGCAATTGAATTCCGTCATTTGTTTCCAACGTAAATGAACCATCATTTAATGTAGGATAAAGCCTTATGGAGCCATCAGAGGTTATATCCGTCACAGCATTGGGAAATGAAGTATACGGTGTGCCATAAGTACCCGAATCGCCGGAATAATAAATAAGTATCGTTGAGTCTCTAGATAAATAAGATAATGCCGAACAGATTGAATATTCTATAACAATCCCAAGATCGGAGGCAAAAAGATCATACCCATTACAATAACTGCATCCCTGTGTTTGTTGCTTTGCCAAAATATTTGGGGAGACCTGATGTAATAAAACTATCTGTGCAAGCACTACGTAAATCCAGGATAACTTCATATCCATTAATATTACTCAATGCAAGTGTATCAAATGAAACTGGTGAAGGATAGGTCTGTTTACGTGCAATATACTTTGTCAGGGTATCAGCAGACCAATAAATATTCGTAACAACATTCCGGCTATAAGAAATACTTGTAGTATAGATGGGCATGGGAGCCCACCAATTATCGGTGCTTACAGATGAATTTCTATAATCAAAAGTATCTCCGACATTGAAGTTATATACCTGAGCTCGTGTCAGGGTATCACCAGCCTGCGCATGGAGACAGATAACATATAGAAAGACAAAAAGAATATATCGCATGGGTCCTGTTTTCTCTATAAATATAAAACAAATAAACGCCATAAGCCAAAATTGTCAGGCAATACAATGCAACCATCGACAGGCATAAAAGCATCTTACTAGAAAAACCGATATGAAACAACTCATCATCCTCAGCCTCCTGCTTGCCGTTTTTCTCTTGCCATCCTGCACGAAAAATGATCCGGCATCTACGATAGTCACCAGAACCGGTCTTGGCTCATTGGTAGATCCGGCGGCCACATCTTATTGTGTATTGTTATTGGATTACGGAGATACGCTGATCTGGTCAAATACCAAAGGTGATGACTATCGGGGCTATGGAGGGGTATCGGGCAGTGCCAGTGGTGATCTGTATTACACTTCCCATGTTATGAAGTCTAAGAGCATCAAAAACCTGTGGAGAGGAATATCCTTTGAATTTGAGATGCATGAGAATCATGGATATTCTAATCCGGCATGCAGCTATCTGGACACTATGATCAAGGTGGGTCCACTCACACAGACCAGCACAGGTGCGTATTTCTCTCTGAGTGACAGCACGGGACTGTATTATGTCATGCCATACTTTAATACCAATACCAGTACTACCAATGTGGTGAGTGTGACCAATATACCAAGTACTACGGGTTGCTATAGTCTGCGTACCAAGGTCACTTTCTCAAATCTGAATCTGGATACTGATCCCTTCTGTGCAGCATTGCACACACGTATCATCAAGGGTGAATTTCAGATGGATTTCAGTGTGAATTAAAGTGAGCTATCAATGTGTACTGATAGTCTCCTCTGCCAGTATATTATGCTCGGCGAGGAGATTGCGCATCTTCCATCCATAGAAAGCCAGATAGGCGAAGCACATCACACCCACGACATAACTATATTGGATGCCGAGGTATTGGTCCTTTGCCACAAAACCCTGAAAGCTGCTGATGATGCCACCACCCATTATCATCATGATAAGAAAACTGGAGCCGTCGTTGGTACGTTTACCGAGACCTGTAATAGCGAGCGTAAAGATACATGGCCACAACGTAGAGCAGAAAAGCCCGACACTGATAAAGGCATAAGCACTGAGCATGCCGCTTGACAACATTCCGATCATCAGTGCTACGATCCCAAGAAGGGACTGAATGACCAGCATACGTGCAGGACTGCCCTTGCTTAATATGTTCGCAGCGATAATAACGATAATGACACCTGCATACATATAGAAAGGCCCGAGGTCATTATTTGCTATATAGTTAATGAACAGGAATAGTACAAAAGCTGCGTACGGAAGGATGAAATTCATGGCCTGCTTCACACCTTTACTCATATCAAATGCACCTACTGCACCAGTCCACCTGCCTATCATCAGGCTCGCCCAAAACAGTGATACATACGGCGCCACACCATCGGTAGGCACATGCAGGTGCTGCTTCAGATACTCAGCGAGATTAGCGCCGGTTGAGACCTCGACACCCACATAGAGAAAGATAGCGATCATCCCCATCCATAGTTGCGGATAGCTGAAAATATCTCTCTCATCCGCAGTTTTATCTTTATCGGCGGCCGAATCTTCATGAATGATGTGATTGGGCAGAGAAGAAAATTTTATGAGCAGTGCCACAAGGATGAATGCCACACCCAATATCAGATATGGCCCTTTCACAGAACTGAGGTTCTCCAGTTTTGCGCCCTTGGCCAGTGCACCGAATATCGCAAAGCTGACTATGACCGGGCCGATGGTTGTGCCGATATTATTCACCCCTCCTGCCATACTGAGCCTTTGTGAGCCTTTGGCAGGGTCGCCAAGATTTATCATGAGGGGATTTGCAGCGATCTGCTGCAGAGCAAAGCCAAGGCCGACTATAAATAATCCTGTGATAAAAATGGCAAATGAAGAAGCTTCGGCAGCTGGATAAAACAGGATAGTCCCCACCGCAGATATAACCAGACCAAGTGAGATGCCATTTTTATAGCCTATGCGGTTGAGGATATCGCCGCCTGTGAAACGAGACAGCAGGAAATACAATATAGAACCGACAGTATATGCCACATAAAAAGCAAAAGACACCATCTGTGCCTGCCACTGCTCCAGATGCAGGTGCTCTTTGAAAACGGGTATCAGTATGTCATTCGATGCCGCGACAAAACCCCAAAAAAAGAAAACTGAAATAAGCGTGATCAGGGATGATGTCTTAGGTGTACTATTGGTCATGTATGTTGTTTGTGTTTATATAATCAAAGAGCCTGCTCGCTAATCCATATCGTCATTCAGTTCATCATCAATCGATCTTCGTCACAGGCACATCGCCTTCAGCTGTACCCCAATTTTTATTTGGTGTGGCGCTCATCTCAAACTCTATCTCACCTCCTTTTGAAATATCCTCATAGGTCAGGTATGATTTGGTATAATTTGCCCCATTGAGTTTAGCCGAATTGATGTAAATATTTTTCGCTCCATTGCCATTGGCTTTGACCGTAAATGTCTTTCCATTCTCCAGATGTATCACGGCCTTGTCTGCCACAGGCGAACCGATGGCATACTGATCGCCACCCGGACATACCGCATAGAATCCTACCGCACTCAATATATACCAGGCACTCATCTGCCCGCAGTCTTCATTGCCGGAGAGGCCATCGGGCTGATCGCGATAGAGCTCGCTGCATATCTTTCTTATCATCTCTTGTGTCTTCCATGCCTGACCTGCGTAGTCGTACTCGTATGCTATCTGATGGCTTGGCTCATTGCCATGCGCATACTGGCCTATCATACCGGATATGTCAGGCTGGGCATGTCCGCGCAGCACAGATGAAGTATGAAACACAGAATCCAGAAACGCAGCCAGTTTTTCCTTGCCACCCATCAGCTTCATCTGGCCTGAGAGGTCCTGAGGCACATAGAACGAATACTGCCAGGCATTGCCTTCGGTATAGTTATGATCCACTTCGTAAGGGTCAAATACAGGTTTGAAAGCTTCCTCCCTCGGACGCATGAAACCCGTCTTGGCATCATAGAGATTCTTGTAGTTCTGCGCACGTTTGATGAAGTAATTATAGTCATCCATCTTGCCCAGTTTCTTCGCAAACATCGCTATGCACCAGTCATCAAAAGCATATTCGAGCGTACGCGATACATTCTCATGCTCACTGTTCATCCTGATATAGCCTAGTTTCTTATAGTCCTTCAGACCGTTCCTGTCTTCCATAGCGCTATGTTTCATCGCCTCCAGTGCCTTATTGGCATCGAAGCCCTTCACATCTTTCATATATGCCTCGGTGATCACCGGGATGGAGTGATAGCCTATCATACAGTTGGTCTCGCAGGCAGATAGCTCCCATACGGGCAGTGTACCGCCCTGCTCATATTCAGTGATGAATGTATTGACGAAATCAGAACTGCGCTTCTTGTCTATCAGTGTCAGCAGCGGATGCTCGGCACGATAGGTATCCCAGAGCGAGAAGACTGTATAGTAGTTAAATGCCTTCGTCTCATGCACCTGCAGGTCACGTCCGCGATATTTGCCATCCACATCCTGATATATATTAGGCGGGATCATAGAGTGATACATGGCCGAGTAGAAGGTACGCATCACCACAGGGTCTTTGCTCTCTATGTCTATCTTGCCGAGTTCTTTATTCCATGCGGCTTTGGCATCTGCTACTACTTTGTCAAAATCCCATCCGGGCATCTCGGCATCGAGGTTCTTTCTCGCGCCTTCGATACTCACCGCAGAGATACCTACTTTCACATATATCACCTCGCCTTCGGTCGTTTGAAAACTCACATAGGCTTTCAGTGTATTGTCGATGGAACTGCGCAGGTTCTGATGCAGCACCACCCCGTTTGAGATACCGAACTTTTTGAATGGTTTTGAAAAACGAATCGCAAAGTACACCATCTGGCTATCTGCCCAGCCGTGACTGTGACGCACACCTGTTATCTCATTGTCGCCTACTATATTGATCTCACCATAGCGCACCTCATCGCGGTGATTCAGATCGAGGATGATATTGGCTTTGTCAGTTTTAGGGAAAGTGTACTTGTGCACTCCTACTCTCGTAGTGGATGTGAGTTCTACTTTGATCTTCGACTTATCCAGCAGGGTCGAATAATAGCCGACGCTTGCCTTTTCATTCTTTTTGGAGAAAGAAGAAACATAGCCCTTGTGGGTGAATTTTGGTGCTCCTACAGTAGGCATCAGCAGCACATCACCATAGTCTGAGCAGCCTGTACCGCTCAGGTGGGTATGTGAAAACCCATAAATCACAGTATCTGAATGATGATAACCTGAACAACCATCCCAGCCTGTGAGCCGTGTATCCGGACTCAGTTGCACCATCCCGAAGGGAACAGATGCGCC
>CAIXBT010000081.1 GCA_903917755.1 uncultured Bacteroidota bacterium
CTGCTGCTATGAAGGTCTTACTAAAGATAAGGCTCTGATCACGTATCACCAGAAGCAATATCAGTATAGTATTGAAGAGAAAATAATTCACTCCGGGAGATTGCTGATAGAATAAGAAACTGTAGGCAGCCGTAGCCAGAATAATAGGGATGTCATTTCTTTTCATATTGATTGTGTTTTGGGTTAGGTATTATTGCTTCATTCAGTATTTATTTCAGTCGTTATAAATTATTCCGAGCAGGGTATGCATCGTACCCACCATCAGGAGTTTCCGCTTCATATCTTTCTCCCTGTCTTTCTTTTTTTCCTCTTTCATTTCTTCTTCGATACTGGTCACAGTCCCTTTGGCTATATGATAGGCCGAGAGCAGCATTACGTTTTTGATGAAGCGTATCATACGATATGATTTCTTTTCAGAAAATAATATTGACATTTTCCGTTTCGATGAGTTTCTGCAGTGCAAGCACTTTATTTCGCACCAGCCATAATGGTATGATGCCAAACACACCAAATGAACAGTCTACCAGCCGCCACCATACAGGTATCCCTCTTATGCTGCCCATCACAAAGGCAAAGGGTATGATAAGTATGCAGGCTATCATACCAAACTCAACTACCCAGATATTGCGAACGGGATCTTTGATGACACCATAAAAAAGAATAGCAAGGATGATATGTGCAAATGCGAGCCAGTCATAACCATAAAACAGTATCACATTGCAGCTAAAGAGTGCCTCTTTGATATAGGTCAGGTACTCATAGGCGAATGACCATGAGGATGGGATAATGCTCAGCAAAAATACAACACCCTCTCTGGCAGGCATAGCTGTGAGACCACTCAAGGCCAATGATACCATGAAAAACCAGATCAGATAGGAAATATGTCGGCGTAGCTTGATGGTTTGTGTGTTCATTTTTTATTATTTAAAAGCGCTTTGAATTTCAAAGTATTTATTCAAAAAAATATATTATTCGCTCTGTCTTATCAGATCTTCAAGGGCTTTAAGATGATGATTGAATTCTAATCTACCGAGTTTTGTAGCCATATATGTCGTCTTTGTTTTCTTTCCTACGAACTCTTTTTTAACGGCTATATATTCCAACTTTTCGAGAGCTGTGATATGACTGGCCAGATTACCATCAGTCACATCGAGCAGTTCTTTCAGGGTCAGAAAGTCCACACTGACATTGACCATGAGCGCAGACATGATGCCGAGCCTGATCCTATTTTCAAATGCCTTATTTAACCTGTCTATAAAATTTTTCACAATTGCATTCTCCTATTCTACCAGTATTTCTTTTCCTTCGCTACAGCCTCATATCTGATGTACATGATCAATCCGTAAATGATGTGCAGCACGCCAAATCCGATAGCCCAAAGTGTAACACCATATCCTATATATAAACACCCGATCAGGCCAAGAATGATCTCTGAGATTCCCAGCCAACGCACCTCATCTAATGTATATTTGGAGGCATTGAGCAATGCGAGGCCGTAGAATATCAAGGTACATGGCGGCAATATACCGAACCAGCCAAAATGAAACAATAGTATCAAACAAAATATACCGCCGGTAGCCAATGGTATGAATAGATTGATGAGAAATCTGAGGACTGTTCGGTCCCATATTTTCTGACCATCTGCTTTTGCCTTTCGTGTGGTGAAGAAAATCCCAAAGGACAGCGCCAATCCGAGCGTGACAGCCGCATCGATAAAACAAAAAGTAAAGAAATTCATGTCCATATCTATCGGAAAGCGAAGTGCGAGTTCCGAATAACCATAGGCAATCTGCTGATTGATATAAATATAGAATGCTGCAGCTCCGCCTAATGCAAACAGGCCTGCAAATACACCCGATAAACCGCTTAGTGAGATGAAACGAGATGAACGCTCCATGATGGACTTGATCTCATTGATCTGCTGTAAATGTTCTGATTTTTGACTCATTTAAAAGTACTTTGTAGTGCAAAGCTACATAGTATTTTGAGTTTACCAAATATCTATTTCAAAAAAAATGTGAACGAGTTTAAAATCAGAAACTCTAAAATCACTTGGGTTCGAAACTCACTACACAATCATCCTGCTCTACCATCGTAGCTTCTGTGAGATATACTTTTTTGAGAATGCCTGCGAACGGTGCCGTAATAGTAGACTCCATCTTCATGGCTTCGATCACGAATAAGGGCTGATTTTTAGATACCTTCTCCCCTTCCCTGACATACACAGTCACCAGTTTGCCCTGGAGCGGTGCGCCGATCTCACTTTCGCTGTTGGCCTTGTAATGTTCTATTTTCTGCACCTTTATATTTCTATCTCGCACACTCACCGAACGTGTTTGGCCGTTGATCTTAAAGAATACATCACGCATACCATCTTCGTTTGGCTCACTCATATACATAAAGCGTATCAACAGATTCTTGCCGGCCTCAATACCGACTATGATCTCCTGATTGGGCAGCAGCGGATAGTAAAATGCAAGTGTAGGCAACTGCCATACATCACCAAAATTCTTGCGAAACTGATAGAACTCATCAAACACTTTCGGATACATCTTCATCGAAAGAAAGTCCTCAAGAGTTTGTTTCTCATCATACTTTTTTTTGAACTCAGCCAGCTCGCGGTCGAAGTCAGTAGCACCAAGATGCGCATTAGGCTTATCATTGAAAGGCACCTCATCTTTGAGTATGATCTTCTGTAGTGCCTGAGGAAATCCGCCGAAAGGCTGACCTAATTCGCCTCTAAACATTTGCTTCACTGAATCAGGAAAAGAAAGCGTATCGCCTTTCTCCATTATTTCCTCCGGTGTGAGCTGATTGGAGGTCATGAACAAAGCCATGTCGCCAACTACTTTGGATGAAGGTGTGACCTTGACCACATCACCAAACATTTCATTCACCACCTTATAATTATGTTTGATCGTATCCAACTGCCCCTCCAGACCCAATGAGCGAGCCTGTGGAAGCAGGTTGGAATACTGACCACCGGGGATCTCATGCTCGTATACCTCAGCTGTACCGGCCTTTAATTCACATTCAAAAGGATAATAGTATTCACGTACAACCTCAAAGTAGTTTGAATAATCATTCAGGGATTTAATGTTCAAAGGATTTTCACGCTTATGCCCCTGCATCATTGCAGCTATGGAATTAAAATTGGGTTGAGACGTGAGCCCGCTCATAGATGCCAGAGCTACATCTATCACATCCACGCCTGCTTCGATGGCTTTGAGATATGTAGCTGCCTGTATACCCGATGTATCATGTGTATGCAGATGTATCGGTATGCTGATATTCCGCTTCAGCTCTCCTATCAACTGCTCGGCAGCATAAGGCTTAAGTAGTCCTGCCATGTCTTTGATAGCCAATATGTGTGCCCCTTCACTCTCGAGTTGTTTGGCCAGCTCTACATAATATTTCAGGTTGAATTTCTGACGCTTCGGGTCCATGATATCGCCCGTATAACAGATACAGGCTTCGGCAATAGAGTTGGTGCGTTCGCGAACTGTCTTGATACTCATCTTCATACCTTCGAGCCAATTCAACGAATCGAAGATCCTGAATATGTCGATACCATTTTCGGCACTCTTCTCTATGAATTTTGCCACAAGATTATCAGGATATGCAGCATAACCTACGGCATTGCTACCGCGAAACAGCATTTGTAGTAATATATTCGGCACCGCCTTTCTGATCAGCCGCAAACGCTCCCAGGGATCCTCATGCAGAAACCGCATACACACATCAAAAGTGGCGCCACCCCATACCTCCATAGAGAAAATTCCCGGATTGTTTTTTGCAAATCCCTCTGCTATGCTCAGCATGTCAGTGTTGCGAAGACGTGTAGCAAAAAGTGACTGATGTGCATCACGCAAAGTAGTATCGGTATAATGTATTCTTTTATCCTGCTTTAAACTTTCAATAAATTTCTCGCGACCCAATTCGGTAAGCTGATCTTTTGTGCCCTTAGGATAAGATGATAGCCGATCAAATGCGGGTACAATAGGTTTTCTGAATTTCCTGGCAGGATCATAGCTTTTTACATCAGGATGACCGTTCACTTCCAGTTCTGCCAGATATCGAATGATCTTTGTACCGCGATCTTTGTCATAACCCCATTTAGGTATCAGTAGTTGCGGATTCTGTGCTATGAATCCAACATTGGCTCTGCCGGATTGAAAATCCTCATTCTCCATTACATTGACCAGAAAAGGAATATTGGTCTTGACACCGCGTATACGAAACTCCTGCAATGTCCTGTTCATCCGCTTCGTAGCGCCCTTCAAGGTCCTGCTCCATGCAGATACTTTCACCAGCATCGAATCAAAAAACGGACTGATCTTGACACCAGCATAAGAGCTGCCTTCATCCAGCCTGATACCGAAACCTCCCGCATTGCGATAGGCTACGATGGTGCCGTAATCGGGTTTGAAATCATTCTCGGGGTCCTCAGTAGTGATGCGACATTGTATAGCATAACCATTGCATTTGACATCATCCTGAGAATGAAGGAATATTTGTGAATGGCTCAATTCGCAACCTGAAGCGATCAATATCTGCGAACGAACAAGATCGATCCCTGTTATTTCTTCGGTAATGGTATGCTCTACCTGAATGCGCGGATTGACTTCGATAAAATAAATATTATCATCCTTGTCTACCAGAAACTCGACAGTACCGGCATTATTGTATTTAACCTCTCTGGCAATACGCAATGCATAATCATACAACTTATCACGGGTCTCCTGCTTCAGGATAGAAGGAGCTACCTCTATGACCTTCTGAAAACGGCGCTGCACGGAGCAATCGCGCTCATAGAGGTGAACGATATTGCCGACATTATCACCTAATATCTGGACTTCGATATGCTTAGGACTGTCAATATATTTTTCGATAAAAACGGTGTCATCCCCGAATGACTTTTTAGCCTCATTCTTAGCTTCGTAAAAAGAATTAGATAGTTCATCTTCGCTTTTCACCACTCTCATCCCTCTGCCACCTCCGCCGGCAGCCGCTTTCAGCATAATGGGGTAACCCACCCGCTCGGCTTCGATGATAGCGTCAGACAACTTGACAAGATTGATATTACTATCCGGGATCAGAGGCACATTGACACTACGTGCTACTTTCTTGGCTGCTACCTTATCGCCCAGCCGCTCCATCACATCCGGACGCGGCCCAACGAAAGTGATTCCTTCTTCTCCGCATCGTTTTGCGAAGTTGACATTCTCTGAAAGGAAACCATAGCCCGGGTGAATGGCATCCACACCATTCAGTTTTGCCACCCTGATTATTTCTTCGATATCTAGATATGGCTTGAGCGGTTCGGTATCAGGGCCTATCTGATAAGACTCATCTGCTTTGTACCGATGAAGAGAATACCTGTCTTCATTAGTGTAGATAGCTACTGTTTTGATCTTTAGTTCTGAAGCAGCACGCAGTATCCGTATAGCGATCTCACCGCGATTTGCGATCAGTAGTTTTTTGAATTTATGAGCAGGCATATTTACATATTTATCCTGCTAATATAGGAGATAGAATGGTATCCCAAACTCAATTTTGATATATCTTCTGATATTACTACCCTATCAGGCTACAAGACGTGTTTTGGCCAGCAGAAGCAATACTGAAGATTCGTTGAGCAGCATCCAGTATGAGCCAAGATCAGAGATAGCTTTTGAGAATACATCAAAATCCACAGGCTTCACCACATAGCTGTTTACGCCGAGCATATAGCTGGTCACGACATCTGCATCGAGTTTTGAAGAACTCAAAATCACTACGGGAATTGATTTCGTCTTGTCATTAGCCTTAATCTCACGAAGCACGTCCAAGCCACCTATTTTAGGAAGGTTCAGATCGAGCAGGATCAATTTCGGATTACTTTCATTTTCTCTGTCCTCATATTGACCTTTAGCAAAGAGGAAGTCGAGTGCTTCAGCACCATCGTCCACATGAAAGAGTTTGTTCGCTAAATTCTGATCCTGCAGGCTTGAGATGGTAAGTCTTGCCTCATATGGATTGTCCTCTACGAGCAAGATATCTATCTGATTGTTTAGATTGTTTTGCATGACTTATGTTTTATGGTTGGTTATTAATAATTCGGTAAAGTGAAATAAAATGTTGCGCCTTCATTGATCTTGGCATCGGCCCATATTTTGCCATTATGTTTGGCTATGATCCTATGCACGAGTGCCAGTCCCACTCCGGTTCCTTCATATTCGGTGACTTTGTGCAGACGCTGAAAGACAGCAAACAACTTATCTGAAAATTTCATGTCAAATCCTGCACCATTATCTTTTACAAAGAATGTAGTACTGCCATTGCAGTGTGTAGTACCTATCTCGATGACCGGTTTTTCTTTTTTCCTTGAATATTTCACAGCATTGGAGATCAGATTGGTCCAGACCTGTTTCATCAAAGTAGGGTCGCATTTGACCTTGTACAATTCATGAAGCTGAAACTCCGGCAGTGTGACCTGATTATCAGATTGTACCTCGTCAATCACTGTTTTCACCATATCGTTCATATCGGTAGCTTTGACTGTGAGATCTGAACGTCCCAACCTGCAGAAATCAAGCAGATCATCTATCAACTGCCCCATATGAGTAGCATTCTTCATAATGATATCCATATTTTCTCTGATAGCCTGATTCATGTTTGCTGCTTCTTTCTGCATGATCATTTTGCTGAATCCGTTTATAATACGGAGCGGAGCACGAAGATCATGAGATACCGAATAACAGAATGCTTCCAATTCTCTGTTGACGACCTCTAGCTGTTCGGTACGATCCTTTACTTTAGCTTCCAGTGATTCGTTCAATGCTATGATCTCTGCTTCTGCTATTTTTTTATCACTGATATCAATGATACTACTGCGCAACAGATTTCTGCCAGGTATAGATAATTTCGTAAGTCTGGTTTCTGTGATCAGTGGAACATTGTTTGCATCACGATATTCCCACTCAAAGATCGCTTTCTCACCGGCCATTGCTTTGGCGATAGTGGTGGCAGCTTTTTCTTCGGAAATAATTTCATCTGGTTGCTTATCGGGACTCATTTCAAAGAGAGCTTTGCCCAACATTTGGTCCTTAGAGAATCCAAACATCTTCACGGCATTTGCATTTACATCTACCAGCTTGCCTGTATCCATATCCTGTACAATGATCGCCTCAGGAGCTGACTCAAAAAATTCATAGAACTGACGTTCACCCTGAAGTAATGCTTCCTTCTTCAATTGCTCTTCCTGCAGTTTTCCTATTTCAAAACTTTGCTCAATATGTGTTTTGCTGTAAGCCTGAAACTGATATGCCCACAAACCGCATATGAAAAATATGAGCGAAGCAAGAATGACATGTATGATGAATGTTTGAAGAGACATGAAGTCCAACTGAGTAAAGTAAACCTTGTCATAACCTGCGTATTGCATATAAGCAAATGACGCATGGTGCAATACTACCACTACCGCCAGCGGGATCTGCAATTTCCATTTCTGATAAGTGATCAACATGGCACTACCGATGAATGCAATGAAGTGCATTTCAAACAAACCATGCATCTGATAGATGTATTGAGCCATAAAGATGCCAAACACAGCGCCAAGAACATACTGATACATATCTGAACCTGGCAATAACATCTTGACAGAATAATATGAAAAAAAGCAAACACCATACCTCGCACCATACCTTAAAAAACAAGTCCCTTGCAACTAATTCGTTACAAGGGACTTATAAATAACCAATGAGGTCGGAAGCGGATTCGAACCGCTGTAGCAGCTTTTGCAGAGCTGAGCCTAGCCACTCGGCCATCCGACCTTTTTCGAAAACTGTTTGCAAATGTAAAAAAAATGCCTGAAGTCAAAAGCACATTCACAGTTTAGTTTAACTTCTATGACATTTTACCTTATAACCTGAATTTAAAATTGTGGATAGCGTATTGAAAAAAAACATCATCCACACCTCTCAGTTTAGTAAATTCGCAGCGTTAAATCATATTATCATTCCCATACAATGAATCAATCTCTATCTACCAGGATCACCCAGATGCAGGAATCTGCCACCCTCAAAATGGCTAAGACCTCAAGGGAATTAAAAGCCCAAGGTCATGACATCATAGACCTGAGTATCGGCGAACCCGACTTTGATACCCCTGAGCACATCAAGATCGCAGCCAAAAACGCGATAGATCAGGGATATACACATTATACACCCGTATCCGGATACCCGGAACTGCGCAAGGCCATCGCCATCAAACTCAAGCGTGACAATGATCTGGATTATACTCCCGATCAGATCGTGGTCTCTACCGGTGCCAAACAATCGATAGCTAACGTGATCCTTAGCCTTATCAACCCGGGCGACGAAGTTCTGCTGCCTGCACCTTACTGGGTGAGCTACTCAGCGATAGCCGACCTGGCAGAAGGCAAATCCATAGAAGTCCATGCCTCCATAGAGAACGATTTTAAAGTGACTCCTGCTCAACTGGAAAGCCACATTTCTTCCAAAACAAAATTGATCGTCTTCTCCTCCCCTTGCAATCCTACCGGCTCTGTTTATTCAAAGGATGAACTGAGTGCATTAGCTAAAATGCTCGCCAAGCACCCGACCGTGTATGTGATATGTGACGAGATATATGAATTCATAAACTATACCGGACAACGCCATACAAGTCTGGCACAGTTTCCTGAGGTAAAAGATCAGGTCATTACCGTCAATGGCTTCAGTAAGGGATTTGCAATGACCGGATGGAGGCTTGGTTATATCGCAGCGCCGCTGTGGATAGCTCAGGCTTGTGATAAAATGCAGGGCCAGATCACATCAGGCACATGCTCTATAGCCCAAATGGCCGGAGTAGCCGCAGCCACAGGAGATATGCAGCCTACCTATGACATGGTGACGGAGTTTAGAAAACGCAGAGATCTCGTATATAAAATGCTCAACGAAATACCCGGTATCAAAACAAACCTTCCCGATGGCGCATTCTATTTCTTCTTTGACGTGAGTGCATTTTTCGGCAAAAGCTATAACGGTTTCACAGTCAATAATCCGGAAGATATGAGCACATACTTGCTGAAGGAGGGACTGATAGCCCTGGTCAATGGGGAGGCATTCGGAGATAAAAAGTGTATCAGACTTTCTTACGCTGCATCTCAGGAGAAACTCATTACAGTTTGCCAGAGACTTAAAGATGCTTTAGCCAAACTGAAGTAATAATTTATTTAATTGTAGGTGCAAAAACAATACAGACATTGGAAAAACTAGATTTCTCAAATCTCAGGGTGCTTGTCATAGGTGACGTAATGCTCGATCATTATTTGTTCGGGCAGATACACCGGATATCTCCCGAGGCACCGGTACCTATAGTCGATATAGAATATGAAGAATCGCGCCTCGGCGGAGCTGCCAATGTAGCGTTAAACCTTTTGGAACTGGGGGCTAAGCCCACTCTGATGTCAGTAATAGGTGATGACAAAGGTGGAAAGACGATCTTTGAATTGCTCAAAAAGCATCACATTCATCACGATTATATTATCACTTCTCAAAGCAGGACCACTGCTGTTAAGACACGTATATTCGATGATGAAAGACAGGTAGTAAGATTTGATAAAGAAGATGATTCAGATCTTAGCAATGAACTCGAAGCGCAACTGATCAATGACTTTAATGAACTGATCAAGTCTGTCAAATTTCACGCCTTGATCATTCAGGATTATAACAAAGGTGTACTCACTAAGAAGTTTATTAAACATATTCTGCTTCAGACCACCAAAATGAATATTCCCGTATCAGTAGATCCGAAAGAATATAACTTCTTTGAATACCAGCAGATAGATCTGTTCAAACCCAACATCAAAGAACTCTCAGAGGCGCTACAAATGAAGATCGACCCCAAGAGTATCACCAGCCTTCGCAAAGCGGCAGAGGAATTAAAGAGAAAAAATCGTTTTGACAACCTCCTACTGACCCTTGGTGCTCATGGTATCTTTGTCTATACAATGGATGGCAATTCATTCATCGTGCCGGCACGTGCCATCAAAACCGCAGATGTATCAGGTGCCGGAGATACGGTGATCAGCATTGCGACATTGGCTTATATCAAAGATTTTAACTTCAAAAAAATAGCACAGCTGTCAAACGCTGCTGCAGGAAAGGTGTGTCGCAAAGTGGGGATAACTCCTATCACTCTGAAAGAGCTCAAAGCATAGTAGATAAATCGATCTTACATGGTGGGACACAAGTAAGGGTGTGGCTTCTTGCGTGTGCAGCCAGTGTACATGATGGCCAGTTCCGGAGCACCCATGGTCTGACTGCCGGGTACCAGTTTTGATACATTTATATCATAACTAAACCCAAGCGTGAATCCCTTATAGTCAAATCTGGTTTGAAGAATGAATGCATCTAGCGGAGCTCTGAATTGTGCTCCTATATAGAAGAAAGAGGTACTGATGGTATTGCCCAGTCTCATGCGAACGAGTGATCCGAAATTGTATTCCTGAGACGGCCCTTGAAATAACATCATAAACGTAGGCATGATCCATGTCTTATCTCCTATCTGAAACGATCCCCCGCCATGAATGGTAGTTTTCGCATACAATTTGTCATTGCCTGAGTTGTTATACAAACCCGGAGATTGCCATGAAATATTGGGCTGATTGACATGATTAATGCCTAAACCAAAATAGATGTTATTCTTTCTCTTATTAAAATATTGTGAGTATAGCAAACCCAGGCCGGCATCGACATAGATCATATTAGTACGTGCAAAAGTTTCACCGGGCAATGTAGGGTCATATCTACCTGTGATCGGATCATATTGCCCGTCAAAAGTTGACTTGGTCGGATCAAACCCCTTATGATTGATACCTACCTGCAATCCTGCAGAAATAGAGGAGTTGCCTCTTCTATCCAGCATGAAGTGATAAGCAGCAGTAATGTCAGCCCTGTTGGTATTATAAAAAGTGGTACCAGCAATGTCAGAACTGACTGAAATTCCAATACCAGCGAAACTATTGAACTTGGTCACCTTGCCTACTGCAAAATCTGCCGAAGCCCCGAATGTGCTATAAGTATTGCCATTACCGGAAACCAAATTCCATTGCGTACGAGCGTTAGCGACTACTCTGTAATCACAATTATTCAATCCGGCAAGAGCTGGATTTAATTGCAAGGGGGCATAATTGTATTGTGAATAATGAATATCCTGAGCCTGAATGGATACACCTATCGTAAAGACACAAATGACTATTATAATAAACCTAAACCTTACATTCCTCATATTCTACTTGATATTGATCCAACCTCTGTTGTTATTTTCGGCGTGGAATTACATTCTAATACGTATTCTATTTTCATTAGTTCTTCACATTTCCTATCTGATCAGTGTCACATTGCCTTTGCCGGTCACTGTTTGACCAGTTATACATTGTATTTCAAATACATAGACATATACACCTGAATTTTCCGGTCTGTTAAGATCATTATGCAGCCCACCATTCCAAGCTGCAAAATCAGGGTCATCCACATTATCTGCCTCATAGACCAGTTTGCCCCATCTGTCAAATACTCTGAAATAGTTGACCTTACTGATTCCCATACCTCTTAGCCTGAATGCATCATTCTTGCCATCACCATTCGGTGTGAAAGTATTAGGAACGTAGATCAGTGAATTATTACAAGATTGATAAACTGTAATGGTGACACTGGTTCTGTTTGAACATGTTACACCATTCTTGCTGTAATAAACAGTAGCAGTGTATGTCGTGGTCTGATGAGGTGTAGCTATCGGATTACGACAGTTTCTGCAGTTCAGCGTGCTATCCGGATCCCATACGATACTATCTATTGTGCCTTGTACGGTCGATGTGACATTAGAGCTGAGTCCCAAAACTATATTCTCCGGATCAGCAGTGGCAGAAACCGGTACAGAATCGATCACCCAGATAGTGACCGTATCGACCTTAGGCACACACTGCAGATAATATGCAAACACCTGATAACGGATGGTCTGTTTAGGAGTTATCACCACACTCGTTCCTGTCGGGTTGCTCACCCATGTGGATGGCACCCACTGCACGTGGTCAAATCTAACTCCGGTGATATTGAAAGAAGCTGAATAACCGGCGCAGATAGTAGTATCGAGCGGACTGACTGTATCGAGCGGCAATGAGAATATCATTACATTTTTGCAGACCGTGTCAGTACAGCCATAAACGTCTGCTACATTAAGGCAAATATTATAAAGTCCGCTGTTTGCAAAAGTGCGATACAAAGTGCTGCTGTCAGCATTCTGACTGATACCATTGATAGACCAATTATAGAAATTGATCGGGCCGTCACCTATCACACCGGAGCTGATGTATTCATTCCTTACATTGATACAACTTGTATCATTATTAAAATTAGCATGTGGCAGAGCATGAACCATGATTGGTTTCACGGCTGAATCCAAACAATGATTGCCATCTGTCTGAACTAACAATACACTATATGATCCTGCTGTCGGATAAGTATAGGTAACAGGAGAAGTAGTAAAATCAGGTGTGCCATCAGGCTGCATATCAAAATAGAATGTCGACAGTGGTGCACTGGCACCCGCAGTAGAAAGATTGGTCACAGTGACAGGAGCACCCAGACAGACAGAATCTGCAGAGATACTGAGCGCTGCGTTTGGTATATCAAATATCTGTATCGGACTGATATTTGTATCCTTACATCCCACACTATTGGTCACTATCAGTGTATCTGAATAATTGCCGAATGTACGATACTGATGCGTCACAGATTGGCCGTTGCTTCCCGGAGTTCCATCTCCGAATGTCCAGCTATAGTTAGAGATAGTGGCATGGACAGTTTGAGCAGATGCACTAAATGAGGTAGCCTGATTTCTGCATAGGTTAGTCGCAGTATCAAGAGAAATAGCTATGGTAGATACAAATACATGAACTGTGTCATATACATAGCACAAAGCCCTCGCTCCCACTCTCAGGATATAAGTAGTATCAACCCTAGGCCAAACCCTTGGATTAGCTGACGATGTGTTGTCTATATTATAGTTAGTAAGCCAGAGAAGTGTACTGCTACCGGATCCCGAAAGCGTAGCCGTATCTCCCAAACATATAGTCGGATTAGGGCCTACAGCGATAGTCGGTGGCGGCTGAACGAGGATCACATGTTTAGCACTGTCAGTACAGCCATATCCGTCAGTTATGACCAAAGTAGCGGTATATGTATTTGATACAGTATAAATATGAGATGTATCGGCTGTTGTATTTGCCACAGTCCCATCGCCGAAATTCCAATAACCACTCACAATAGAAGTACTATCATCTACTACAGAAGAATCTAGAAAATGTACCAAAAGCGGTGTACATCCGATAGAATCATCTATCGTGAAAGCAGCCACAGGCCGTCCCGGTACATGTATTTTTCTGGTTATTGAATCACCGCAACCATAATTGTCTATGGCACGAAGAGATATGGTATAATCTCCCGGTGCAGCATATAAATGGCATGGATTCGTGCTGTTGTCTGTAGTACCATCACCAAAATTCCATAGAAAAGAACCGCTGTGAGCATATGTAGCCCCGTATGTAGTAAGGTTAGTGAAACAAACACTATCAACTCCGCATGGTGATATTCTGGCCGAGAAATTTGCAGTAGGTGTATCTACAGGTATCGGTACGATCAGACTATCATAGAAGACGTTGCAGTTATTTGAACTGTCAATGGCCACTACTGATGGTCTGACATCTCCTACCCTGCAATACAGGAATGAAACGGTATCATATGTCGGGTTAGTAGCAGTGCCCCGCGGGAAGACTGAAATATTGGTAAACAAAGGTATTCCCCCGCCGGATGTCACCTGAAGCGCATCTGCATTATATGATTTGATGATAAAAGAAACCGGGAGACATGGACAGCCCCCTGTTTTAGTTGCTGTCATGGAAACATAAGGACCACCGATGGTAATATGATATTTGGTGATACTATCAACACAGCCATGGCAGGAGGTGACTATCTCAGTCACCGGATAGCTACCAGGAATAGTCCAGATATGGGATGGATTTCGTGCAGTATCTTCGGGAGTACCATCACCATAATTCCATGCCCACCCACAAATGTTATTTTGGGAGCTGTCAATAAATGGATTGATGACCGCCGGAGGACAAATGAAAAAAGTATCATGCAGATTCGGGAGTCCGTAATTGGCTATGGGGTTTATGACATGAACCGGTTTCCAAACTGTGTCCCGGCATGTGCCAAACTGATCGATCGCCACCATACCAATACTATCATAGCCCTGCATACCGTATTGCTCGGTAATGCTCGGGGCATTTCCTGCTACGGCGGGCACTGGGTTCAAAGAAGATGGTAATATCCATGTGAAACTCGACACAAATCCTGTAGAAGTGTTAATATAGGTGATAGGATTTAAAGGACTTGGATTGGTCACACAGGTGATAGAATCACTTTCGGTGAAATTAGCATGAATGCTGTTCGCCTGTATCTGCTGACAAAAAGTACTGCTGCAGCCATTGGTGTCTACTATAGTCAGACATACCTGAAACTGTCCTACCGTATCAAAACAATGATTGGGGTTAGCATGGATACTGTCTACCCTGCCGGCAGTATCTCCAAAATTCCAATAGAAATGAGCTATAGCTCCTGAGTTGACGATAGATGTGTTGGTAAACTGTACGCAGAATGGCACACAACCCGCAGAATCGCTCAAAGCAAATGAGGCTAATGGTTGTGACAGATCAATATATTTCGGTTTACATAGGGTATCTATACAGCCATTATTATAAGTTAATCTGACACAGGCATCATACTGGCCGGCCAGATATAAGGGGTATCTGGGAATAGTATCACCATCAAAAGCCATAGCCGAAAATACAGGTGGATTAGATGTAAGCTGCACACTCCATTCCACTGATGTTGGCACTAAAGAACCCGGAGCGATCAGGATATTGGCAGAAGTATCATATGCATAATAGCATCCTGTCGTCTTATCAAACTTGAAGTCTACTCCATAACAGGGCCGGGAAACGGTATCAGAGATGGTAAGAGTACAATAGACTGTGTCGATCGCCAGCATACCGGGGGCGGTATCTGTGGCTGCAAAACCAGTCAGAGATATGGCATATTTGGTTCCACATTGGGGTAGTACGGCCGAAAATGTCGGCTTATTAGGATAATCAATACCCCGATAATGCCACACGGTAGAATCTGCCCCTATACTAAGATTTCTAAAGACCACCGTGTCCGAATTGGAACAGATCGGTTGTATGGACATTTTAGTAGCAGGAGGGAAAATATGCACCGAATCTGCTGCTGTGCGCAAACAGGTGGTATCTCCCAGACAGCCCACCGTTTTAGCCAGAAAGCAATATGCGAAATTACCATAATCCGGATACATGTAGCAATTCTTAAAAGAATCAAGCGGGCTAAGTATAAAGGGTGGTGCTGTGCCCGAGATACCTTCCGGCCAGACCGTCACCGTGGTAGGTGTATCTGAAGATAAGACACCACTGAGCGTAAAAAGATTACATATCGACTCATAACAGAGGTCATGCGGGGTCATACTGATCGTGACGGTAGGTTTAGCACCGATACATATTGAATCCCGAAGCGTATCAATACATCCGGACTGACTCTTCACTATCATTGTATAGTGATTGCAGCCGACGCCCGGATAGCTGACCGAAGCCTGGCCATTGGTTTGACTGATCACATTTGCTCCGGGGAAACTCCATGTCACACTCGCGAAAGGTCCGCCCTGCGAGCAGTTGATCACGTTGATAGTGTCATTAGCACATCCGTTACCATTGGCATAATGTTTTTGAGTACAAGCCTGCAGCGGTTCCACCGTTATATAGTTATTTCTGATCAGAGACACCACACATCCATTAGGGCTGGTCACTGTCAATATCGGAGTATACACTCCATAGCTGGTTATCGTATAGCTGGTACCTGTGGTGCTGGCAGGGGTTGTATTTGGCATAGGGTTCCAGGAGAAAGTACAACCCGGACAGGGATCTCCTGTATAAGTAACGGGAATAGTAGCGGGTAGCAGACAGGTGGAACTATCGGGTGAAATAAAATTAAGGTTGGTCCTGTTATCCAGTTTGATATAGTTCGATCTGGTCAATGTATCCGTACAGCCTCCGGGATAATAGACGATGAGCTGAGCTGAATATACACCAGGCAGGTTATAGAATACACTCTGACACACAGGTGTGGTAGAGGTAGCAGTAGTGGGGGTGAAAGCTCCGGCTCCTCCACCTGTGAAATTCCAAACATATTTGATAGCACCGTTAGTGCATGGACAAAAATTAATAGCTATCTGATCGCATCCTGCCGTATCACTGGTAGTGAAACAAGCTGCAGCATTAGAACCAACAGTGACATATGCTGTTTGTACGGTAGAATCAGAACAACCCGACAAGGTATCTATGGCTACGAGTTTTATATCCCATGTACCGGTCGTGTATGAATGAACGAATATTGTTGATCCATTGGCCTGAGAGGGTACGTTACCAAATGGACTTCCATTAGGGGTGATATACCAGTAATATTTAGTATTGGCTACTGCAGTAGCGGCTGTCATAGTGCTAACCAATGGCGAAGCACAACTATTGAGCGGAGTGCCGCTGAAAACAGCAGAAGGTGGGGCAGTGACAGTAATGGCTTGGGAAAATGTAGTATCAGCCTTGCAACCGCAAGTATTAACCATAACTATGCTCGGAGAAAAAACTCCATTTAATGTGTATTTTCTGCACAACCCAGGCAGTGGATCAATGGGAGACTGTCCCCAATCGAGCAAATAAACAGAATCTGCGCATCCCGAACCCCAGGTAGATGCATCGTTCCAATAAACACAATCTCCCACACAGGTCACATTAGTACTGAATGAACCATGAATGGTAGGTTTCGAATACACTACTACATTGCAACTGGTAGCAGTACAGGGATGGCCATTGATCGTATCCGTCATCGTCACGCATACGGTACCTGAATTGGCCATTATATTTGATGACTGGCTATTATTATAGGTATAGAGTACCGGAGGCACACTACCGGGAGGCAATGTAATGGTCCAATTGGCCGTTTGTCCGGATCCGGTTGTTGTATCCTGAACATCTAGCACAAAACCCGGGCAGCCCGTATATTGATTTGCTACGAATCCGCACTGAGCAAACATACTCGTAGCAAAGCCTATTATTAAAGCTATTATTAATACACCAATCTTACTTTTTTTAGAAAAAATCATTTACTCAACTCCTTATAACTTTTACTCATTCTATCTATTAGACATATAATCCACACACTAAGTTGTTCTTTTTATATAAAAACCCATTTTATTTTTTCCACATTCTCAATTTATACAATACAATACTGGTATATTATACAAGTCGTCATTGTTCTATACATCAAAAAGAAAATAAACAACGCAAATCTACCACGTAGGGCAGGTAGCATTTGTTGGTATCTGTCTCTTTTTGTGCTTGTAAATATACTGCAGTCCCACCTCGATAGCTCCAACTGTCTTGGTTCCTCTCGAAAGATTGGAAACGTTCACATCATAGGCTACACCTACTGTGAAATTGTAAACATCGAGACGTATATTAGGGATGATCGCATCAGGTCCCTCAGGACGTGCGAACCGCGCCATCAGTCCAAAAGAAAATGTGTTTTTGCTGTCATATACATTGCCGAAAATATACTGTGCACTGGCACCGATATTAGCCTCTATGGATGGCCCCTGACTGAGGAACATGAAAGATGGAACCAGATTTATCTTATCACGAATAGCGATCACCGCCCCTGCATGAGCTACATATTTTGCATATAGCTTGTCTGAGCTCACATCCAGAAAATTATATGTAGGTGTGGTGACATGCGAATAGGCAAAACCAAAATACATATTCAGTCGTTTCATGAAATCAACATGATAACGGATACCTACCGTAGCATCAAATTTAATATTTGATTTGCCGATATTCTCAAGGATAGCATCAGGGAAAACTGCTCCGCCATTGCGAAACTGAGTCGACATCACCTCCGCCTGTAGCCCCAGTGCTATTGAGTGCTTGACTCTATAGCCGAAAGACTTTGAATAAGCTATACTAATGAACCCATCAGTAGAGGTGAAAGCCTGATCTCCTGCCACATCCCTGATCATGCCACCGCCCACACCTATATAATCCTGTTTGCGATCATAGTCTCCATTTGGTTTTCCCACTTTTATTCTTCCGTCTACTGAGCCACCGAAGGTCTCATATTTAGTACCTCCAAAAGGCGAGCCAAGCGTAAACCACTGATCACGAAAAATGGCATTGAATCTCACATCCCCCTCAAAAAAACCTGTCATCGCTGGGTTCAGATAGAGCGGCATCAGGTGAAATTGTGAAAATCGAGGATCCTGACCACTCACATCGATCGTAATAAAAATCAAAACTGCGTATAAAATTTTCTTCATCTTTATTTTTGTTCTATCTGACCAATGAAATGTTTCCTCCTATTGTATTTTTTCCATTCCCGTTATAGGTTTCATATTGGATCACATAAGCAAAAACGCCTGTATTCAGGAAATTATTGCCCGCAAACTGATCCAGACCATTCCAGTAAAAATTGACATCTGTAGATTCGTAGACCTTATTTCCCCATCTGTCGAATATCCAAATATGGAATGTGCTCACCTCAGGATACGTGATCAGTTTGAAATTATCATTCAATCCGTCACCATTCGGTGTGAAAGTATTAGGTATGCTACATTTGCTGGTTGAGTCTATCACTATCCCGACCTGAAAGGTATCCAACAGCGTACATCCCTGTCCGAATGTCAACACCACACTATATGTTGTGGTCTGCTCCGGTTTAAAAGCTACAGAAGTATTGCCATTGGAACCCGGAATATATGGACTCCAGCGCACATCACTGAGAGGTACATTGGTTAGAATATTTACCTCGACCGTTTGCCCCGGAGAGACAGTGGCGGAAGGAATGAACTGATTGCTCAGCACCGGCATATAAGCAGGTACAGTATCAAGGAGCACAGTATCGCAACCCACAGCATCCATCACGGTCACGGCATAGGCACCGGCCGATATTCCGGCATTGACATTGGTCGTTTGCCCGTTTGACCACAGATAGGTGAATGGTCCGTCATTTGTAGTAGGCGTCACGATCAGGATACCATTTGATTCTGCCGAACATATTGTATCGGGTTTGTTCATGGTAGCTCTGGGGCCGGCAGTGCTGGTGATATACGCAGTATCATAGGTAGTACATCCATGACTATCGGTCACAGTGACCATCACTGTCGAGTCACCCACCAGTTGTGATACAGAATCAAGGGGCTGTGCTGTACCCATTGACCATGTATAGGTGAATGGACCTGTGCCGCCATTGACCACTGCCACTGCAGAACCAATATCATGACTGCAATGATCCGGATGTGTGCGTAGTGTACTGGTAAGTGCAGCCGGAGGGCCAGGCACGGTAATGATCGTGTCAATATTCACACAGCCACCCTTGGTCACAAAAAATGTATCGATACCTGCGGGTAATGATACAGCTGAATCGGTATGGTCAGCTGCATTTTGGCTCCAAGAATAGCTGCAACCGGTAGCACAATTGCCCACGGTCACGTAGATAGCACCTTTCTTATTGCCGAAACATTGCTCAGGAGTCACTACTACGTTTGAGAATACCGGATATGAACTTGTATCAACTAAAACAATATTATAGATCGTATCAGAGCAGCCCGTAGTAGAATCTACTGCATAAAAAGTATAAGTGCCCGTGTCTGCATTGAGATACTGAGTACCGCCTCCTACTTCTACTATTACACCATTCCACATGAATGTATTGACTGCATGAGAATCTGTAGTAGCGCAATATATAGCTCCGTTCTTTTTGCCGCATCTGGGCATCGAATCAGACAGCAATGATGCAGTGATGGCTGTAGGTGAGACAATCGAAAATGGCTTAACTATGGAGTCTGATACAGGTGTAGAATATACTGTCACAGTATAATTTCCGACAGCAAGACCTGATGCGGTATTTGTAATACTGCCTCCTGCTGACCATTGATAGGTATATCCTGATCCTCCTGATGGCGTGACTAATGCAGCTCCGTTACTATTATTGCAGGTGGCATTTTGCACAGTTACAACTGCTGAAATCTGAGCTTCAACGCTGCTGAAAAAAAGTACTAGGGTCAAAAAACTAAAGACAATTCTGTAGAGACAATTTTTCATTCTATTTCTTTACCTGAAAAAACCGATTTTGTTACAAAAAAAGAAAAAATCCGTAATGAAGCCTGTTAAATCATACACAGGGTGACATTTACCTGTATTAAAAAACGGATTCTAACACATAGACGGCTAATATAAGAAAACGGATGCAAACCCCATTTCTTAAGCATATAATTTACCTTTGACCAAAACTAATACTTTGAAGTACGGAATTACCTCTCTCAGCATCATACCGATACGTCTGTCTAATAACCACCGGAGCGAGATGGTATCTCAACTTCTCTTTGGCGAAACCTATGAGATCATTCACAAAAAAGATAACTGGCTGAATATAAAATGTGCCCTCGATAACTATGAAGGCTGGATCGATGCCGCGCAGCACACTTCGCTCTCCGAAAAGGAGTTTCACAATATAAATATTCAGACCATCGGCATAGCGATAGACCTATTCTACAGTGCGGCATCCAGCGATAGGTCCGTAGCTCTCGTGACTGGCAGTTCATTGCCACACTTCGATGGCATCAACTTTAAGATCGGTAAGGAGAAGTTCATTTATAACGGGCAGGCGGTGATGCCGGACCAGATACGCACAGTCAATATGCTTGAAAAAGTAGCCCTCAGATACCTGCATGCGCCCTATCTCTGGGGTGGTAGAAGTCCTCTGGGGATAGACTGCTCCGGCTTCGTACAGGTACTATACAAATGTCTCGGTATAGCCCTTCCGAGAGATGCATACCAGCAGGCTGACATCGGCAAAACAGTCAATTTTGCAGAGGAAGCTACGATCGGCGACCTGGCCTTCTTTCATAATGAAGAAGGAAAAATTATTCATGTAGGCCTGATCTTAAAAGACAAAAAGATCATCCATTCATCTGGTATGGTCAGGATCGATACATTCGACCACTTCGGCATCTTTACTGCCGATACCAATAAATACAGCCACCAGCTGAAGATCATCAAAAGGGTTCTCTGATCTTTCATTGTCTAAAAAACAAATGCCGACACAATGGCCGGCATTAAATATTTGAATTTGTCTTAATTACTTTTTGGACTTAGTAGCGGGAGTTGTTGGAGCCGCCTGAGCTACAAAAAGTTTATACTCAGCCGGAACGGTAAAAGTATTAGATGATACTGCCTGAGCAGATACTGTTTCTACCGATGTAGCATTGCTGCCATTGCCGGTCTCTGTCAGCATAGGAAATCCTTTCACACCTTGCTGAGCGAGGGCTTGTATTTCCACACTTGTCTTAAAGAACTCTTTGTACATAGACCAGTCGATATCAATATCTTTTGTGATCCAGACATTGTAAACGCCCAAAGAAGAAATTATGATCCACTTTTCGCATTTATATCCATTGATCTGCTTGCTTTCCTGAGTAGGGCTAACAGATACGATAGACATACCGCCGGATATACTCCCCGCAGGTACCTGATAATACAGCTTCTCTCCTGCACCGGTGGTCTCATAAGTTTTTAAGGTCTGAGAAGCAGGGTCCAGGATGAGTACAGAATTTGAATGCACATCCTTGCCTGAAGCTGCCATATCGATACGGCAGTTATGAGATGCCAGATACCATGTCATTGTCATATTGGTACCTGTTCCGTTATAATTCTTTACTACCTGCTTGATCGAGCCTTCAAAACCAAAAGCATTTATCACGATCAGGCAGAGAGGAAATATGATTAATTTGAGTTTCATTTATTTGAATCGTTTAATTTTCTTAATAATTAAGGGGCTACAGTTCCTTTGATCTGGAATGCATTGTAAGTACCGTCTGCTATACCCTGCAGAGGATTACCGTTTCTCTTGACAGCCAATCCGGGCGTTCCTCCGGTACCTCCTATAGGTATAGGCAGGGTAAGATTGATCGGGCAGATATTACCCAGGAAAGGGATCTGTACACACACCTGAAGTCCCACACTGGCTGTACCTGCAGTACCTGCCTGTGCAAAAGCACCACCATCACCGCCCAAAATGGTAGGGGTAATTGTGATCGTAGCTACAGAGATAGTAATAGGAATAGCTGCCGTGATCATACCACCCAATCCAGGTATAGATGACACTGAAGAGGTAGCAGAGCCGCCTGCAGTAAAGACTCCCAAAGTGATACCACCGGAAGAAACAGCACCGCCTTGTCCGTTTTCAGAACCACCACCGCCACCTACACCAAATCCGATAGTGATCGAACCGATAATAGGGATACTAGGAGATGTATATGACAATCCGACAGAACCACCACCACCACCACCTGCATATATCTGGCCATAGTTCTGAATGACAGTCTGAGTAGTCAGGTTGAGAGCATTGCCGCCATTCTGGCCGGGGTTGCCACCTACGGTAGTGACTTGAAATCCTGCTCCATCACCACCTCTGCCCAATATCGCACCGTTGTTTAAGATACCTACAATAGACATTGGGTTAAGGTTACCGATAGTCAATGAGGGCAGTGTAGCATCATTTGAGTGAAGTGTGACACCACCATTGATAGTTACCAATACACATTGTAATGAACCCGCAGGAAGCGGAACTGAATTCAGGCCTTGCACATCATAGTTAGTGTAATCATTTACGATATTGACCTGTACACAAGGTTTGATATAGACATTGAATGTCACGAAACGCGCCTGATTTCCGCAATAGGCAGTAATAAGAATAGGCACATTGCCGCTACCGGAGAATACATTCGCTGATACGATGATATTAAATGAACCCGAAGTATCTATCGTTGTGCTACCCTGCTCTGTGATCTGAACGCCTGACGGAGGGATGGCAGACCAGGTGGCTGTGATAGGCTGTGTGCCGTGAGTGTGAGTGATAGTGACCGTAGCCATCACTGAATCTGCAATAGTCCGGTCCAGTGTGTCAGAAGCCGGGGTGATGGTCATCTGAAAGTCACAATAGTAGCAATTTGGCTCATAAGCCTTCAACCAGCACTCGCCATTCCAATATTCTATTACGCTATCGCTGGTATTAAAGATGGTAAGACCCTTTAACGGCGTAGCTATGGCGTTCATCTGAACTGAATTAAGCCTCGGGAGGCCCACGCCTTTCTTATTAGACTCCACTTGCAGTGCAGCGCTTGAATCCGGTATAAGAATATTTATACCAACCTGAGAATAGCTCTCCATCAGAATGAAGAGTGAGAAAATTGTGAGTAGTATTTTTTTCATTGAAACTTAGTGATGCTCAAATATATACTTTTTACAGAAACACAAATAGCAAAAATTCATTCTTTTGAAAAAAATCGATGTTTTGACATATTGGAGCTATTTTAATGAACAATTAATTGTTAGTTCAATTTTATTGGCAAGCCAATACGCTGATTTTAAGACACTTAAAATCAGCTACTTTGTTCAAAACCTGTTGATATTAACCAACTCCATCAATCAGGGTTTACATCTCTGATTTTTTAACTTCGCAATCCTCAATTTTGAGACTGGCTAATTGATTTCATTGGCATATTGGCACATTCACCACATTAGCACATTTATACTATGCAGTTAACGACATTAGAGATCAAAGGTTTTAAAAGCTTTGCCGAAAAGACCACGATCCACTTTAATAATAACATCACCGGAATAGTCGGACCTAACGGTTGCGGCAAATCAAACGTGGTGGACTCTATCAGGTGGGTGCTCGGCGAGCAGAAGACCTCCATGCTCCGCCTTGAAAAGATGGAGAACCTGATTTTTAATGGTACCCGGACCCGCAAGCCATCTGCATTGGCAGAAGTGTCACTCACATTTGAAAACACTAAGAATCTCGTTTCGTCTGACTATAAGACCATCACGATC
>CAIXBT010000082.1 GCA_903917755.1 uncultured Bacteroidota bacterium
CGACCCAAAAGTAATATTATTCCCGAAATGGGTTTTATTTTTACCTTTCCAAATCTTAGTTTAGAAATAATATAATATTTAATATGAAAAATCTTTTAACTCCATCAGACCGGCAGGAAATAATAAGCCGGATCAATGCCCTGACCTCTGATCACAAGGGGCAATGGGGGCAGATGGATGCAGGCCAGATGCTCGCGCACCTGCAGAAGCCATTAGAACTGGCGCTCGCTGATCCCAAACCGCCGCGCTCACTGATGGGAAGGATATTCGGCCCTATGACCAAGGAAGGCGTGTTTGGCCCCAAACTCTTTAAGAAAAATGGCTATACACCGCCTGAGTTTAAAATAACTGATGCACAGGATTTTAAGACCAACAAAGAAAAACTGCTGACATTGATTGAGCGTTTCCCGAAGGAAATGCCTAAAGTCGGTTTGGTACATCCTTTTTTCGGGTCTATGCCTCTGGATCAATGGGGTGAGGGCCTCTACAAACATTTGGATTATCACCTGGGGCAGTTCGGAGCTTGAAGTTGTTTCCAAGTCTCATTACTCATGTCTTCTATGGCAGGTCGGTGAGTTCATCAAATTTGAAATACTCATTATCAAACTTCAGGTCTTTATAATATATCAAAGACCATTTGCCCTCATTATATTCCAGCGCGGTCATGTTCTCCACCCAGTCGCCTGAGTTCATATAGATCACAGAGCCCTTATCCGTCTTGATCTCTTTGATCACAGGCAAATGTATGTGGCCATTGACCACGTAATCATATCCGTCGTCGATAGCTATCTCGGCAGCAGCCATCTCATAGTTATTGATCTTCTTGATGCCACGTTTGGTGGCATCTTTGATGGCTTTGGTGAAATTGATACTCTCTGCACCCCAGAGACTGCGCAGAGTATTGACGAGTTTATTTATCAGAATGATCAGTTCATAGCCTGTATTGCCCAGCTTGGCTATCCAACGGCTGCCGCGCATCGTCACATCAAAAATATCTCCGTGAAATATCCAGTGCTTTTTGCCATCGAGATCCAGTATCAATTTATCTTCCAGTTCCAGATTGCCGAGGTTCATACCGCTGTATCGGCGCAGCATCTCATCATGATTGCCGGTGAGGTAATACACCCTGACACCCTGACTTATGAATTTGAACACACGCTGCAAAACCTTGGAATGTGACTTAGGAAAATAATACGATCGAAACTGCCAGATGTCTATAAAGTCACCATTGATCACCAGTATCTCTGGCTCGACGGATTTCAGATATTTATTGAGCTCTTTGGCCTTGCAGCCCAGAAAACCCAGATGCACATCTGATATGATGACGACTTTGACTTGGCGCTTGCTCATAATATCAAATATAAACAATTGATATGAGATATATCCTGCCCCATATTAAAGCAAAGAAGTTTTATAAATTGGCTTAAGTCCTTATTTTCACTTTTGCAATTAACTAAAACACATACTATGGGTCGCGCATTTGAATACCGGAAAGAGAAGAAGTTCAAGAGATGGGGAGCAATGGCCAAGGCCTTCACCCGCATAGGAAAAGAAATAGCCATATCTGTAAAACTCGGCGGACCTAGCCCCGAGACCAACTCCCGACTGCGTCAGGCCATCACAAATGCCAAAGGCGCCAATATGCCAAAGGCAAACGTGGATTCTGCTATTAAGAAGGCTTCTTCTAAAGATACAGCCAACTATGAAGAAGTCACTTATGAAGGCTATGCGCCTCATGGTGTAGCACTGGTGGTCGATACACAGACTGACAATACTACCCGTACTGTATCTAATCTGCGTGTTCACTTCAATAAACTAGGGGGAACAATGGGGACAATGGGTGCAGTCGAATATATGTTTAAGAAAAAAGCGGTTTTTAAATTCAATAAGGGCAAACTGAATCTGGAGGAACTGGAATTTGAATTGATAGATCATGGTCTGGCTGAGCTGCAATCTGATGACGATTTGATCATAGCTTATGGTGAATTCGTGGACTACGGCAGGCTGCACAAGGCTATAGAAGATAAGGGAATTGAAATTATTGAAGCGACTTACGACAAGATACCTGACTTCTACAAAGAAGGGCTGACGGATGAGGAAGCCGATGATGTGATCAAACTGATAGAAAGACTCGAAGAGGATGATGATGTGAGCATGGTGTTTCACAATATGAAGTAATATAACCAGGCCCCAAACCCCAAAGGGGCTTTAAACAGTCACAAAAAAGGCTGTTGTATAAAAGTCTCACCCTTCGGGGGAGATTTAGAGGGGACCTTATATGACTCTATTTACTCTCAACATAATAACGCTCTCATGGATAGGCATAGGGCTGGTCTCTTTGCCATTTTTGCTCAGGGTCACGCAGCCATATGGCCGACATGCCAGCAGCAGTTGGGGGCCGATGATAGACAACCGGCTAGGGTGGATCATACAGGAAGCTCCGTCCATGATATTTCTCTCGATCTTCTTTTTCACGGGCACGCTACTCAAAACCCATACAAGTTATTTTTTCTGGGGACTATGGGTGGCACACTATATCTATCGCAGTATCATCTACCCCTTGCGTACCAAAACCAATGGCAAAAAAATCCCCATCGTCATAGTACTCTCCGCCATCGGATTCAATTTCATCAATGGCTTCGTGAACGGCAGCTATCTGGGCAGTTTCGGCGGCAACTACGGTGATGAATATTTTACCTCTCCGAGGTTCATTATCGGGCTGGCGGTCTTCATCTCGGGACTCATTATCAATCAGCAGTCGGACAACATATTGCTAGCTCTTCGCAAACCCGGAGAGACAGGTTATAAGATACCACAGGGAGGCTTGTTCAGGTTTATTTCCTGCCCCAATCTGTTTGGGGAAATGATAGAGTGGACCGGTTTCGCCATCATGGTATGGAGCCTGCCTGCATTGTCATTTGCCATATGGACGATCATCAATCTCACACCACGGGCACTCGACCATCACAGGTGGTATTTGTCAAAATTCACAGATTACCCTAAGGAAAGAAAGGCGCTTGTGCCCTTTATTCTCTAAATACTCGCCAGATCATTCTTATTGACCACTACCCTCATATCATCTATCACCACGGTCACTTTATCTCCTTTGACAGATTGTATCTGGCCATTTTTTTCAAAAGATATGACTTTCACTTTTGTGCCCGGCACCAGTTTCACAGGGAGGCGTTTTTCTTCGACCGGTTTGTTTTTTTGAGGATTGCTATTTGACTGTTTATTCTCAGCAGGTTTTGGTGCAGGTGCTGCTATCTTAATGATCTGCTTAGTTTTCGCCGCTACTACTTCTAGGTCCTTGCGGGTCTCCCAGTCCTGCAGGAGTTTTTGCAGACGTTTCTCCGCTTCACGAATAAACGGTGTAGTTTTAGAACCCTGACTAACGACTGTTTGTTGTTGGCGCTCTCTTTGTTGCTGTACTTTGCTCAGCAGTTCTTCATAGTTCTTTTTTAAAGCGCTTAGTTCGGCTGATTTTATGGTAAGCTCCTTTTCTTTTTCCAGTAGCATCTGATGCTCCTGTTCTACATTATTGAGCAGCAAGTCCAATTGATAATGCTGGTCATCCACCAGATCTTTTGCCCGCTCTATAAGCATTCGCGGCAGCCCCGTACGCTCTGCGATAGCAAAGGTATATGAGCTGCCGGGTTTCCCGATGGTGAGCTGATAAGTAGGCATCAGTGTTTCTTCATTGAAGATCATAGCGCCGTTTATAATGCCTTTGACTTTATTAGCCATGATCTTGAGATTGAGATAGTGGGTAGTGACCACACCATATGAACGCTTGAACGCCAGTTCCTCCAGAATAGCTTCGGCAAAAGCACCGCCCAGCGCCGGGTCTGAACCGGTACCAAATTCATCGATCAGGAAAATGGTTTTCTTATCTGCATTATCAATAAAGAAACGCATGGCCCTCAGATGCGATGAATAGGTCGAGAGTTCATCTTCTATACTCTGCGAATCGCCGATATCTACAAACAGCGACTGAAATACCCCCATCTCCGAACGCTCATCGACAGGCACATGCAGCCCGCTCTGGAGCATGATCTGAAGCAGACCGATAGTTTTCAGACAAATAGTTTTACCACCCGCATTCGGACCTGAGATCACCAATATCCGGTTTTCCTCATTGAGCTTGATATTAAGCGGTATGGTCTCTTTTTTGATCTTTTTCTGATGTAAATAAAGGAGTGGATGTACAGCCTTCCGCAGATTGATAACAGGTTTGTCAGACAGTATAGGGTATGACGCATTCAGATCCTGTGCAAATTTCGCTTTGGCCTGTATGAAGTCAAATTTGGTCAAGACACTTTGATAACTTTCTATCAGTTGCCTGTATGCCGCCAGATATGCCGTGAGTTCACGCAGAATGCGATAGACCTCTCGCTCCTCCGCTCGTTCCAATTCAAATATCTCATTGTTCAAACCCACCGTTTCTGCAGGCTCTACGAATGCGGTCTTACCACTGTCTGACTCATCGTGAATGATACCGCCAACTTGACGTTTGCTCTCTGCCACGATCGAAACCACCTTGCGACCATTACGGATGCTTTGACCTGAGTCGGTCAGAATACCCAGTTTAGAAAACCGCTGCAAGATCTGTGCAAAGGCCCGGCTTAGCTCGCTGCGTTTTTTAGTGAGGCGATTTCGTATGTCCATCAGATCTTTTGATGCATTGTCCTTGATCTGTGCATTTTCATCAAACACACCATTGATCAGACTTACGATATTTTTTTCATAATAAATACCGCTCACTATGGATTCCAAATGCGGGTAAAGTTCCTTATTCCCGGTGAAAAACCGAAAGATACCCTCTATACAGAGCGCCGTGCGTTTGAGCTTGGTGAAGGATTCCTGATCGAGCACCGCATCTGTGATGGCTAACAAACTGAGTTCTTTGGACAGGTCTGTGACATAGTCCAGCGGAAAATGCGAGCCAGAGATGTTTATCTGCCGATAGTCTTTGACATGCAGCAGATGTTTGCGCACGTCATTCACATCGGTCATAGGTTCGAGCGCGAGTGCCGTTTGTTTAGCAGATTCGCTGCGGCAGTATTGCGCTACGAGGATCCGGATCTTATCAAACTCCAGTTTTTCTAATGTATGCGTGGGATATAATAACATGGACTGCGAAGATAAATTTTATTCAGGCAGGATAAACATGTGAACCGATTAAACGATATCCATAAATTTTTAACTAATACATTATATTGCATATCACAAAGCATACAGCAATGAAAAAACTTTTACTCGTAGCTCTCGCATCGTGGATGATGGCATTTCACGCATCATCTCAGGACAATTCTTCGATCACCGCCAAGCTATCGCCACGCACTCAGCAATATCTGCTGACGACCAGAAAAACAGAAAACAAAAACAGGCCGTTACCTGATTATGTATATAAAAAGACAGCTACCGACATCTATATGAGTGCTCTGATCAAGGTGACAGGTACAGTGGTACAGGCCGATCTGGATGCCTTAGGGGTTCATATCAACACCCGCGCCGGTAGCATATGGACAGCGATGATCCCTATCAGCAATGTAGAAGCTTTTACAAAAATCAAAGGCATTTCATACATCGAACTGGATGAGCCTGTGAGCCTCAAGCTCGACTCTGCACGCCGCACGACTCGCGCAGATTCGGCGCAGCATGGCATCGGTCTGCCACATGGGTTTTCGGGAAAAAATGTAGTGCTCGGCATAGTAGATGTAGGCTTTGACTATACGCATCCTACTTTTTATGATACTACAGGTACTCACTATCGGATCAAAAGAGTATGGGAGGAAAAAAAGATTGGTACACCACCTTCAGGCTTCGCCTATGGTAATGAGATCACTGATACCAATGCCATGATAGCCGCTATGACAGACAATAGCGCAAATACTCACGGTATGCATGTGGCGGGAATTGCGGGTGGCAGCGGATTCGGCGGCGACAGTAGCAATAGTAAATATCGTGGTATGGCTTTCGAAAGCGATATTGTGCTGGTAGGTATCATGCCAGACTCAGGCCAATGGCAGAATACAGGCATGTCAGACTTCATCGATGGCATGAATTA
The DNA here is from genome assembly GCA_903917755.1 of uncultured Bacteroidota bacterium. Classification (GTDB taxonomy): domain Bacteria; phylum Bacteroidota; class Bacteroidia; order Chitinophagales; family LD1; genus UBA1941. The sequence continues at coordinate 6,071 of CAIXBT010000082.1, forward strand.
TATCTACACCTATGCTGCGTCTGTCGGCAAACCGGCTGTGATCAACCTCAGTTGGGGCTCACCTGTGGGGCCGCATGACGGACATTCTCTCTTCAGTCAGGCCTGCGATGTGCTGACAGGTCCTGGCAGGATATTTGTCTGCGCTGCCGGCAATGAAGGTGATCAGAATATTACTTTACAAAAGACCTTCACCAATACGGATACGCTTGTCAGCACCTTTGTGAATTTCGACCCTAACGCCCTGACCAAAAGTACCTGGGTAGACATCTGGGGCGATACAGCAAAGAGTTTTTGTCTGCAAGTCGGTTTATATAAAGGTGTTCAGGTCGCAAGTACAGGCTATGTCTGTCTCGACAATACAACTCATCAGTATTCATTGGTGGGGCTGAATCACGATACCTGCTTTGTGACGATCACCACATCTACATCAGAGTTTAACGGCAAGCCAAGGATATATCTCAGCCTCTATAGCCGGACCAATGACAGCATATGTGTGACCATACGCGGAAGCGACGGCTACATATACCTTTGGAATGGCTATGTGAGCAAGGGTGAGGGATATTTCGGACTGCTGACTGATGGTGGCCGCCCATGGGCTACTGCCGGCAACTCAAACTACACGACTACCGATATGGTAGCTACTACCTCTGCGATATCTGCAGGGGCTTATTCGGCCAAGATCTCATACATCGGGATAGGCGGTCAGAGTTATTCTTACTCTACCTACACTTCGCTCAATCAACTCGTTCCTTTCTCCAGTCATGGCCCTACAGAAGATGGAAGACTGAAACCGGACATCACAGCACCGGGCCTGTCTGTGGTGTCATCACTGAGTTCTTATGATGTCGAGTTTCTGCCGCTGGGGGTTTACTATACTGATGTAGTGAGCACCTACCAAAATCCAAACAGTGGTCAGAACTATTATTATGGTGCGCTGTCCGGCACCTCCATGGCTACACCATGTACATCAGGTATCATAGCACTGATGCTTCAGGCTAATCCTAATCTCTCACCGACGCAGGTCAGAAATATTCTGGCACAGACCGCCATTCTGGATACGGCTACCGGCATACTCCCTGCTCAGGGTACCAATACATGGGGACATGGTAAAATAAATGCCTATAAGGCTGTGATAGCATCTGCGATGGCTGCCGGCATCGGGACCATCCCCGGCGGGACCATCGACTGCAAACTGTTTCCCAATCCGAATACAGGTAAGTTTAACCTGGAATATAGCAGCGATAAAAGCGAAATGCTGACCATTCAGATCTATGACATAACAGGCGCACAGGTATATTCTGAAAACTGGAAAGTAAATACTGACAGCAATGTGAAAAACCTCGACCTGTCAAATCTCAGCACAGGAATGTATCTGGCTAAGGTCTCATCCTCTCAGGGATCAACTATGATAAAAATAGAGAAACAATAAAGTATCAGACGAAATACTTCTTGTACCAGTACTGGAATACGATCAGTCCCCATATGCGTGCATGCACCTCACCGGGGCTATTTGAGAATAGCTGTTGTTTGAGTTGATTTATTTCAGCCACATCAAAAATACCCTGCTCGCGAATGAAATTGTCATTGAGCAGATCATCTTCTATCAAAGAGCGCAGCCCCGTCCTGAACCAATTAAGCAGCGGCACTTCGAAACCGCGTTTCGGGCGAGTATATAGTTCTTCCGGAAGGACATTTCTAAAAGCATCCTTCAGTATTTTCTTGGTATGACCATCTGCTATTTTGAACTTCGTAGGGATAGTAAATGCAAAATCTACCACGGTATAATCCAATATCGGCACTCGTACCTCCAGGCTGTTTGCCATGCTCATCAGATCGACTTTAGTGAGCATGTCATTCGGCAGTACCATCTGTGTATCTGCCATCAGTACATCATTCACAGAGTTCTTTCCCTCTACGAATCTTAGCACTTTTTCTTTGCGGCTATCTATATTTTTTTTGTCAACAGCACTACCGTTTTTGAGAAGTCGAAGAGCATCATTCTGATCGACGAAAGCACACCATCTCCAATATCTCTCTTGCGGAGAAAGCTTCAGGCCGATACCATAACGCTCGAGCTGACGGAAGATATTTGTGAACTTGGAATTGCGTGATTTAGGCAGCATCTGCCAGATAGGAAGCCCAGTTTTGACAGCCCAGTTGACGAAATTATTTTGCCTCGCACGCATCTCTGCATCGTGCTTATTATATCCTGCGAAAAGCTCATCGCCGCCATCGCCCGAGAGCGACACGGTGACATGCTTGCGGGTATGCATACTCAATATGTATACTGCGATAGCAGAAGAATCTGCAAAAGGCTCGTCGATATAATCAAGTATGTCAAACACATGCTGATACATGTCGTCAGTAGTAATGCTGAAAACCGTATGATTGGTCCTGAACTTCTTTGCGACGAGATTAGCGTAATAGGTCTCATCAAAAAAAGGTTCATCCTTAAAACCAATTGAGAAAGTATTCAGATCGGGTTTATGTCTGGCCGCAAGTGAAACTACAATGGAGGAATCGATACCTCCACTGAGGAAAGCCCCGAGCGGCACATCAGATACCAGCCTTCTCTCGACAGATGCATCAAGCAGAGAGACGAGTTTGCTCTTAGCCACCTCATAGGAATCAGGAGTCTCAGGCACTAATTTTGAATCATCGAAAGGCACTTCATAAAACTGTGCCCTGCTTTGGTTTCCATTTTTATCAATGGTCAGATACCATCCGGGATTGAGTCGCGTGATATTTTTTAAGATCGAATTCGTACCAGGGATATAGTTGAGCTGAAGATACAGAGCAAGCGAATCAAAGTCTATTTCCTTCCTGATCGGAAATGCAAAAATAGCCTTGAGTTCAGATGCGAAAATTATCTTCTCACCGTCTTCATATACATGCAGCGGCTTGATGCCCATCCTATCTCGCGCTATGAATACCGAACCTTCGACAGAATCATATATGGCCAGCGCAAAAAAACCGTTGAGATGCTGCAGGCAGTCTTTGCCCATCCGGATATACAGATAAAGCAGGACCTCTGTATCGGATGAAGAGTGAAATTTCTTATCACTCAGAAATCTAGTTCTTAGTTCATTGAAATTAAATATCTCCCCATTGAATATGATCGTGTATCTGCCCGTCTCATCGGTCATGGGCTGTGTGGCATGATCTGTAGTATCAATGATAGACAAGCGTGCATGACCGAATCCCACATTAGGGGACAAAATCTGAGAAACCTGCTTATCGGGGCCACGCTTATTGAGTGCCTTCAAAGCATTGTCCAATGGCGTTTTGAGATCTGCCGCAGACTTAGAAATATATCCTACTATACCACACATGGTTTACAATAATAGCATTTATCGGGAGGATTTAGAAGTGTGACATTAGTTATAGCACAATCGTACAATATGTTAAGTGGTTTTCAGCAGATGCGGTCTTTCATGCGCCAGTTTCAAAATCAGCTCTCCGAATAAAGTATTTGCCCAGGCAAACCACTTGCGGGTATAATGCGCCGGATTGTTCACACTGAAACCTTCATGCATGAAACCCGTGCCTGCGTGTGTAGCCTTGATGGTAGCCAGACAATAGCTGATCTCCTTATCATCATCGCTGGTCAGCGCACGTGCTATCAGGCCCAGATGCCATATGTAGCCTTTGGGTGTATGGTCGCTGCCTACGCCTGCGGCATATTTTCCTTTATAATAATATGGATTGCTGTCACTCAAAACGAACTTCCGAGTGTTCAGGTAAATAGGGTCAGTATTATCCACTGCTCCGAAATAAGTCAGGCTAAGCAGATTGGGCATATTGGGTTCATCGATGACAAGCTGATTGCCTCGACCATCCACTTCATAGGCATATATATCGCCGAATACAGGATGATGATGTATCGCATATTCTTTGATCGCTTTTTGCACTTCTGCAGCCAGGCTGAGGCAGTCTGCAGCTAATGTGTCACTCTTGATAGCTGTGGATATTTCAGAAAGCTGCTTTAAAGACAGGACTGCAAAGAAATTGGATGGTATCAGAAAAGGATAGCTCGTTGCATCGTCTGAAGGGCGAAACATAGAGTAGATCAGGCCGACTGATTTGGCAGTAGCACCATAACCTTTATTACTGAGATTATCTCTGTTTGGCAGCACCCCTCTCTGAAAATGATATGGCCCCTGATCATTTTTCCGCTGCTGATCTCTGAAGGTTTTCACTATCTTTTTCATGGCCTCAACCCACTCCGCATCAAAGAGTGATGTATCAGCGCTTACTTTCCAGTATTTGTACGCGAGCCTGATCACATAGCAGAGGGAATCGATCTCCCACTTGCGTTCGTGCAGCTCCATTTTCATATCTGTATCATCAGAGTACCATCCGCTTTTCTTAGAGTCGTCGTAATTGAAAGCATTGGCATAGGGGTCGATGAGTACTGACCGTGCATGGCGATTGATCACTCCCTGCACGAGTTTCTTCAGGTCATTATCCTGAGTGACATAAGGCACATATGGAAACATCTGCGCCGAAGAGTCACGCAGCCACATAGCATCTATGTCTCCGGTGATGACAAAGGTGTCAGCCTTGCCTTTCAGCTCAGCATGATGAGTGATGGTCGTATCAAGTGTATTGGGGAAACAGTTTTCAAAGAGCCATGCCAGTTCGGGATCGGCTATCTGTGCTTTGACCTTTTCGATCTCTGCATCTACAGCCTTGCTCACAAACTTTCTTTTGGCCAATGGCGGTCTGTGGCTTTCAAATTTATTTGCTGCGAAAATGAAACTGCGATCAATAGCCAAAGCACCTACTGCCAGTGCGCTATTGAGTAGAAAGGTTTTTCTGTCGAGCATGGTTAGTTCGATTTAGTTGAACAACCAAGATAGTAAATGTACTCAAACCAAATATGCTATTGCCTATCAGCACACTAGCATATTACTCGTCTTTCCCGTGACAGTTCTTATACTTCTTGCCGCTGCCGCATGGACATGGGTCGTTCCTACCGATCTTTTCGCCTACACGTATCGGCTCAGGTTTTTTGACAGGTTCATCTGCCTGTGGCGATTGCCCATGGCCGTGTCCCTGAGATGAACTACCTCCGATATCGGTGCGCGATTCTTTCAATCCCTTGAAACTGGTATGTTCTTCCTTAGCGGCCTTGAGCTGCTGCGGTTCAGAGACGGGGATCATACCTTTGAAGAGGAACGATGCGATCTCTTTGTTGATCTCACTTATCAGCCCCTGAAACAATTTGAATGACTCCAGTTTATAGATCACCAGCGGGTCTTTTTGCTCATAACCTGCAGTTTGAACTTCCTGTTTGAGATCGTCCATGAAACGCAGGTGATCTTTCCATGCATCATCAATGAGCGAGAGCGCCACGTTCTTTTCAAAATAAGTCATCAGGTCTTTGCCGTCATTTTTGACAGTTTCTTCCAGCGGCACTAATATATTAATGCCTTTCTTGGCATCGGTGAAAGGAATAGCTACATTCTGTATAGAGTCACCACGCTCCACATACAGGCCTCTGAGCACCGGCAGTGCATTTGAATGGATAAAATCCTTTTTGCGCTGATATGACTCCATCACTTCTTGAAAAAGCTGTTCTGTCAGGTTGTCTATCTTCCCACTCAAAAAAGCATCTTCTGTAATAGCTGTATCGACAGAAAAATAGCGTATCACTTCAAGTTTGAAATTGGTAAAGTCCTTTACTTCGACGAATTGGTTCACGATCTCATCTGCCAGATCGTAGAATGAGTTTTGAATATCAAGGGCCAGCCTTTCGCCAAACAATGCGTGTTTGCGTTTGCCGTATACCACCTGACGCTGTTTGTTCATCACATCATCATATTCGAGGAGGCGCTTACGAATGCCGAAGTTATTCTCTTCTACTTTTTTCTGTGCGCGCTCTATGGATTTAGTGATCATGCTGTGCTGTATCACTTCACCCTCTTCATATCCGAATTTGTCCATGACCTTAGCGATACGCTCAGAGCCAAAGAGACGCATCAATTCATCTTCCAGTGAAACATAAAATTGAGATGAACCGGGGTCACCCTGACGGCCTGCACGACCTCTCAGCTGCCTATCCACACGGCGTGAATCATGACGCTCAGAACCAATGATGGCCAGACCACCTGCGGCTTTGGCCTGATCGTCGAGCTTGATATCCGTACCGCGACCCGCCATGTTGGTAGCGATGGTCACACTGCCTGAGTGGCCTGCTTCCGCCACTATCTCGGCCTCGCGTTGATTTTGCTTTGCATTGAGTACGTTGTGCTTGATCTTACGGAGTGTGAGCATACGAGCCAGGAGTTCAGATACTTCCACATTGGTAGTACCGACCAGCACCGGTCTGCCTGCAGCGCTTAGCTTGGTGATCTCTTCTATGATCGCATTATACTTCTCGCGTTTGGTCTTATATACCAGATCCTCCTGATCATCACGCGTGATAGGCCTGTTGGTCGGGATGGTAGAAACTTCGAGTTTGTATATATCCCAAAGCTCCTGCGCCTCTGTCTCTGCTGTACCGGTCATACCACATAGTTTGTGATACATACGGAAATAATTCTGCAGGGTGATCGTAGCCATCGTCTGCGATGCCGCTTCTACTTTCACATTTTCTTTAGCTTCGATAGCCTGATGCAGACCATCAGAATACCTTCTGCCATCGAGTATACGACCTGTATTCTCATCTACGATCTTGACCTTGCCGTCCATGACCACATAGTCGATGTCTTTGTCAAATAATGTATATGCTTTCAGCAACTGAGATACGGAGTGGATACGCTCGCTCTTGATAGCGAATTCCTGCATCAGTGTATCTTTCTTTTGAAGTTTTTCTTCCGGTGTGAGTCCTGATTTTTCGAGATCAGCTATCACAGCACCTACTTCCGGTATCACGAAGAAAGTAGCGTCTTCACCAGCGCCGGTGATAAGTTCTATACCCTTGTCCGTCAGGTCTACAGAGTTATTTTTTTCATCTATGGTGAAATACAATTCCCTGTCTACCTCTGGCATATTTTTCTGCTGCTCGCCTATGAAGTGGTTTTCAGCCTCTCTCATGATCTGCTGCATACCGGACTCACTGAGAAATTTGATAAGGGCAGAGTTTTTAGGATAACCGCGGAATGCACGATAGAGTGCCATGCCGCCTTCACCTTCTTTATAGCCCGTCTTTCCTTCTTTGATCAGTCGTTTTGCATCCGTCAGAAATCCGTTACAGACGCGCTTCTGTGTGTCAAATAATTTGCCGATACGCGGCTTGAGTTCATAAAATTCTTTCTCATCACTGCTGTCTATCTGGCCTGAGATGATGAGTGGTGTACGAGCATCATCCACGAGCACGGAGTCAACCTCATCCACCATCGCATAGTGGTGTTTGCGCTGCACGAGTTCATCGGGATTGCGCACCATATTATCACGCAGATAGTCAAAACCAAATTCGTTGTTCGTGCCATAAGTGATATCCGCCATGTAGGCATTGATACGTTCGTCAGAGTGCGGCTGATACTGGTCTATACAGTCCACGCGCAGACCGAGGAAGTTGAACAGCGGACCGTTCCACTCCGAGTCACGACGGGAGAGATAGTCATTCACCGTTACGATATGTACACCTTCGCCCGGCAGCGCATTGAGATATGCCGGCAGGGTAGCTACGAGGGTCTTACCCTCACCTGTGGCCATCTCGGCTATCTTGCCCTGATGAAGCACGATGCCGCCTATCAGCTGCACATCATAGTGCACCATGTTCCATTTGACAGGCACACCGGCAGCCAGCCATTCATTTCTATAGGTCACCGTATCTCCATCGATAGTGATGGATTTATTTTTGACAGCCAGCAGACGGTCGAGGTCAGTGGCAGTGGCCTTGAGTTCATGGTTATGAGTGAACCTGAATGCAGTTTCCTTCACCACGGCAAAAGCCTGCGGAAGGATTTCTTTCAGTATCTCCTCTATGGCCTGATCGCGGCGTTTCTTCTGATCATCTACCTGCTTGAAGATGCTTTCTTTCTCATGCAGGTCATCCTGATTATTCGCACTCTCTACGAGGGTCGCTATTTCCTTGTCTATATCTGCCAGATACTCACTGATGCGTGCCTTAAAGGCCTGCGTCATGGCGCGAAGCTGGTCATTGGAGAGGGATTTGAGTTGCTCGTATTCTGTATTGATCTCATCCACGAGGGGCTGGAGTGCCTTGCGCTCGCGTTCATTTTTGTTTCCGAATAGTGAGCCAAACAGTTTCTCAATAAAATTTGCCATTAGTCTATAATGAAGTTAATATTTCAAAAAGGTGCGCAAAGATATGATTTTTGCCCCCAAACCCCCCAAAGGGAGCTTGAAAAACGAAAAACATCAAAAATCCTACCCGTTCCCGAAAAACGGTAAGAATGGCAGATAAAAGAGAAAAATATTGGCGATATCTGACAGAAAGGTGTTTTTTAAGGCAAATCAGGTTACTATAGATTCAGCTCAAATGGTATTGAGTCTATCAAATCTTTAGTATTTTTATAAAATGGAATTAATCATTGAAAATATCAAATCGGCCACTGACAAAAAGCTTATAACAGACTTGGTTACAAGGTTGGGGCTATGATGCAACGAAAGAAGATGCAGCTTTGGCCAAAGCAATGAAAAAAGCAGAAAAAGGGAAGGTCTTTTCTAAAAAAGATGCCGTGAAGTATCTCGATGACAAGCTTTGATTTTTATCAATATCGACACTATACTGCGCCGTGCCTGCCCGCTGCCCGAAGAGTTCAGAAAACTGGCTACTGAATACATCACTGATCAGATCCCTCAGGTATAAGGGGCTTGTTGGTCAGCGACCAACAAGGGTGGAAAATGCAGTTAATATACCTTGATACCATACTTTAAAAGCTTTTTTGGTAGATAATCATCAAGATTTAAGATATCACTATCGTTTAATTCAATTAATTTCAATTCATACTTTTGATAAAGTTCAATTTTTTTCTTTTTCCGCTCAAGATATTTCGAATCGCTCTCTAAACCCCAAAATTCTATATAAACCTTACCATTGGGTAAATAAAAATCCGTATACAGTTCTTCTTCTATCGGCACTTTTTTTTCATAGGCATGTACTAAGCCATAATCATATAGGGTATCATCGATAATGACTTCAGCCCTTGATCGAACATAATGACCGTCTTTAGTTCTATGTTTTGCCTCAAATTTTTCTCTGAATCCATCTGAATTTGAAGCTGTAATGCCAGCAGTTATATTGTGATTGGGGCTAGATGATGATTGTAATTTCGGTGTATTCTTTTCAAGTGATGTTGTATTAAAGACATCCTTTAAACTCTTATTATTTAAAATATTTTCAGGCCAAAGCACATAAGAGCCTCCAGAAACATCATGCTCAAATTGTTTACCGCCAACTGCTTTACCCAGATTCGTCAATGCCCAGCCAGAAACATTTTTTTCAGTCCAGCCAAGCTCTGACAGAATCAGATTAAGTCGTTGAGAAGAAATGCCGAAATTTTTTCCTAACGAAGTAGCATTAAGAAGTTTGCCATTCTCTTTCGATTGCACCTTATCAATCGAAATATTATCAGGCCAAACAATAAAATCTCCAAACTTTGGGTTATTTCTGATTTGCCCACCATTTTGTTTGCCTGAAGCAGTTAACATCCATTTTTCGCCTTGTCTATCTATCCAACCTAATGATTTTAGTTTCTGAAATAATTCATTTGCTGGAATACCCATTCCAGCGGCTAAAGATGTAGTTGATATGTAATCCATAAATGTAGCCCGTAATTATACCTAGGTAAAAATAAGATATTTACGCAAACGAACTCAATAGCTATAGTTATACGCTATCTTTAGTCTATCCAATTTGCACACTCACCCACTAGCACATTTCTAATATCCCAGATTCGGGCTCAGCCATCTCTCCATATCTTCGACAGTCATACCTTTGAGTTTAGCGATGTGCTCTACCTGATCTTTGGCTACCTTACCCACACCGAAGTACTTGACCTCAGGATGTGCGAAGAACCAGCCGCTGACAGATGCCGTCGGGTACATGGCGTAAGAGGAAGTGAGTTCTATACCTGTATTCTTTTGTGTATCGAGTAGCTTCCAGATGGTTGGTTTCTCGGTATGGTCGGGGCAGGCAGCATAGCCCGGCGCAGGACGGATGCCACGGTATTTCTCTGCGATGAGTTCCTCGTTTGTGAGTTTTTCATCAGATGCATAGCCCCACCATTCTTTGCGCACACGCTCATGTATGCGCTCGGTCAGCGCCTCTGCGAGACGGTCAGCCAGCGCCTTGATCATGATAGCCGAGTAGTCGTCTAGGTTTTTCTCAAACTCAGCGACCTTCTTGTCCACGCCTATACCTGTCGTCACCGCGAAAGCACCGATATAGTCCTGCCTGCCGGAGTCCTTTGGTGCGATATAGTCGCTTAGAGATACATTATGTTGTGTGCCTTGTTTTTTGACCTGCTGTCGTAGCATATGAAAGGCAATATCACCGCCCGATGACAGAGAGCTGCTATCCACCACGATTGATTCATCCACCGTATTGGCGGGGAATAGTCCTATGACTGCTTTGGCTGTAAGCCATTTCTCTGCGATGAGCTGCTTCAGCATGGCATTGGCATCATCGAAAAGTTTCTTTGCCTCGACACCATATTTTTCACTTTCCAAAATGCGCGGATAGGTACCGCCGAGGTCCCATGTAGAGAAGAACGGCGACCAATCTATATAATCTACCAGTTCAGCCAGCGGATAGTCTTCAAACACTTTCACACCCGTGAAATTCGGCTTGCTGATGTCTGCCCTGCTCCAGTCTATCGGATATTTATTGTCACGTGCCTGCTCCAGTGTCACATACTCCACATCTGATTTGCGCGCCAGAAATTTTTCACGCATGTCATCATATTCCGCCTTCGTCTCTTTCGCAAAAGATGCACCTGTATCCTTACTGAGCAGATTGCTCGCGACAGTCACAGCTTTAGATGCATCAAGCACATGTATCACCGGCCCGGAGTATACCGGGGCGACCTTGACCGCGGTGTGCAGCCTCGATGTAGTAGCACCGCCCACCATCAGTGGCAGCTTGAAGCCCTGACGCTCCATCTCTTTGGCCACATGCACCATCTCATCCAGCGATGGCGTGATCAGGCCACTCAGACCTATGATATCGGCACCTACCTCGCGGGCTTTGTCGAGTATTTTATCAGCGGGCACCATCACACCGATGTCCACGATCTCATAGTTATTACAAGCGAGTACTACACCGACTATATTCTTGCCAATGTCATGCACATCGCCCTTCACAGTAGCGAGCAGTATTTTTCCTGCACCTGATTTGTCAGAATTCTTGAGCTTTTCGGCTGCGAGATATGGTTCGAGATAGGCTACTGCTTTCTTCATTACACGAGCTGACTTGACCACCTGAGGCAGGAACATTTTTCCCGCACCAAAGAGATCACCCACCACATTCATACCAGCCATCAGCGGGCCTTCTATCACATGCAGTGGCAGCGGATATTTTTGTCTGGCTTCTTCAGTATCAGCATCGATATGCTCTACGATTCCTTTGATAAGTGCATGTGCCAGTCTTTCTTCGACCGTACCTTTGCGCCACTCTTCATCTGCTACCTGTACTTTATCTTTTTTGCCAACCGTTTCCGCGAAGGCTAACAAACGTTCGGTAGCATCATCTCTTCTGTCGAGCAGTACATCCTCGATCCGCTCAAGCAGGTCCTTAGGAATATCGTCATATACTTCGAGCATAGCAGGGTTTACGATACCCATATCCATACCATTCTTAATGGCATGATAGAGGAATGCAGAGTGCATAGCTTCACGCACAGGGTTATTGCCTCTGAAAGAAAACGATACATTGCTCACACCACCGCTGACGTGTGCCCCCGGGAGGTTTTCTCGTATCCACTTTGTAGCGCCAAAGAAATCAAGCGCATTCTTGCGATGCTCTTCCATACCCGTTGCTACGGGAAATATATTCGGGTCAAAAATGATATCCTCTGCCGGGAAACCTACCTGCTCGGTAAGAATCTTATAAGAACGTTCGCATATCTGAATCCTGCGCTCATAGCTGTCTGCCTGACCATCTTCATCGAATGCCATCACGATCACAGCCGCACCATATTGCCTGACGAGATTGGCCTGACGGATGAACTCCGCTTCTCCGCCTTTGAGCGAGATAGAGTTGACGATACCCTTGCCCTGCAGGCATTTCAGACCCGACTCTATGATCTCAAACTTAGATGAATCGACCATCACGGGCACTTTGGCAATGTCAGGCTCCGAGGCAGTGAGATTGATGAAACGCTTCATCGCATCCACACCATCGAGCATGCCCTCGTCCATATTGATGTCTATCACCTGTGCTCCGCCTTCGACCTGATCGTTAGCTATAGAGAGTGCATCATCGTATTTATTTTCTTTGATCAGTTTTAGAAACTTAGCCGAACCCGTCACATTGGTACGTTCACCTATATTCATGAAGTTAGACTCAGGGGTCACGGTCACCGGCTCCAGCCCGGATAGCTGCATGAACTTGATACGTTTAGGTTTGGTACGTGGTGGATACTTAGCCGCCACCTCTGCGAATACCTTGATGTGGTCAGGTGTAGTACCACAGCAGCCTCCTATCACATTGATGAAACCTGATCTCATAAATTCTTCCACATCTTCCCCCATCATGACCGGTGTCTCATCATATCCACCGAATGCATTCGGCAGACCGGCATTCGGATAGCAGGAAACCCAAGTGTGAGATACATTCGAGAGCGTCTCGATATAGGGGCGCATGTCTTTGGCACCGAGGGCGCAGTTGAGACCCACCGAAAACAGATCAGCATGTTTGACAGATATCCAAAATGCCTCTGTGGTCTGTCCGCTGAGTGTCCTGCCGCTCGCATCGGTGATCGTGCCCGATACGGAGACAGGCAGCTTAGTGCCTTTTTCTTTTTGAACATTTTGAATGGCGAATAGTGCGGCTTTGCAGTTGAGTGTATCAAACACCGTCTCTACCAGCAGCCAGTCTGCACCGCCGTCTATCAGACCATGCGCCTGCTCCGTATATGCCTCCACCAGCTGATCGAAAGTGATGGCGCGGTAGCCGGGATTATTGACATCAGGAGAGATCGAAGCCGTACGATTAGTCGGGCCGAAAGCACCTGCCACGAAGCGGGGCTTGTCAGGGTTCGCCTTATTGAATTCTTCTGCCACTTCTTTAGCGATCTTAGCAGACTCATAGTTAAGTTTATATGCCAGATGCTCCAGTTTATAATCTGCCTGCGCTATGGTGGTCGATGAGAAAGTATTGGTCTCTACAATGTCTGCTCCAGCGGCATAATACTGTCTGTGTATCTCTTTGATGATATCCGGGCGAGTAATGGACAGCAGGTCATTATTGCCGCGCAGGTCATGCGCATGGTCGCGCAGCAGCTCACCTCGAAAGTCCGCTTCCGTCAGGGTATAACGTTGGATCATAGTACCCATCGCTCCGTCGAGCACGAGTATCTTTTCTTCAGCCAGTTGTTGTAAACTCTTCATCTTGATAACAAATATTGAGTAGTGAGTATTAAGTATTGAGACAATACAGAATACAATAATTGCCTTTTAAATTTATTATCAAGAAATGGAGTGGGTGCAGCATATGTATGTATACACTGTTATCTCTCTACTGCATGTGATATGTAGTAGCAGGAATTAGCACCTGCTGCTGCCGAAAAGCTTTTAAGCTTGATCCCGGCAAGGGTTGCTAAGACATCATCGGGCCTGTCCCTCCGTCTTTCTTGATAAACAATCTGTAAAGAACGGCGCAAATATAAGGTATAAGCCCCAAACTCCCAAAGGCTTATTGCAGGACTAATAAGTCAATTATTTTTCAACCCAATTCGGTCATCGGATCCCAGAAGAGTTTTTTATAGTCGACCACCTGATCGTTCAGCACTTTGATCTTCTCTTTTTCCAGCAGTTCCTGCATTTGTGTAGGTGTCTTGAAGTGATGTTTGCCGGTCAGCAGCCCCTGAGAGTTGACCACGCGATGAGCCGGCACCTTTGGTTTGACCTTATCTACGGCATTCATGGCCCAGCCCACCATTCGTGCCGACCTGCCCGTGCCAAGATAGCGGGCTATGGCCCCGTATGAGGTCACCCGGCCCCTGGGTACCAGCCGAGCCACATCCCATACATTCTCAAAAAAGGAATAGGACTCTGCTGAATAAACTACTGCCTTCGGCTCTTTGGCTGACGCTTTACTTTGCTTTGCCATGTATCGCAACATTATTATTAATGTTAGAAAAGTACGTATGTTTGACTTCAGGAACAAGCCTTTTCATTCCTTTATTTTTGTTTTAAGAATGCCTGATATGCTTACATCGCTGTTCAAAGACCCGAAACTCAACGAAGAGGTAGAAAAATACTGCAGACACAAACTTCTGGGCAAAGATCAGGTGATGATGACTCCGGGAGATGAGGTCGTGTTTGTGCCCATCGTGACCAAAGGTGCTGTCCGTATCATGCGCCAAAATGAAGAAGGCCAGGAAGTTTTTCTCTATCATATCTATCCCGGCCAGACCTGTGCCATGGCGCTCAACTGCTGTCAGGCAGGCCGACGAAGCATGATCAAAGCAGTGACGGAAGATGAGACCGAGATCATACAAGTGCCTGTCAATCTGATCGAAGAATGGTTCAAATATCCGGAGTGGAGGTCCTTCATAAACGGTACTTACGGAGCCAGATTCACCGAACTGCTCGGTGTCATAGATCTGATCGCTTTCAGCAATATGGATAAGCAGCTTTTGCATTATCTGCAGGAGAGAGCTAAGGCCCTCAATACAAAAGCACTCTATATCACCCATCAGGAGATAGCCGACGAACTGCATACTCACCGCGAGGCCATCAGCAGGCTGCTGCGCACTATGGAGGAAAAAAACCTGGTCAAACTGGGCAGGCACACCATCGAACTTTTATAAAAGATCGAGGTATGTAACATTTGTTCCCAACTACCTTTTGCTGCTGTTGTTTCTTTGCATCATAAAATAAAGGTTATGAAAAAGAATATGGGAAATTTAGACCGTGCTTTGCGTATCATAGTAGCGGTGGTCATAATAGCACTGTATTACAGCCATGTCATCAGCGGACTGGTGGCGAGTATCGGATTGGTATTGTCAGTAATATTTATCCTAACCAGTTTTATAAGTTTCTGCCCATTGTATCTGCC
Source organism: uncultured Bacteroidota bacterium (assembly GCA_903917755.1). Lineage (GTDB taxonomy): Bacteria > Bacteroidota > Bacteroidia > Chitinophagales > LD1 > UBA1941. Next base: position 21,267 of record CAIXBT010000082.1, read on the forward strand.
TTTCGGCATCGATACCAGAGAGAAAAAGTAATTATGCTGCATTTAAGATCATTGCTGGTAATATTCATGGCACTTTCATTGCAGAGTTGTTTTACGGTGAAAAGTACTACTGTATTCACTTACAAAAAATTGAGCCCTGAGCAATATGCAAAGTATCTCAAAGACAGCACTGATCACTATTTGATAGATGTCCGCACTCCCGGAGAGTATAAGCGGGCACATATAGCTGAGGCACGAAATTTTGATTTTCTGGTCTTTCATTTCGGGCAGGATGTGGATACGCTGAACCGAAATAAGACAGCATTCATATACTGTCATACCTGCCACAGGTCTCCGTTTGCTGCACGTATCATGAAGCACAAAGGATTCAGATGCGTATATGACCTCCAGGGCGGGTTTTCGAAATGGGCTGGCACGGGGCAAAGCAGCCTGAGCGACAATAAACAAAAACAATAAAATGATAAACATTCTTAAACAATTATTTGGTATGGGACCATCAGTAAACTACAAAGAACTAATAGATGCCGGAGCGGTGATCTTAGATGTACGCTCTGTCGGCGAATTCAAAGGCGGACATGCGCGCGGAGCGGTCAATGTGCCGCTGGACAGGATCAATGACTATGTGCAGAAACAAAAGAACAAAGAACAGGTCATCATCACCTGCTGTGCCTCGGGTATGCGCAGCGGAAACGCGAAAGGTGTTCTGCAGAGTGCAGGTTTTAAGAATGTGTACAACGGTGGACCTTGGCAAAATGTAAATTTCTGATATGAATGATCTAATACAGACAGCACTCACCGGCTGGCATCCCCTCAGGATAGTCTATCTGATCATCGGCATACTGCTGATGGTGCAGGCCGCACAAAGCAAAGACATGCCCTTCGCGCTGGTAGGTGGCTTGTTTCTCTATCAGAGTATTTTCAATACCGGCTGCTGCGGAATGAGTGGTGCCTTTAGGGCCAACGATAAGAGTGCATCTCAGACATCTCTGGAAGACACAGATTACACCGAAATAAAATAAAACGTTATGCCAAAAGAAAGCTTCACAGAACTGATCAGATCGGCAAAGCCCGTACTGGTTGACTTTTCGGCCGAATGGTGCGGACCATGCAAAATGATGGCACCCATATTGAGCAAGGTAAAAGAAATGACTGGAGATGAGGTCACTATCATTAAAATAGATGTGGACCGAAACCCCCTCGTCGCATCTACGTATAAAATACAGGGTGTGCCGACTCTGATGTTATTTAAAAATGGCGAAATATTGTGGCGCAGGTCGGGGGTGGTAGCCGCCGAACAACTCAAGCAGATCATAGACCAGCATAAGTAGAATATAATGATACAGGAAGATATATATGAAGTCTCGGTAAAATGGGACAATGATCGGCAGGGAACCGTAGCTGCTCCGGCACATGTTTCCAGTGGGATAGAAAGGACATGGACACCTGAGTATTTCTTTACGGCTGCGGTCAATAGCTGTTTGATCAATACATTCATCATGCTGGCCGAAACCACGGGATTCAAATTCAAATCCTTTGAATCTAAAGCCATAGGCAAGGTAGAAATGGTAGATGGGAAATACATGATGAGTCAGGTGACTCTCATGCCTACGCTCACCATATCAAATCATGATGACAAAAAACTCGGCGAGAGTTTGCTGCAAAGAGCGGAAGCCAACTGCCTGATGGCTAACTCTGTTAAATCAAAGATCTTTTACGATCCTACCTTGACCATAGACCCATCCTGATCTCGGTCAAATCTGAATCTCAGATAGTTGATGGTGCGTCCGTCAGCGATATGTTGTTTTTCATAGAATGTCTTGATCGATAGTTCCTCCATATCCAGCGGTGCTGCATAGATATTCTCCCTGTAGTACAATGTCTCACACCCGAATGCATTGATGCTGTCACGTGTATAGTGAAAGAGCGGCAGGTCATCGGTCTTGAAGTTTACCATGCCGCCATGTTTCAGCACCATTTTATATTTGCTGAGAAAAGCAGAATAGGTCAAACGGTGTTTCTCCGATCTCTCTCTCGGAAACGGATCAGGAAAGGTGATCCATATCTCATCTATCTCACCCGGCGCAAAAAAATGAAGTATGTTCTCGATCTTGAATCTTGCGAAAGCCACATTACTCAATCCGGCTTCCAGTGCTGCCTTGGCACCTGTATGGATACGCGGTCCCTTGATATCTACCCCTATGAAATTTCGGGAGGGATACTTAGCCGCCAGCGCTATGGTATAGTCCCCTTTGCCACAGGCCAGCTCTACCGTGATGGGCTTGTTGTTTTTAAATATCTCCTTATGCCATTTGCCTTTGAGATCGAGTTTCTCTCCCGCGGCACTATATAGATTCGTCTCCGCAAAATCCGGGCACTGATAGACATTGGGCATCGCATTGATCTCTGCTATCTTCTTCCTTTTATTCTTTCTTCCACCTGCCATTGATATATTCTTAGCCACAGATTTCCGTAAATCTGCATTTCGTTATTTTAATTCTCTGTTATTAATACTTGTCTCCCGGATCTAGATACTTAGGTAGCTGATCGCTGGAGCGCTTCTGACGCTCCTTAGTTGCTGCCGGTTTGCTCTCGTCTCTCGAGAGTCGGAAGCCAAGCGTAAGCATGATATTGTGCGTCATATAGGTGCTGTTGATCTGGTCGAGAGGTATCTGAAAGTTAGGACTGACAGCATCTTTGGTATAGGTGAAGACATATGCCAGATCTATATAGAAACGTTTGAACCTGCCCCCGATGCCCACTGTGGCGCTCTGTGCTGATCCATTATGGCTGGCATCGCTGTAGTTCATCTTGCTTTTAATAAAGGGAGTGTTGGTATAAGAATATCCGGCTCTTAGTCTCAGCTGTTTAATTGCCCCTTCCAGACCTACCTTGATGGTATGACTATAACCATAGACCGACTTCATATAGCTATTATAGCTTGTATCAATACTGGAATATCTGGGATCGGTAAAATGATAATGAGTACTGCCTAAATTCTGAAACTCATAATCAATGGAGATAAAACCATGCTCTTTCAGATAAAAACTCGCACCCACTGTACCTTTCATAGGTGTCCGCATTTGATAACTTAATGCCGGTTCGGAACCATCCAATATACTATCGCCATATTGTATCTCAGAGCTGTAATTTTCTGTCATGAAATACCATGTAGGCAGTGAATACGAAACACCGAAACGCGCCCAGGGCACAGGCTTATATATCAAACCTACCTTGCCGGTCACTCCCACTCCTGTCTCACTCACAGTGGAGTTGAGGAGATAGCCTTGAAACTGACTGACCGTATCATTTGGATTAGCATTGATCTCTACCATTTGTGTATTGACCGTATAGTTTAAGATCGGTATACCCAGACTGAGGCCGAAAAATATCTTATCCCCGATATTGCCTCCGAGACCGATATTGATCTTATTGGTCGCTCCGCGTGTATTTAAAAATCCTGATTGCTGCACCGGTGCTTTCAGGTTGCTGAAATAGGCATTAGTGATCGGATTCTGTCCCATGAAGCTCGTAGCACCCAGCATGGCAGCTTCCAGCGACCACTGATTGGTC
>CAIXBT010000083.1 GCA_903917755.1 uncultured Bacteroidota bacterium
CAGCAAGACCACTAGCAACAACAATAACAATTGCAGCACATCGACAGATCAGTGGGTTTTCAAATCGATCAATTATACCGAAGCTACCTGCCGCTATTCGAGTGGTGGCATATTGGGTGCTACGAGTGTATGCGGCCCCGGTTCATCTCTTACTTTTAGTTTTAAGAATGCTCTGCCTACTACCGGCGGCAGCTTCGCTGTGGTGACCGGTGCGCCATCTACCGCATCGCAGATATTGGTCAGCGTCTCGTTCGGCGGTGTAGTGGCGGCGGTGTATGACCCGCTGGGCACGGGCAGTGTGGCAGTGACGGTAGGCAGCAATGGTATGCTGAACCTCACAGGCACCAATATCCCTATGGTCAATAACTATACGCCATTTGACACGGCCACGATCTCATTTAATGTCCTGCAACTACAGTAAAGCTTTTCTTTTTCTTCTTCCACTCTACCCGTCTGCCGAGTATGAGCTTGACTATGCCACGCTCTGTGCCCGGTGTGAGCCCGAACACATAGCCGAAGTTGATCTCATAGTCAGGAAACACATCTAGATCGAACGATGGTCCCAGTTGATGTTTCTGATCTCTCAGTGCATAGGGCGCCCGTATAGGACCCAGACCTGTGTAATATTCTATGCCGATAGCGAGCTGTTTACATACCTGAAACTTCACTTTCAGATCGGGCGAGAACTGCAGGCCCTCGTGATGATCCAGCCCCTGCAGCGAGTAGTCGAGGGTGGGATTGATCGTGATGTAAAACCATTTGTACTCCCGGTCTATCACGGGGCGGATCTCCAGGGTCCATGTATCGGCACAGTAGCGGGGCTTCTGATAGCCTACCTCGGCAGACAGGCTCAGACCCAAGGGCCAGTGCCACGCTTCGGGCACGCGTATGCGCGGACGGATATGGTCGCCCACATAGGTCAGGCCGTACTGTCCGCGATTGGCACTCATGAATAGATAAACCCCCACTTCAAACCATGACGTGAATCCATGCGTCACTTCGATGGTCTCATGCCATGCCAGATCATCGGCTATCACACCGTTCTGATCTTTTTTGAAACCCATCGTGGTGACATTGCTGTGCAGCTCAAACATGGTGCTGCGTGCGGCCTGTGTCTCGGCACCATAGACCTGTATCTCATAGTTGTCCTGTGCAGACAGAGAGATACAGAGCAGGGAAGTGATGATAGAAAGAAGATGCCTGGCCCCGTATTTTTTCACGGGCCTAAAACTAAATTTTAATTCGCCCAAATGCAATGATAAAATTGGTCGTTGTTTTTTAAGTACATTGATTATTGATGGTATGACTCCACCCCAGGCAGGTCCCTGCTCGTGCGGATTGAAATTTTCAAATGCAAATCCCCCTGGCTCCTTTGAAAAGAGTGATTTACAATCTACACCTCTTTTACCTCTTTGATATTGGCGCGCACCAGGGTGCAAAAGTCCTCATACTGCGCATTTGTGAAGAACCTCTTCGGGTAGCACTGAAAGGTCAGATTGGTGGGGTGGAGCAGGATCACATCTTTGCCGATGCCGGCCTTGATGAAATGTGCCCATTTGATATGGCTATCGATGGTCTTCGATACATAATTCAGCCCTTCATCAAATATGGTCACTTCTTCTTCCACTCCGAGTGTGGGGTTATCTTTCAAAAGTTTTTTGCCGGGTTTTTTCTGTTTGTGCATCATATATGCCCACAGAATAAGCGACAATACTATGACCCCGATCCATTGCATCGTATCTCTGTCGGGCATTTGGCGGTAGATAGCCGTCGTAATAAGATTGGACAGTACGATCAATGTACCGATGACGATGACGATGATCATGCGCAGCCTGCTCTGTGCAGCCTGCATGGCTACTGCATAGGCAGCATTAAAATCATCGGCTGTGCGGCATATTCTGACTTTTATTTCCATCGGCATTTTGTTTTCTATTCAAAACAACAAAAAAACTGATGATCTGCAAAGCTTGAAACATCACAAGCCCTAAAACAAAACAGCCACCTGCGGTCTAGCAGATGGCTGTATATGATGTCTAAGAGGAAGGTTTATTTTTTGGTGGCCATAGCCTTGATGGTGAAGCTGATCGCCTGATCTATAGAGTGCAGCGCACGAACCTTCAGACCATTTCCGAATTTGTCGTCTTCTTTCTCATTCACTTCTGCGCGAGATTTTCTGAGCAGTTCTACGGCTCTGTTGAGGTCAGCTTTTTTGTCTGCTACCTGATCAGCAGCAGGGTGGTCATTGAGGTTTTTGCCATCGTCGATAGCTGCTTTTTTGATCTCGGCTATAGCGACGTCGATAGCTCTTTCTGCCGCTACTTCATCGGCAGTTCTCTCGGCTTTGCCGGGATTGTGATTGATCAGAAATCGTGCTTCACGCAGGTTAGAAAGTGCTTTGAGATAGGCAGGATGCTCGCCTGCGGCGAATGAGTTCATTGACACTACTGCGAATGCAATGAGGAGGGCCAGTTTGTAACTTTTCATGATGTTTGGTTTTGTGTTGGTTGAATAAATCGTTAGCGGATGTAAAATAAACAAAAGCCATACCAAAACTAAAAGCCAATGACAGAAAGGGTTTGAGTGTGTTCTGAATATTTGTTAAAGCTGCATCTATCTGATTTGTGATCAGAAGATTGCGATGATGGCTGAATTTGCATAAATATTTTTGCGATCAAAAGAGTAATTGTTTATATTTAATACGATTATGATAAAAGCACTCAGAGCAAGCTTCTTTTTTCTGTTCTTTTGCCATACTGCCTACTCGGTCAATGTCACCATTATCGAAAGTCAGTCATTCAACGCCGGTCATATGATGGATGTGAACTGGCAGACTGTCGCTACGGGCATGGGCTATACCGCTACCATCAGCCCTCAGTCCACACTACTCGTCAACACCTGGTTTGCTAGCACTGACATTCTCATCGTCTCTTCGGGAGCGATCATGCTGCCGCAGCAGGCCATAGATACGATACAGTCTTTCGTCAGGGGCGGCGGGCATGTATTTCTGCAAACGGAGTATCTCAGCTCATATGCCACCAACGGCGGATTTCAATATATAGTCAATAACCTCGGCGGGTCTTTCGCATGGGGCGGTACCACAGCGGGTACACTGGCGCCGATGCAGGAACTGGGTAGCCTGTCCAACACACCTAATGCCACATCGCCACTGACCTATTTCTGGTATGGCGACTATGGTACATGGAGCGGCTGCAATTCGCATATAGAGGGTTTTCTGCTCTATCAGGGTCTCTACTATGGATTCATATTCGCTATGCCTGTCGGCAATGGCCGCTTGATCAGCACTTCAGATCAGGACTGGGTGAATCAATATACTACATCGGGCGGTCTGCCGCTGATGCAGAATATCCTGGCCAATCTCGCTACCCCTGTCTACAATATAGCGGGCGGTGCGGGTGTGACGGTCAATCTCGGACCTGATACGAATGTATGCAGCGGTAGTTCGGTGGTGCTGTCTGATGTGATGGCAGGAGCCACCTATCTGTGGAGCAACGGTAGCACCGCTTCGTCCCTCACGGTGACCACTCGGGGTTTGTATTGGCTGCAGGTCACACAGGCCGGCTGCGTGGGGCGCGACTCTATCAATATTACTTTCAACCCGGCGCCTGTTCTCACGCCATCTACTATGTATATTTCAAAATGTCCCGGAGATACAGGTCTGATCGTATCACCTACACCTGCGGGCGACACCGTGATATGGCAGAACGGCTCTCATGCACCATCATTCAACGTCAATG
>CAIXBT010000084.1 GCA_903917755.1 uncultured Bacteroidota bacterium
CAAACCGGGCGGAGACAAGATAGGCCGCCGCAGGTTAGATACGCACTTTCTGGGTTTTGAAAGACTAGGTGCGGAATTCAATTTTGATTCGGAAGAAAGTTTCTATTCGATCAAAGCAGACCATCTCAAGGGCACTCACATTCTGCTCGATGAACCATCGGTGACAGGTACCGCCAATATCGTCATGACCGCTGTGATGGCCAGAGGCAAAACCACCATTTACAATGCTGCCTGCGAACCATACCTTCAGCAGCTCTGCTCTATGCTGAACCACATGGGCGCCAAGATCGGCGGCATAGGCTCCAATCTCCTGCAAATAGATGGAGTAGATGCACTCGGAGGCACGGAGCACCGTATGCTGCCCGATATGATCGAAATAGGCTCATTCATCGGGCTGGCTGCTATGACACAGTCGGAGATACATATCAAGGGTTGCGGTCTGGAGCATCTGGGCAATATCCTTCCTGTGTTTCAGAAGCTGGGCATCGAAATGGAACTCAAGGGCGATGATATATTCATCCCCGCACAAGAACGCTATGAGATATCACGTTTCATAGATGGCTCTATACTGACCGTGGCAGACGGCCCCTGGCCATTGTTCACACCCGATCTCATCAGTATCGTGCTGGTAGTAGCTACACAGGCCAAAGGCTCCGTACTGATCCACCAGAAGATGTTTGAATCGCGTTTATTCTTCGTAGATAAGCTCATCGATATGGGTGCACAGATCATTCTCTGCGATCCGCACCGCGCCAGTGTGATAGGCCTGAACCGCGAACATAATCTGCGAGGTATCACCATGTCATCGCCCGATATACGTGCGGGTGTGTCGCTGCTCATCGCTGCACTCTCTGCAGACGGCAAGTCTACCATCAACAATATAGACCAGATCGATCGCGGCTATCAGAATATAGATGGAAGGCTCAACTCGATCGGGGCGCAGATCAAAAGGGTGTAGTAAACTTGTTGGTCAGAGACAAACAAGGGCGAGAGTGTAATAAAGTATTTTAACCGACCTACTTCTGCAATATCCGCACCTGATAGACCTTATGCGAAGCATTGGGCAGGCTGGAGTTGCGCATCCATGAGTTGAGGTTTTTCAGCTCTTTATATTTCAAGCCAAACTGCTCGGAGAATGCAGCCAGATCATTCACGGTGGTATCCACTTCTATTGTTTTGTATGCAAATGGCTGATAGAGGTCAGCATCGCTCAGATGGTAGCCTGCCTTTTCGGGATTTCCAAATACGACCTTCATGGCCAGCATTCTGAATACATAACGTGAGGTCTCGATCGTGATCCACAGGTCATAGTAATTTGTAGTATGCTGAGATTTCATCTTGCCCGCTATGCCCTCCACCCCGAAATCATACGAAGCAGCTGCAGCCGTCCAGCTACCGAGTCGTTCTCTGGCACCTTTGAGATACTTGCAGGCTGCACGGGTAGCTTTTTCTACATTATAGCGTTCATCGATCTTGTCATTCACTTCCAGTCCGTATTGCTTGGCAGTAGCCGGCACGAACTGCCAGAATCCGCTCGCGCCCGCATTAGAATATGCATCTCTGAAATCACTTTCTATCATGGGCATATACTTAAAGTCTGTGGGCACGCCCTCTTCGATCATGATCTTCTCTATCTCTGGAAAAAACCGGTTAGCGAGTTTCATATCCAGTATGGTATTGGAATGGCGATAGAGATTGATGAGCAGCTCACGGTCCAGACGTTCTTTGACATCAGGGTCTTCCAGTGGCACACGCTCTCCGGCGAATGTCAGCTCACCCTCTACCCTATACGCGTATGCCGGCAGAACCGCACTATCACCTATCCACCTGAGACCGGGCGTTTCCCTTCTTGTTTCTTCAAATACATTGTATGGCTTTGGTTTGACCAGTTCATATATCGTGGCGGAAGCCAATCCCGCTATCAAAGCAGAGATCACTAAAAGCGGTATCGAGATCTTTTTTTGCAAAGTGTCCAAAGATAAAATGAGGTGAAAAATATACTCAATAGTATAAAAAAGAAAGCAATTATAGCAGCTTCTTATAGACAGGCACCATAGAGCATGGTTCGCCATACATGATAGCGCGGGCTGAGCCGGCCAGTTTATTAGTGATGCAGACGAATGCCGCACTATCTATCTGTCTGTCGCCGCAGCCTTTTATCACGACTCTCTGCCCGGCATAATCTGCTGCATTCACCTTCTCTATAGCGCGATACATAAACATATCTATGGCATGCTCAGGCGCAGCATTGGCTATGTCCTTAGCATAGAGTGTGAGCTCGGCAGTCAGCACCATATATGCCCACATAGGCACGATGGCATCTACCGTAGAATGTATCGCAACATATTTATCCTGATAGGCTGACCAATCGGTATTTCTGATCTGCTCGCGAAAGTCCGCTTCTCTGAGAATTAGCCCTTTGAACAAATAATCCTTCATGTCTATCGACACGATGCTCTCTGCCTGCGGAAAAAAATCTGCGAGGTCCAGCGTGATGATAGCTTTCTGGGCTACTTTATTGATGATCGGATCAGGTGCTTCCATACTTGTAGTAACGAAATACAAAGGTAAATAGTTTATCGCAATAATGATTTAAACAAAAAAGCCCCGCATCGCTGCAGGGCTTTGAATATTAATTTTGATGATTAGTTGCCGCCTTCGAAATAGAGACGGTTGTCATCGATCTTAGCGAGTTTCTTGAGCGCATCAGCAGCAGCTCTGGCTTTCATGTATGAATTTTGTTTCAGCATCATGGTCTGCTGTGTCAGGTCTACCGGTTTAGGAGGATCGACACCATTGATCTTCTGTACTACATATACACCTGATATTCCCTTGACCGCACCGGACATTTTGCCCTGCGCCAGATATACACCCGTAGCAGCTACCGCAGGCTCATTGCCTGTAGGGAGGTTTGCATTCATGAATGTGACCCTGTCAGCTTCCAGACTTATTTTGTTCAGCTTAGCTGCGAGATCATCCACTGTAGTAGCTTTGGCATCAGCTATTTTTTTAGCCAGAATATCATACTTCTTATCCTGCAGATACATCATTTTGACACGCTCTTTCACAGATTCCAGATCAGGAGTTCCCTTGCCCGATACTGCTTCGAGATATGCGATGATATGTTTTTTGTCCAGTGTCTTGATAGGAGATACATCACCTCTCTTAGCATCAAACACCCATTTCACCAGCGCACGGGCGCTGCCGAGTCCCATCACATCATAGCTTCCCTTAGTGATATTGGCTGCAGTTTTGATATCCTGCGGATGATCTTTCATGAATGCTTTAAACTTCTCTTCAGTAGAGTTAGCTGAAGCAAACTGATTCACGGTGCTGTAAATGTTATTCTCGGTTTCCTGACTAGGAATGATAGAGTGGCTGAAGTAGGCGATTTTGACACCCATCTTGCTTGGTTTTTCTTCCGCTATCTGCACGAATTTGATCAGGTTATTATTAGCGTCCAGATATTTGTAGGTCTTGCCGATCTCACCATTGTGAAACACGATGCTCTTGTAATATTCATCCATCTGCGGATCTGCGAGTTTGACCCAGCCTACCACTCCGCCGTTGCCCTTTGATGCTGGATCATCGCTGAATGCAGCTGCTACCGCACCGAAGTCAGTATGAAGTGAGTCGATGGCTTTGTATAAGCTGTCGATCAATACCAGTCTGCTTTTTTGTTCTGCTTCAGTTTTCACATTAGCAAAAGTGAAAACGACCTCTTTCACCTTCACAGAGTCAGACATCATCTTGCGGGCAGATATCCTTGCGAATTTGAAAGCGCCACCTTCTACATATGGTCCTATCACGGTTCTGAGAGGTACAGATGGATTGAACGCTGAATCTGCTATAGCGCTACCCAGCAGCTGCTCCTTTGTCTTGTACATATCATCGAAAGGAGTCTCCGAATATAATTTTACGAAAAGTGAGTCATCCGCTTTCTTGTCACCCTTTTTGAATTCATCCAGCTTGTCAGTCAGAGATTTCAATGTAGCGAGTGAATCGATAGAAGATGCTGCGATATCGTAGGCCACATAGCGGATATTGCGAACCTCTTCAGGAGATGTGAATTTTGCTGCATTTTTGTTCAGATATTCTTTCAGGTCATTGTCTGTGTATTTGATATCATTATCATTCACATCCGAATAAGGAAGTGCGACATATTTGAAATCAGCTGATTTGTTTGCTGCAAAATACAGATCTTCTGCCATCCAGTTCGGCACGTTGCCTACACCGTGGGCCACGAGCAGAGAGTACTTGCTCTGCAGCTGAGATTTCTTCACCTCTTTCACCAGTTGGTTCCATGCTTTTTTCTTATAGCCCGGCTCCTGTCCTTTTTCATCTATATCGATATTCTGCAGAAACTGTTTCACATATGCAGGATTGAACCTTTCACCGCCGAATGGCTGTCTGATGATAGGGTGTGCTGCGTCCGTAGTGGTCAGCGCTACCATTTCATCATCCGATACGGCCAGGCCGGTATTGGCACAGGCATCATTCATCACGATCTTATTGACCATGTCGTCCCATGTCTGCTGGCTCACTGCATTGCGCTGCTGATCACCGATGGTCATCTTATACTGCGCCTCCATGTTCTTGACATTGTCATTCACCTGATTGCTGTATTCAGGATATGGGATGGTCTGGCCATTCACCGTACCTGCGTCATTGCTTCTGCCTTTGCCTAATACACTGAACTGATTATTGACCGCATCTCCGAGGAGGAAAAGGAAAATACTAAGCGCAATAGCACCAACTAAAAGTCCCGAGCGTTTTCTGATGTCACCTATTATAGCCATAACTAAATGTTGATAATTTATTTTTAAAGGGAGCGCAAAATAAACGTTTTCGGCTTAAAAATGAAAATACAGGCGAAAAGAGCTTGATTTTTCGTAAATATTTTAACCGGCTTGAACATTATATAGTTGAAAATGAATCGAATAGGCGCTTTGTAATAATCGCCAAATGAATAAAAATGTGGCTTCCGTTCCATCTCGCGGCGAGATCCTGCCTATTCAAATATCTCTTCTACCACCTTACCCTGCCAGCATGCCGGAATTTTTGCATTGAGCATTTTTGCGATAGTGACCGGCAGATCGTAGTTATTGACATAGGATTTGATGTGGTGATTCTGTTTGATACCTGCACCTGAGATGATGAAGGGCACATTCACCTCCTGTGGTGTGCTGCCGCCATGCCCCTTGCCTATACCTCCATGGTCGGCTATGATGACGAAGACCGTACTCTCCAGCATATGTGCATGTTTGACGGCCTTTACTATTTTGCCGATAGACTGATCTACACGTGCCACGGCATCATAGTATTCTTTGGTACCGTGGCCATATTTATGTCCTGTCTCATCCACATCATTGAAATGTATGAAGAGAAATTTCGGTTTGCGCACATTGATCACTGTCGGTACACGAAAGTCCGTGACACCCTCGAGGATCGTGCGCTGACGGATAGTGCAGACACCCGGTTCTACCAGCCTTCTGAAGCTCCACCACTCCATGATACAGCATATCTGAGCATGTTTGTCGCTCTCTCTTAGTACCTTAAAAATAGTAGGCGAGACCTGGCCTTTCCTGCCACCGCAATATACCGAGTCACGTATCTGTTTGCGCTGCCAGCTATTGCTCCAGATGCCGTGATCCTTCGGGGGCACACCATCTATGATCGAAGCCCAGTTTGGCGAACTGACGGTGGGCATCTGCGCTTTAGCCTCATAGGTCCAGCTGCCATGTGCTACCAGCGAGTCGATATTGGGTGTCGGTGCCTGAATGATACCATCAGGACTACAGCCATCGATACCCAGCACGATGACATGCTTGATCTTCTGGCTATACGATAAAAAGAAGGACAGCAGAAATGCAGCAAACAGGAGTGATCTTTTCATGCCGATAAATGTAGAAAAAACTGTATCGCAAAACGGTGAATAATGAAAATTTCATATAAATAAATCATGTGCTCCGACAGGATCTATCGATGCATGGGTATGATGTGCTGCTACTTGAACATTGAAAGCCTGCAAGTTTCAATACTCTCAAAAGATATTTTTTATTTCAAATCGAAATAAATTCGGCTAAACTCCGTTTCTTAGCGCAAAATAGACCATTGAAGAAAGAATTCTGCTTTTTTAAAGTATTGATATTCATCAGAACGTGATCATTTTTTAATAGATTTAACCGCTAGCCTTAACAAGATTGCCATTCTTTGAGTCACTTACATCTCCACAAGATGAGACCAGGACAAGGGTTTGATTTCTGGTGATGGTTTCATCGGAGCAAAGGTTTGTGGCCCTCAG
>CAIXBT010000085.1 GCA_903917755.1 uncultured Bacteroidota bacterium
GAAAGACAAATGAACGCAAACATTCCGCTAACATTGTATGAAACCAGGTATCTTCTATTAAAGATCCTTTCTCATAAGCAAACTAAAAATTTGTCAAAAAAAATATAAGCGTTTGCTCATTAGATACTTAAATCAGAGCATTAATTATGATTCATTTTTCTTGTTTATATTTACCCACATGACGGAAAACCATCCATTGATCGAGGATATTCTAGATCAACATCGACCGGCGCTTGGGCACCACTATGACAAATACCGTCATCATGTCTATCGCGTAGTGAATTTCACGGAGCTGCTATGCGACAAAGCGGAGCACGATTCGGATACTCTGGCTGTAGCGGCTGCATTCCATGATATAGGGATATGGACATCCGGTACCTTTGACTATCTGGCACCATCTGTAGCCCTGGCCAAAGAATATATAGCGGGGAAACAATTGTCGCTGTCTGAAGAAACTGTAGAGCAGATCATTTCAAATCATCATAAGGTCACTACCTATCAGGATAATAAGTTGGCAGAGGCATTTAGAAAGGCCGACCTCGTGGATCTGTCGCTGGGTATCATCTCTCATGGTGTGAGCGGCAAAGAAATAGCCGGCATATATGATACGTTCCCGGGTGAATGGTTTCACAGATTCATATTGGGAGAAATATTCAAGAATGCACTAAGACATCCCTTAAACCCATTGCCGGTCATGAAATGGTAAGATAATTAAACGGCAAAACTCTCACCGCAGGCGCAGGTACGTGTAGCGTTCGGATTTTTGAACTCAAAACCCTTGCCATTCAGACCGTCTGAGAACTCAAGGGTAGTGTTGCAGACATAGAGGAATGAACGCAGGTCAGTGACCAGTTTTACGCCCTTATCTTCGAATGACTGATCGTCAGATTTTAGTTTGTCATCAAAATCCATCTTGTAAGACAAACCTGAGCAGCCACCGCCCAAAACACTGACCCTCACGAAATGTGACGGTGTCATGCTTTGTTCCTGCATGATCTGTTTGATCTTAGTACTGGCTGATTCTGATACAAATAACATATAGAGAAGGTTTGGTTTTTAACTGATACAAAATTACAGCAAATTTGGTTGATTTGCATGCCTATTTGTTAAGACGTATCAAAGACGAAAAAATTGCCCTGACTGCTGGTGCTGAACAGGGAAAGACTATATTTGAAAATAATCTCACAACGTTTTTATTATGAATAAAATAGAACACATTGGAATAGCCGTCAAAGATATCACCGCAGCCAATGAGACCTATACAAAGCTACTGGGCAAACCACCCTATAAATCTGAAAAAGTGGAAAGCGAATCTGTCGAAACCTCTTTTTTTCAGACTGGCGAGTCAAAGATCGAGCTGCTTCAGGCTACTTCTGCAGATAGTGCCATAGCCAAATATCTGGAGAAGCGTGGCGAGGGCATCCATCATATTGCTTTTGCGACGGATGATATCGAGAAGGAAGTGGCGAGGCTGATAGCAGAAGGGTTTCAACCCATCAGCGCGACCCCTAAACGCGGAGCAGACAATAAACTGGTCTTTTTCTTTCACCCTAAGAGCGCTAACGGAGTGCTGATAGAGTTATGTCAGGAGATCACAAAATGACGAAGCAAAAATACAAGCACATCTTCTTTGATCTGGATCATACGCTCTGGGATTTTGATACTAATTCTAAAGTCGTGCTTAAAGAGATCTATGCCGAGTTTGAGTTGAAACTGCACGGTGTGCCTTCGTTTGAGGCTTTTCATGCCACCTATCTGCCTATCAACTCGCAGTATTGGGCCAAATACCATCATGGGCTTCTGACCAAAGACCAACTGAGGACAGGCCGATTCGTAGAGACCCTGAGGCGTTTCAGAATAGATGATATTCCTCTGGCGGGTGCCATCTCATTGCAGTATACAGATCGGTCACCGTTTCAGACCGCCTTATTTCCTGATGCCATTGAGACTCTCGATTACCTGAAAGAGAAATATGAGTTGCATATCATTACAAACGGATTCGAAGAGATACAAGGTGTAAAGATCAGGCAGAGCAGACTCGAAGATTATTTCAAACACATTTTCATTTCAGAGAAAATAGGCCATCAAAAACCACAAAAGGAAATATTCCTTCATGCCATGGAAGCTGCGGGTGCTGCGGTGATGGAATCTCTGATGATCGGAGACAATATGCAGACCGACATAGCAGGTGCGAGATCTGTAGGCATGGATCAGGTGTTTTTTAATCCGCATCAGACCAAAACAAGAGAGAAAGCCACATACGAAATAGCTGAATTAAAGGCGCTTAGGGACATGCTCTGAGTCTTTTTTCTGATATTATCATACCCTAAATTCATTAAATAAATAAATTATGACAGGTCTGAAAGCATTGCTGCAATTGGGTTTAAGAGCAGTCTAGTAAAAATGTTTTCTCAAATAATGCTAATGAGTGTGTGAAATTTCGCTCACTCTTCTATATTTGCCTTCGGAGAGATGGCAGAGCGGTTGATTGCAGCTGTCTTGAAAACAGCCGTAGGTGATGAGCCTACCGTGGGTTCGAATCCCTCTCTCTCCGCATAGCGCAAAAAGCCCACCGAAACTGATCTGTGGGCTTTTTCATTTTAAGTAGTAAGACATTACCACTTCAACAGATAGGCGAATATCAGCGGCGCTACGATGGTCGCATCTGACTCGACTATGAACTTAGGCGTATGGATGTCGAGCTTGCCCCAGGTGATCTTCTCATTAGGCACAGCGCCGGAGTATGAGCCATATGAAGTAGTAGAATCACTGATCTGACAGAAGTACGACCAAAACGGCACATC
>CAIXBT010000086.1 GCA_903917755.1 uncultured Bacteroidota bacterium
GAAACCCTTTATTTTTTATCTTAATTTGTCGCTTGGTAAAAGCTGGGGTAAAAGTAAGGGGTGCTTATGATTAGAAGTAATTAAGATCTCAGAAAATAGAGGGTCAGTGCCTGAAGTGTTGCGATATGGTTTCTTATATCCGAAATAATATTGCCTGAATAAAATGCTTCACAGGATCAAAGACAGCAGGGCTCAAGGGTAGGGGACTCATGGCTTGTGAGCGAAAAAGCTTAGCCGGTCCCCTATGACAGGGCAGACCCTGCTACGCTGGCACAAGATAAGATACTTCTAGGGCGAGGCACAAAGATAAGCATGGGCCGATGGCACACAGATGAAGACTACTTGCAGGTCATGTAAGGGGGATGGGTAAAGAAAAGGTACACTTTCATGCCTAGCCTTCCTGCTCAGTTCCAGTTTAGATGCACTGGTTCATACATAGGTTCAACGAAATAGCCGTCAGAGACTATAGAGATCAAAAAGCGCCTGAAGGATCAGCAATAATCCACTTATACTTTGAGTCTATGCACCCATTGGGTGGATTGCAACGGGGGTATAGCCACGGCCATTGCCGAAAAGCCTTGTCTCAGAGCCTTGGCAGGCCGGTCTTGGTAAGCCTTTCCAAACCAGTAGGGTCAATCAACATTCTTATTACACTACCCTGAAGTTGGCACAACGAACTATTGAGATTACGTCGTAGATCAAATGTTTTGTGAACACCATTAATAAAGAAGCAGCGATAGGCCTAAAATAGATTGGGTTCAGACTGGCAAAAGCCTAGTATTTTGGCTGTCTCTGTAACCGTCTGACTGACCAGCAGCTCGGTGCGGTGAATAAAATGCTTATAGATGACCCTTGGGGATTTGAGAGGGCATGACAGCCACTAAATGTGTATCGATCACAAAAACATCTAAGGCAACTGCAGGTATGAATCTGCAATTGCTTGTGACATAGGCACAGAAGGCAATACGAATGGGAGGAACACTAGGTATGAGTTGCTAATCTGAAGCAGTCCTGCGTTGATGCTCTATATTTAACTCTCTATAAATTTTTTATAGAACTGTCTTTATTGCTTATACGCCATGGGTGAAAGTAGCTTTGCCTTATTTATTAACTGGTTCTACTGAATGGTTTGCAAGGCTTTAGGAACCAAGTTTGTTCTCTTCCCTTCGCTCCGCAACCTTGGAATCTTTCTGCTTTCTCCGGTGAGGTGGTCATCGGAAAACAGGTCTGGAAATTAGCCGGATATTTTTTAAAAATCATCACTGAGAAGACCCAATCACGGGTCTTAAATTCCGCCTCTAATACTCGCAAATCCGTGACAAAAAAAATATTTATAAGCATCGGTCTTAAAAAATATTTGTGATTTTACTTGCATGTAGAAAAAGGAATTTCTAATTTTACATAAGACACAGGGCATATTTGTGTATTTCTCCTTGTCTATCTGCCTTCACATTAGCAATATCATCAATTTTATCTCCATTATCTCTTGATCTTTTTTCGACTCTAAACGGGTGGTATAAGGGATTCTTTCCCCATGCTATTTTCCTGAAGGAGTTCAGCCCAGGCTGATATCATAAAAAAGATCCCTTATACATATTACCGTGCTGCTGGCCCTAGGCCATTGTCCATTTCTTCACGTAATAGCGCTTGAGATGATTGATGATTTCTTCAAAAAACAATTTGCCGAGCTAGAGGATCGTATAGTTGAGAGGGTAGGGGAGATGGTGAAAAAACTATTGCCGGCTGCCGGACACAATCCCGACGAAGTCGTCTGGCTTTCCCCGGTCCAGGCCCGTGAGCTCCTCGGCTTGAAATCTCGAAAGGTATGGAAGGATCTGCGAATGAGCGGCGAGATCCATTACACGAAATCCGGTCGTGAATTCAGATATAGCCGTCAGAGCCTGGTAGATTTTCTGACCAGGCGGTCAACTATGCGCTACAGCCTAGAGCCAGTATCCCATAGAAAAATTTCCAAACCTTAAAATTGTGGGAAAATGAAAAAAAATAAAAAAATCAAAATGAATACGTACACAATCAAATGTATGTACTGCGCGAAAACCTTTATAGCGTATAACAGCTCCCGAAAATTTTGTCCGGATTCGAATTGTCATGATTGTTTCCATAATCAACAGAAAAAGGCCCGATACCAAAGAGCAAAGCTTCTGGCTGCCATATCCGAGAGAAATTATCAGATCCTTCACCTTTTGTATTCGAAGAAGAGCATAAGGATATCTATGACAGAACTGGAAAAACAGTGCTTTGATTTTGATGCTTTTTTCAAACATCACTGCACAGAAGAGCAGATGAGGTCCGGACAGGGAGACACTTATGAATATCTTGTCTATAGCCTGAAAAATGTAGGAAACCAGTTTTTTGAAATTATAAATAGCACCAAATAATAAATCATGAATCATTATGAATATCTCGTTGGCATAAGGAACCTTAAAAACGGTGGTATCCACTATCAGAGAAATCTTTGGTTATTTGCCCTTGGAGGCGTTATTGTGGGTGGTGTGGTTATCTATTTACTTATACCCAAGACCCCTGAAATTACTTTGATGTCTCCTTCATTGGATGTTAAATCGATTGAACCCGGTGAGCAAGTGTGATCTGATGGGAGAGGTGGCCATCCGGTATGGGGATTTCGGATATGACGGATACCTATGATTCTGCCCTTTGCGAAATTTTGATTATTCCGTGCGGCAGGACAGTAGGGATGATAGATCTGCAGTTTGTATTTATACTAAATCATTTTAAAATAATAAAATAACAAAAATGGGTACTTTTAAAACAAGCCTATATGATTCTGCTGTATCATCAGGATCTGATTTTTTAGACAGGGCGTTCAACTTTATTGAAAACGTGCAAAGCAGCAGGATCCTAAAGATTGCAGGTTTTGCAGTGGGAGCTGTGGCTGGCCTTTTTGCTCTCGGAGGGCTATTCAGGGTATTGGCATGGACAACAGCCGGATGGAATCAATTCTCAACGACACTGCATAAAAAATAGGATTAGTTGGGGGCCAGGCTTTGATTGGCTTCTTATCATATTCCGCCTTATTACAAACTGAGCGGTAAGCCAATTTGTGTCTCAAATTGGAAGGCAGTTTGCGGCATTGTCATGCCCGTTACTCATATTAGATATACCTTGTTCGTCTATGCCGCTGTGGCCATTAACGGGCAATTATCTTAGAATGCAGATGCTCAGTTTTAAATCATTGATAAAAAGCCCGGTTGCAAATTTTGCAACCGGGCTTTTTATGCCTTTGCGATTGATTCTGAGAGGGATTATCTCCATATCGATGATAGTCTATTTTAAGGGTTACCTGTGTTTATTTGCGTTTACATGGGTTTATACAGATACATCCCGGTAAATGCATATAAACTCATGTATACACGGAATTACACGGAAATTTATTTGTAAAATTGCAAAGTCAACTCTCCCATTTTTCCGTGCCCCTCCGCGATTTCGCTAAGTATAATAAACCATTTTTTCACTGGAGGTAGAGAGTAAACGGATTCAAGAACGTGCATAAGGAAAAACCTAGAAATAGCATCCTACAATTGCTAAATGATTATTTCAATAGGATGCCAGCGGAATCGACAATCTCATTTGATTTCTAATCAATTGGTCACAGGTTCGATTCCTGCTGATATTCCTTTTTTTGTGTTTTTTGATTTCTACAATTCTGATTCCCGAATTTATGCGGATTGTTCATTACAAAGATCCTGGCTCTCAAGGCAGTTACATTGGATCATATACTGAGATTAAATTCAGAGATGACTATATTTGGATCGCTGTAAAATCAATATAATAGACAGATACATTATAACAACTGAACTATTTATACCGCCTACGGGAGAAATAAGACCAATACCCCTTAAGAAGCAAAAGTCTTACTATAAGAAGTACCCTGAATTAGGAGCATTCCAAAAGCACCAGTATGATCTTGACATATGTGTCCTATACCGACAGATTGAAGATCTGAGATCGCGGTATAAAACAATAGGCAAGCATAATTACAATCAATTTGTTCTTAGCATCAGAGCAAACGTGACTTTGGATTTAAATGCAATGAACTTAGATGATGACTTTTATCTGAATAATTTCTATTGTGTTATTCGCCCAGATAACCCTTCTGACTTTTCCTACATGGGGCTTTTCTTCGCATTAAGTGATCCATTGGATATATCCCCCAAATTGGAGTATCATCTAAATTTGTTTAATGAGACTAAAAAGGACCTTGAGGGGGACGAGAACATAAACTTTTTCCTTGGGAAAAAGGAATATCTTGTCTGTAACTATCTACGGACAAACCGTTTTCCGGAAGAATACTTTGTTAAACATGAATCCATTATTCGTTGTATCTACTCAAGAAAGGATTTTTACACTTATCAGTCGCTCTTTCACTCCAAACTTGATACTATCATCACCTCTATCAACATCTCTTTACCTAAACCCATTCCCGACATTTTAAAACAGGTAAATACCCCCAAACCCAAGAATTCAGATACAATTGCTGTTATCCCATTCAACGTCCACAGCTAAAAAAGATGAGATGATAACTGACCTGGTTAAAACAATAAAGAACCAAGCTAGTCCCACGCCCTATCACCAAACAACCGAAGAATAAATTCCATAAACACAAAACAATTCCCATGAATTTCATAGATCAACAAAAAACTGACGGCCCGATAGTTAACACTATAAAGCTCGTTTGGGAGAATCCCGCAGGCAAGATTGCTATATACGTTGGAGCTACATTTGGACTCCTCTATCTCGGAGGTCTCTCCTTCAGAGCGCTGGCATATGCCACAAGAGGCTTCAAAGAATTCACCTCTGCTCTAAAGTCATAGCAAGCACTACTTCGCCTTCAGCGCTCCCGCTATCTCTCTGAAACTCGCCAGTCCGGCCTCGATATTCTCTATTATATCAAGTGCCAGTTCATCCGGGTCTGGTAGATTATCGAGGTCGGCCAACGATTTATCTTTTATCCAGGTGATGTCGAGCGATGTCTTATCACGCGCTATGATCTCTTCATAGCTGAATTTCCGCCATCTGCCCTCAGGGTTAGCTTCGCTCCAAGTCTCTTTGCGCTTTTTGCGGTCCTTCGAATTGTACAAGGTGATAAAGTCTCTTAGATCCTCAAGCTTAAGCGGATTCTTTTTGAGCGTGTGGTGAACGTTCGTTCTGTAGTCGTATATCCACACATCCTTTGTCCAAGCCTGTTTGCTGCCACCTTTGTTGTCAAAGAAAAGCACATTCGCCTTCACACCCTGCGCATAGAAGATACCCGTAGGCAATCTCAATATCGTATGCAGGTCGGTGGTCTCCATCAGGCGCTTGCGCACGGTCTCGCCTGCGCCGCCTTCGAACAGCACATTATCCGGCAACACCACTGCTGCCATACCCGTCGTTTTGAGCATGGAGCGGATATGCTGCACAAAGTTCAGTTGCTTATTGCTAGTGGTGGCCCAAAAATCCTGACGGCTGTAGGTCAGGTCTTCTTTCTCCTGTTCGCCCTCCTCGTTGGTGAAGGTCTGGCTGCTCTTCTTGCCGAAGGGCGGATTAGCAAGCACATAGTCATAGGTGGTCGGCGCGGCGGTGATCAGTGCATCTGCAGGAGATATAAAATTGTCGCTGTCTATATCGCCTATGTTATGCAGAAACAGATTCATCAGCGCGAGGCGGCGTGTGCCTGCCACGATCTCATTGCCATAGAAAGTCTTGTATTTCAGAAACTGGTTTTGCTCTTTGTCCAGCTTGTTGTGATCCACTATATAGTCGTAGGCAGCGAGAAAGAAGCCACCAGTGCCGCAGGCAGGGTCGGCTATGCTCTTCATGGGCTGCGGACACACGCACTCTACCATCGCTGCGATGAGCGGCCTCGGCGTAAAGTACTGCCCGGCACCGCTCTTTGTGTCTTCGGCGTTCTTCTCCAGCAGGCCTTCGTAGATGTCGCCTTTGTCTTTCACGCCCATCATCACCCATTGCTCGGCGTTGATGAGCTGCACCAGCTTATAGAGCTTGGCGGGGTCTTGTATCTTGTTCTGGCTCTTGGTGAATATCTGCCCGAGTATGCCCTTGTGCTGTGCCAGCTCGCGGAGCATGGTGTTGTAGTGTATCTCCAGTTCCGCACCGCTCAGGGGCAGGAGGCTCTGCCAGTCATAGCCCTTGGGTATGGGCATGGGGCGACTGTATGGCGGACGGCTATACTCGTCTGCCATCTTCAGGAATAGCAGGTATGTCAACTGCTCCAGATAGTCGCCATAGCCCACGCCATCATCGCGGAGGGTATTGCAGAAAGCCCATACTTTGCTGACTATGCTGGAGGTCTGGGTGGTGGTGGGTGTGGTGCTCATACTGTAGGTAATTGAGGAAACTTACATCTTACGCAGTATGCAAATTTTGCGGTGTCCAGAGCTGCGGAATTAAAAAGTTCTTTAGCGTTTATAACCGACTCTACTAAATCATTTGGTAAAATTTTCAATGCAATTGCCGCAGTGGCAACTTCGTTTGCATTTGTCTCGTCTATGTGTATGAGTGCTAAGGCGATCTTTATTGCCTTTAAATTTTCGAGTCGAGAAAGATTTAATCTTTCTAAACCAAAAGTTTTAATAGACTCTTTACCTTTCAAACTGCCGTTTCTGGGTAGGGGCATTTCATTATCAAAAACAATAAAATCGCTTGGGTCTTCTTCCAGTGGATTGATCAGCAACCTATCTTCGTCCTCCAAATTATTTTGATGATCATGATATGGTTTTCTTGTGTCCTCATTTTCAAGCGGAAATGAATTTTTCTTATGGGCTCTATTACATATCTCACAAGAGTACATCAGATTTTGCCATGAATATGCTAACCAATAATAGCCAGGGTAAGTTAAAGTCCTTAACCTGTATTTTTTGTAGGCACCTTTAGGTCGAAAATGCTCAACGTCTCCAAACCCATTGTCCTTGAATTTCCCCTCGCAAAAGCAGCACTTATCATGCTGATCAAACATTAGTTGATCCTTAACTGTCTGGTCACCATAAATTCCATTGTCAAATTCGAGCTTATTCAAATCTCTATTAGAAACCCCAACCCGGCTTGTGTAAAGGATGCGATTAGCACTTAGAAGGGCTATTGTTTCATTAGTTTTGTCGGGCGCCCTATTTGTTAAAACTACTGGTTCATTAAAAGCTTTATCTATTCTTATCATATTACGGGTTCTTTTTAGCAGCCTCCACCTTTTTTGCAAAATCCTTCAGAATATCCATAGCATCCATTTCTGATCGAGTTTCACCAATTGGCATATCATAAATTTCTTCATTCAATCGATTAAGTTCATCCTCCTCTGACCTCGTACGATCTGGCTTTTTAAGTAGTTCCAATCTTCGATTAATTTTTTTCTCCGTTTTTTTAGGTCTGGCTTCCTTCAGTCCAAACAAATCACTTGTCAAAACCTGATCTATTCTCCATGTCTTTATCACCTCAGGTGTATTCTCTACTTTAACATGATCGCCGATTCTTTTTAGCAAAACCAGATTAGAATCCAGTGCAGCTTGCACTATCAGTGGGCTGTGAGCGGTCACGATAAATTGAGTTTTCGTAAATGTTTTAGTCAGGTTATCAATTATCTCCCGCTGCCATGCTGGATGCATGTGAAGGTCTATCTCATCCAATATCAATATGGCCGGCTCTTCAAATGGATTTTCTTTTTCATGATGGTAATACATCATTTTTGAAGCAAAATCAATTAACCATGCTATGGAGGTTTTGTATCCAAGGCTTAGTTCATTTATTCCAACCCAACCGAAGGGGGTATCTACCTGTACCTCTCTCTGTAGTCTGCCTGTTTTAGTCACCCTAATATCCTTTACTCCATTCGGCAACACTTTTAAAAGGAGTTCTTTTACCTTGTTTTTTTCGAGACCGCTTTTTTTACTTTTTGACTTAGCAGCTTCATAGTCAATTCTCAAAAAATACTCTGACGAATTTGGCAAAAGCGCATAATCGAAAAATAAAGTCTCACTACTTTTTTCAATATTTTCTTCTGCCAGCGAAGATTGGGACATTTTTCTGTTTGCCCCATATGCAAAGCAATATACTGGTGAAAACAACCTTGTGTCAAATTTAACCGGCGGGGCAGCCTCACTTGTCATATTATTCTGATGGCCTTGTATATACTTCAGTGCCATGGATGCCTCTATACCAGATCCAAAAGGCGCGGCACATTCTGCGATCTCAAGAGAGATAGAGGATGCATCTTCTCCGTCTTTATGTTTTAAATTCCACGCATTGCGCCATCCATTATTTATGCTGAGGTCATATTGGGTATCATGATTACCCCTCCGCGTCAAAAAACTTTGAGGCGTAGGAAGCATCGACACAATGCTGCGAAGGATAGAGGTCTTACCCGTGCCATTATCGCCGAGTATCACAGTCCATTGAGATATTTTGCCGTCATCTCCGATGAAATCGATCTTTTGCTTTTTGCCAAAGCAGCGGACATATTCTAATTCTAATCTCTTTATATATAGCATTGCGATTATTGTTTAGCCTAAGATACAAAAATACATTTTCATTCCCTTATTTTACCAATCTCCCCTCAAATGCCATCTTCAAGATACTCTGGCGCAGGGCCTCGGCCTGTAGCAGGCTCTGGCTGATGCTCTCTTCCATCTTTTCTACTACGCTAAATCGACTTTCTATCTCTTCTAATATCTTATTTTGCTCGGTAGGTGATGGTATTGGAATTTGTAATAATTCAATATTGGGGACATTTAAATTAGGTCGTCCTACTCCAAAACTATGAGCTTTAAGGTGTTTTTGTCCAGCTTGAGACTGTAAAAAATTGAACACGTACCAAACGTTTACATCATCGCGCAATCGATAGTGTATTAGAAAAGCTCCGGGAATAGCTTTTTTGTCATCATTAAAAACGGATAGACGACCGATACTTCCAGTACGAGTAATCAGTAAATCGTTTTTGATTAACTTGTATTTTTCGTAATCTTTATCTGAGAGATCAAGTTTAGGTGAGTTTTCCCAATCCACCTTTCCCCGATCGTCTATATCGGTAGTGCGTAAAACTGCAACGCCATTTTCAACATATCCTCCGCTTGAAAACCTAGGACCATAAATCGAAAACAACTTCAACTCTTTTAATGTTTGCATAGTCCATCCCTCAGGCAGTTCACCATCTTTTACATCATCTCGCGTCAGCCTGCCCTCAAAAGCCCATTTCAAAACAGACTGGCGGTAGGTGCGTAGCTGCTGCTGGGCGGTGCGCAGGCTCTCGATACCCTTGTCCAGCTCGCTAAAGAGTTCTTCTATCTTCGATACTATGGTGGCTTGGGTGGAAAAGGGAGGGAGAATTATTTCTATCCCCTTTAAATCTTCTAACGAAATATTGTTCATTGCACCACCACGAGCCTTTAGTCGTATATATTGTTGTATTGAGGAATTTAGTTGAAACGTTAGAAATCCAGGGGTAATCTCATTGTGATAACCTCTTAAGATTGCTAACGCCTGATTTGTATTTGCAGGGAGGTATTCCTTTTTTATTAAGCATGTTTCTCCAATTGTTCCTGCAATAGAAAACAACAAATCATTCTCCTGTAGAATTGATTTCTTCTGATACTGATGAGCTTCCTCCGTTATGAAATTGACTATTGATGAATGAATTACTTTCCCATTCTCAATATTTTCTACTTTAATAAAATTGACTCCTTTGGAAACAAATGAAAAGCCGTATGTAGTTGGAGTTCCGCCTTTGGTAACTCTTTCGCATATTTCTCCCAACTTCCTTATTTCCCATCCCTTCGGCAATTCCTTTACTTCACTCATATTATGCAGCCAGTGCCTCGTTTAGTTCGTTAATGATCTCTTCGTATTTATCTCCAAATAGCTGATAGAAGCGGCCCAGCCCGCCGTGCTTATTGAGCGGGTCCAGCTCGAAGTTCTCGCGGTCTATGTGGAAGCTGGTCGCTATGCAGTCCTTCATCATCCTGAGCCAGAGCATCTGGTCTTCGGTATATTTCAGCGGGCCCGCCTGCTTGCGGAAGAGCCAGTCTCGGAAGTTGCGGTCTACCGTGCTGTCGTATGCCGTCAGCACCGGGTCTATGCCGCAGACCCGGCGCACCAGTGCCACTCTAGCAGTCAGATCCGTGAGCGGGCTGCCCGACACCTGCTCTACCGCCTCGTAGGCGCGCCACAGCGCCATAGGTGCCAGTGCAGGTCTCTCTGTATGCAGCAGGTCGTACAGCTCCTGTATCATGGTGTAGGTCAGCTCGCGCCTCCGATACGGCTGCCCGTAGAATATCTCCAACGCCGCCACCTGATCCTTATGCGCGTCTACCCACCCCTTAAACTCTTCTATGATGCCCTGCGCACGTTCGCGATGCCCCGCATCCCAGCCCGCATGCATCAGCGTGTCTTGGTTAAAGTCGTCGATATACTGCTCATGCGCCTTGCGCAGATTTTCTATATACTCATTCAGCTCTCCGGTGAATACTCGTGCGGCACCATCTGCCAGCGCCGCTATCTGCTTATCGCACTTCGCACGCACTTCATCGGGCGGGCTGCCTGCCATCTCTCGCTCCGTCTGCTGCTCTATCTGCTCATGCGTATCGGGGTTGTGCGCATTCAGCAGCTCACGCGCCACCTCTGCTATCGCCTTCCCTCCCGCCTTCTGCTCAAAGGCTTTGCGCTCCTTATCCGTCAGTTGTTTATCCAGCCTCAGCAGCCGCGATGCTAGACTGCTGAATAGTTCCTCCTCGCGCGCACCCACCGCCACGGCAGCCAGCAGGTCCTTGAGACTTGCAGACGGCTTGCGCTCCAGCGGACGGCTATCTGTCTTCAGGCTTCGTGTCACACCTATCGCATCCACTATCACGAAATGGTCTTTGGTATATGTAGCCGACGGCGTGACCGAGCGCAGCAGATCGAGCGACACCGTACGTGTACCCCGTCCCTTCATCTGCTCAAAATAATTCCGGCTCTTCACATCGCGCATGAACAGCAGACATTCCAGCGGTTTCACATCAGTGCCCGTGGCTATCATATCTACCGTCACCGCTACCCTCGGGTGGTAGCCCGTACGAAACTGCGCCAATGTACCCTTAGGGTCATCAGCATTATAAGTTATCTTCTTGCAGAAATCATTGCCCTCACCAAACTCCTCACGCACTATCTTGATGATATCATCCGCATGGCTATCCGTCTTGGCAAAGATCAATGTCTTAGGCACCTCGGTGCGCTTTGGAAACATCTCCGGCAGATGCTCTTTGAACTGCTTTATGATCAGCCGTATCTGCGATGGGTTGACCACATCTTTATCAAGTTGCTTGGCGCTGTATTCTTTGTCTTCGTCCAGTTGCTCCCATCGCTTGCGGCGGGTCAGTCGTTCGCGGGTCTCCACATCCTGCCCTTTCCAGATCACAGCGCCCTTTTTAGATACACTGGTCTCTATGAGGTAGACATTGTAGTCTACATTCACCCCGTCTATCACCGCCTGCTCGTGGGTATATTCGCTCACCACGTTTTGTTTGAAAAACCCGTACGTGCGATTATCAGGCGTAGCCGTCAGCCCTATCAGAAAACTGTCAAAATAATCAAGGACTTGCTGCCATAGATTATAGATAGACCGGTGACACTCATCTATCACGACAAAATCAAAAAACTCTATCGGCACCTTTGGGTTGTACGCCACCGGCACCGCCTCTTTAGGTCGCCAAGATATTTCATTTGGGTTTTCTTCTTCAGCACTCTCCTCTATCTCCTCCCCTTTCAGAATAGAATAGAGTCTCTGTATGGTGCAAATATACACCTGGCTATCGGGAGGCATATAGCCACTCCTGAGCCTCGTGACCCCATATATCTCACCGAAGGTTTGATTGCTGTCACTCGGAGTGTAAGACAGAAACTCCGCCTCCGCCTGTTCGCCGAGGTTTTTTGTATCTACCAAAAAGAGAACGCGCTTTGCCTTGGCATCTCTCAGCAATCTGTATATCGAAGTAATAGCAGTAAAAGTTTTACCCGAACCCGTAGCCATTTGTATCAATGCCCGGGGACGATTTTCACGAAAAGACTTCTCCAGATTATTGATCGCATTGATCTGACAGTCGCGCAGATTCTCTGTAGGCAAAGCTGGAATATCAAAGATCCGTTTGCGCAAAGATTTCTCATTCATTAGCCAGCGCTCAAAAGTCTCCGGTCGGTGAAAGGTGAATACCTCTCTCGCCCGTGGCTTAGGATCGCGATAGTCAGTAAAGTGAGTGATAATGCCCGTGCTCTCATACACGAAAGGCAGCGGGTCGTTGTTCAGATATTTGAGTTTGCTGGTAGCATAGCCCCGAGATTGCTCCTCTACGGTGGTCAGTTTCTCACCTGCCTCAGCCCGTTTAGCCTCTATGATCCCGACCGGTTTACCATTCACAAAAAGCGTGTAATCGGTCTCTTTGCCGTCCTGAGTGGTCATATACCTCACCGCCACACCCTGCCCGGCACTCAGGCTAAGATTACTCCTATCCTGAATGATCCATCCACAGGCAGTAAGTTGCCTATCGATCTCATCACGGGCTATCTGTTCAGCGTCTTGGTTCATCACTCAAATATACTTAAGCGATAATAAGAAAAAAATAGGTCTGATGCCGCATTTTTCAAGCAAGCCCGGAAAATGTATAAATACCGATCAATGTATATTGATACGATTCAGCATGTATGAATCCATATTAATGTGTGTAGATATGGATTGATACGTATCTGATTTTGCAAAATTACAAATTCATCATTTATAGATTATATATCTGCAAAATGAATCAGCATCTGATGGGTTATTTCTATTTAGAAAGGACGCATACATTGCGCATTTCCCACCACCCAGATAGAGCGCATTATTACAGCCATATACCTCTTTAAAAAAACAAGCGAATTCATGAAATCTTACTGGGTTTTCAGAAATAGCAAAAACCAGATAGGTCTTATTATCTTTTGTAAAAATACCTACCCCGGACCGTATGGTTTTGTTTTTTGAATTAGGTTGAAATTCCGGATGAATTTTGCTTTTATTAATTAGCATTGGTCCAGACTGAAATGCATAGCGAATATGCTTTTGACCTGTTATCTCATTTGATTCAACGATTTTCGCTTCATTCTCCAATATTACAAGAGCGCCGTTTGGCTTTTTATAAAAATTGCTTGTACCATCTGTCAAATTAATTCCATTAATTTCTTTCCCTTCCGAAATAAGCAAGCCCGTAGGTAAACAATGATCTTCATTGATGGCAAGGCTCATCGCAAATTCTACTTTTGTTTGGCTAAAGTTTTGAGCAATGAAATTAGTGTGTGATAATGCTGTTGTATTTTCTATGATCGAGAGTTTATTTATGCTATGCGTGTCAATACAAACTACAAAGACGTCATAAAATCCGTTTTTAAATGCTATCCCAGTAACAGATTTAGTCTGCGAGTATGCGGGTTCGACTGCAAAAATCTCCAGCCAAAATTAGGTTCTGCCTTTATTGATATTGATGTTCCGGGTAGATATTTCCCCATCCCACTAATTGTTCCTCCTGAGTATTCACTTGAAATTAAATTTATTTTACTGTACTTACCTCTATAGACTGCTTCAAATTTTGAATCTTCCGTCAACGAGAACTTATAAGCGGTAGATCTGCTAATCTCAATTCCATTTTTTTTCCAACACACAAAATTAAATTCACTATTCGGTTGTGCAGATATTGTCACTTCGTCTCCCTCCCGATATGTCCCTGCACCTTGTTCGCTTCCTGACATGGGGTTATTTGAGAAAATACTAACATCATGTTTCTCTTTTACACCTTCAATTTGTAAAATCTCGTCTACAGCAGTCCCATTAAATGTCATGTCCATACTTTGGATCTCACTTTTACCCCCGCTTCCAATATCTATGAGTGTTCTCCTGGTTTTTAATTCATTATTCGAAACACAGTCATGAAATTTAAAACTTGCTTCTATAGTTTCAGGATAATCTCTAAAATTTCCAACAGATTTAAATCTATAATAACTACTATTGCCATTAGGATCACAGGCGGTAGGGGATATTGCAAACTGAACATAAAATTTAATTGACTTGTCTGAGTAAAATAACTGTTCCGGTCCCCATTTAAGGCCAGACGGTAAATAATCAGAAACAGAAATCTTTTTTAGTACAGCACCAGAAGAATTCAAATAATCATAATTAAGTATTCTTTCGCC
>CAIXBT010000087.1 GCA_903917755.1 uncultured Bacteroidota bacterium
ATCTGGCTCCATAATTTATTTAACTTTTAAGTGATAGATGTAATTTATAAAGTTTAGCACAAGCCATTGCGTCACTCAATGCATCGTGGTGGTTCAAAGGTATTTTATTTTTCATGCATAGCGATGCCAAATTCTCACCATATATTCGATATGTGCAATGACCGTGATATTCTGGTGTTTCAATACCGTAATACTCTAATGTCTGACTCAGGCAGGGGAAATCAAAAGCGAAACCGTTGTGTGCAATGACATTCCTATTGCGGATAAACGGCTCAACCTGATGCCAAATCTTGTCAAAAGTCGGGGCACTTGCAGTTTGTTCTGGAGTAATGCCGTGTATATCGATGAATCTGTCCCAGTAAAAATTATCAGGGGGTTGAACCAAAATGGATAGCTGGTCAGTAATGATTCCTTCTTCAACACGAACCAAACCGACCTGGCAAATGCTGTAACGTTTGCCATGTGCTGTTTCGAAATCAATTGCTGTAAAACTCTTGTCATTCTCTTTCATTGTTCAATTAATTTGCTTCACACGCTTTAAATCCGATTGCCTGTCTTTTTTTCTGTTGCTGAAAGTCATTCTCTTCCTGATTGTAAATATCTGTAAGGGTCATTGGCGAAGTTATAGTTGTAGAAAAACCCAACTTATGAGAAAGAGCCTCTGCTTTAACCTGGGTTAACTCCTTGAACTCATATTTTGCAATAAGCCTGCCTTTCCGTAAAAGCGCACTGTCAACTTTTGCAAGGTCAGTATTGAAGGAACAGATAATCTGAATATTTAAACAATCTGAAAGAAGCCCATCTGAAATATTTAATAAAGCAGAAACTGGAGAACAGCCATCTTTTTCTCTGTCCATTACAATGTTTTCGGCATCCTCAATAACAAAAACTGAATTCGCGTTGCTTATTAAAACTTCAATGAGGTTTGGACTGGTGATGGAGTTTGCCATGTTCGGGGGTAAAAAGATTACTTTCTTTCTCAGGGATGAAATAAGGTATCTAATATAGTTGGTTTTCCCAGTTCCTGGCTTACCATGCAGGAGCAGCAGCCCCTTATCATTCTTCCTATTAAGGCGTTTAATAATTGTTTGGTGTATTGGTGGAAAATCATCGTTGTAATTATTTTCAATGCTCAATTTTGGCTTTGCAATAAAAAAGGACTTTGTATCTATTCCATGTGGGGTGTTTATCAATAAATATATTTTGGGTTTACCCTTGACTTTTCTTGTTTTGAACCTTTTAATCTCATTGATAATTATTTCGATTTTCGCAAATTCAGTGTTTCTGAAGAGGAACTTTACTGTGTCGCCATTAGTATCAAAATGTAATAAGAGGTCATCATACAGTATATAAAATATGTCATCGAATTCGGCAATCTTGCTATTGTTATAATACCGTTTGTCAAAATACACATCTTTGATTTCCTGCTTGTAAGCTTTTACAAACCATTGATGAGCTTTTTTGCAATTGATACCTGCCTCGTTCATATAATTGGGTATCACTTTGAAATATGCAAGAAAAAAAGTGAATTCATTAAGGTAGCTCCTCCTTTCGGCAAACACATCCGTTAAAATCGGATTGTTACACGCATTTCCTAATTGAAATGTTTTCGATTGAAGTTTAATTAAGTCCGTCGCTTTAAGTTCCATAACATTATTCTTTTTTAATTTGACTCAAATGTAAATCGAGTCTGCGCCAAACTGTGTCGCTCCGAAATATTTTTCTGTCTTTTGGTAGGTGTAAATTATTTTGGGGTCATGTCATTATATTTTGTGAATGATTATTTTGGGCTGCTTTCGGTTGGTTATCGAAAAAGAATTGAACATTCCCCTCGCCAACTGTTGTGTATCGCTTTTCCTTAAAGCTTATGGTATTATCAATCCTTGAAATGTCACAGAGATATTGCAGAATATTTATTCTCTTGTTTAACGAATACATTAGGAAGCACCACCTTTCACCAAAATCAGGCATTCCTTCCTTCCGCCAATCTTCACCCTTTGCAAGTAAAAACAGAGGCATGAGATTTATTCCCTGGTCTTTGTTCATTATGCCACAAATTATCCATCTTGGTTTGCGATTTTGAATGACATATTCCAACTCGAAAAGGATTTCATAATCTTGCAAGTCACCACCATTTTTGATTAAACGGGCATCATACTTCTCCGTTAATTGCTTGCATCTCTCGACCATTTCGGATTCTTTTTCCATTAAAGTTCGGTTCAGTCTTTTCAGGAGTTCCATTTGCTCTGCTGTTTCGTTCATGGTAAACGTTTTATGTGCTTACAAATATCAAGCAGTGCAGCGCCAAAGTATGTCGCTGCCAAAATTATTAATCTGCCCAGGCGTTGAAAAGGTAGAATATATGCAGAGCGATGAAATTCAGAGTTGGAACCCTTTTATTGTTCATTGCTTTATCCTTGGGTGTCTATGCCCAGGATTATCATCCTGACCTTCACTCATGGAACAAAACAGCCGTCCTCCAGGCAAAAATCTGTGCATTCAGCTTTTCCTCAACCAAACAAGAGCGCGATGTAATCTATTACAGCAACCTGGCTCGTCTTGAGGGAAAATTGTTCGTAAAGACCATATTGATGCCTTACTTGCAGTCAAAAGGAGATACCGACCTAAGCAATCCCTATATAAGCTCCCTGATTGCCGACCTGACCACGCTTCCCAGACTTAAAGCGCTTAGGAGTTCAAAGCTATTAACCAAAATGGCAAAGGATTATGCCTCAAGCTCTGGTAAGGAAGGAATTGTCGGGCACAAGAATTTCATCCTGCGGTTTTCTTCATTATATCGCGCTGGATGGACTGTGGGGGAAAACTGCGCGTATCGACAGCAAAATGCCTTAGACGCGGTTATTGAGCTTCTAATTGATGATGGGATAGAGAGTTTGGGGCATAGGCATAATGTTCTTTCACCTACCTTTGTAAGGATTGGTGTTGGAATCGCTCCACATCGGGATTTCGATAATGTTTGGGTGATAGAGTTTGG
>CAIXBT010000088.1 GCA_903917755.1 uncultured Bacteroidota bacterium
ACAGGCAGCGATGATGATGCCCATTGCAATGTTCTTAGACAGTTTATCCTGTATCAATGCCCATACTACGCCTGCCCCGACAGTTATGAGTAGTAATGATCGCAATGAATCCATACGCATCAGCGAGGCGCGGTCTTCGTGCAGGGCAGATAGCAGCCAGTCAGGCAGAGACTTGTCTTCTGTGCCGACGAAATTAAAGAAAGAGGGTCCTAAAAATCCGAACAGGGCCAAACCGCCTGTGATGCCGCCTGCTATGTAGAGGCCGTTCATCATGCGCTCTTTTGATACTTCATTGTTGAGTACTTTAGAAAATGCAATAATGGCCAGTAGGGGCACGGTAAACTGGCATATGATCAGCGCCATCGTGACCGTTCGAAACTTGTTATAGCCCGGGAAATATTCAAAGAAGGGATTGTTGAACATCGGGAGGTTATGCCCGAAGGATAGTAAGATCGATAGGAGCGTAGCTATGCCCAGCCACCATTTGAACGGCCCGTCTACGATCACCAGCCCCAGTACAAACAGAAATACCATCAGCGCACCTAGATATACCGGGCCGGAGGTAAAAGGCTGGTCGCCCCAGTATGTAGGCAGCATTTGCGGTTGTACTCCTCTGCTGCGCAAAGCCTGTATGGATTTAGAATCTTCGTCAAGCTGCTGGTGAGAGGAGCCGCCATAGAAATTTGGTATCAGGAGGGTCATTGCTTCCATCTTGCCATAGCTCCACAAAAAAGCGTAGTCGCGATCGAGACCGCCTTTGGATTGGGTATTGCTGGTCAGGTCAGATTTGCCGCGTATCGTGGCATTGCCATATTCATAGGTGGTCCAGAGCAGAGACAGGTTCGAAGCGATACCTGCCACACCCGCAGCCGCGAATAGGCCAAAGGCCAGAATATAGTGTTTGATGTCCTTTTCTCTGATGGAATAGATCAGAAATACCACACCGGCTATCAGCAGGGTGATAAAGAGATAGTACGCTATCTGCACGTGATTGGCACTGATGAGCATGGAGAAACTCACCGCGCTGAAGGCGGTGCCGATCAGATATTTTCGCTGCCATAGATACATGAATCCGATCAGCACATAGGGCAGGAGGGCGATGGCGTGCATCTTTGTATTGTGCCCCGCCTCGAGGATTATAAGATTGTAGGAGGCCAGACTATAGGCCAGCGCACCCGCTATCGCCAGCCAGGGACTGATACCGAGCAGCAGCAGCAAACCATAAAAACCTACACAGGCCGCCAAAAGGAAGCCGGTGAATTCAGGCATGTTCAATCTCAGGGCCTTTTCGCAATACTGGATCAGATTGGCAGGATATAAGGTAGAGATCTGAAAGGCTGGCATACCGCCAAACATAGAATTGGTCCAAAGCGGCTCACTATTGTTCTTGTTGCGAAAGTCCACCACCTCTTTTGACATACCGTCAAACTGGTTGATATCACCCTGCGCCAGAGTTTTATCTTCGAGCAGCATAGGGCCAAAAAACACAAATGTGATGATGATAAATGTAAATGCGGCTACGATATGCGGTAAAGCTTTATAAAACTTGGACGGCGCAGATGGTTCTTTAGAAGCTGCTTTGGATTTGATCTCAGGTTTAGTTTTTGCCATGATAATTTTTGGATTGATACGGGTAAAAATAAAATTTATTGTCTAATGGCGTATCAGGTAATTGGTATTTAGCAATTATATAAACTTATAAGCACTGTTTTGCTGCCTAAAACTTAAAACCTATGAGCTAAAACTTCTTTTCTTACATTTGACGCATTAACGAAGTACTAAATGCAAAGTGATACGATACTGGTGACGGGTGCCTGCGGGCAGATAGGTAGTGAACTCGTCCTCGCCCTGCGCAAGATACACCCGAATGTCATAGCCTCAGACCTCAAGGACCCTTCGGGAGAATTGAAAGAGTCAGGACCATTCGAAAGACTGGATGTACTTCATAAACCGGGCCTCGATGCGCTGGTCAAAAAGCACAAGATCACTCAGATCTATCATCTCGCAGCCATTCTCTCTGCTACCGGGGAGAAAAATCCCGAATTCGCATGGAGGGTCAATATGAAAGGTCTGAGAAACATTCTCGATGTCAGCGTCGACAATCATTTGTCTAAAGTGTTTTTCCCCTCAACTATAGCTGTATTCGGCCCTACTACGCCACGTGTCAACACACCACAATACACAGTGATGGAGCCCAATACGATCTATGGCATCAGCAAGCAGGCAGGTGAGCGCTGGGCAGATTATTATTATCAAAAAAAAGGACTTGATATTCGCAGTATCAGATATCCCGGCCTCATCAGCTACAAGACCAAAGCCGGCGGAGGCACGACGGACTATGCGGTAGATATATACTTCGAAGCCGTGGAGAAAAAGGCTTATGAATGTTTTCTGAAGGAAGATACTGTGCTGCCTATGATGTATATGCCTGATGCTATCAGAGGCACGATCATGCTCATGGAGACACCGGCCGAAAAGATCACGATCCGTTCGTCTTATAATTTTTCGGGAATGAGTTTCGCGCCGAAAGATGTGGTCGTGGAGATACAAAAGCACATACCGGACTTTCAGATATCTTATAAGCCTGACTTCAGACAGCAGATAGCGGAGTCATGGCCTCAGAGCATAGATGATTCCTACGCTGCCAAGGATTGGGGATGGAAACCTGAATTCGATCTGGCTAAAATGACCACCGACATGCTGGCAAACATAAAGAAACAGTAAGGGGACTTTTACTGAGTAATTTACTACTACATTAACAATCCAATGATCGTACAAACATTGATTACTATCTCATTATTGCCTTCACTTTAGTAATTTGTAGCCCAAAAGCCCGTTTTAGGTATCAGTTTTGGGAATAAGGATCTACATAGTCATTTTGCTTTCACTCGTTTTTATCAACGTGCAGGGTCAGTATGCCTCAAACATTAAGTCCAAACACATCTCTCTGGCACGCGATACGGTCAAACTCGATAGCCTGAGCATGGTGCCCAATACGATGGTTCTGCGTACGTCTGCGGGGCAGATAGTGGATACGAGTGCCTATGATCTTTTGCCTTTTTCATCCCTGCTGATCTGGCGAAAGAAACCACAGGCGGATTCCGTCACTGCTACCTTCAGGGTGTATCCTTTCGCCTATGCTAACCGCTATTTCAACAAGGATCACAATGCTTATCTCAAAGCGAATAAGAACAGGGCGATCATGCCATTCACCTATGTGCCCAATGAAGTATCTGCTGACAAACTGATCGACTTCGGTTCGCTGGATTATAACGGAAACATCTCGCGAGGGGTCGGATTCGGCAGTACACAGAGCGTGACACTCAATTCTTCTTTCAATCTCCAGCTACAAGGTATGCTGGCCAAGGATCTGGAGGTCACGGCCGCTATCACAGATAACAATATTCCTATCCAGCCCGAAGGCAATACGCAGCAGATACAGGAGTTTGACAAGGCTTTATTAAAACATTGGTAGAGAAACCGCAGATCCCCAAATCAAACATGGCACTGGTGGGATTTTATTTTATTCGCGACACAGTTAAACTATTTGAT
>CAIXBT010000089.1 GCA_903917755.1 uncultured Bacteroidota bacterium
AGACTCTCATAATTCACTACTAATGAGTTGATTCCATCCACTATCCGGGCCATCTGAAGGGATGCATCGCCGGGAAGATCTCAAGCCGGGTTCTTGTTTTCTTATTAAATAATCCTATTTTGGTCAACTCTTTTAAAAAGCAACATGAGCAATCTATTCAGGAAAAAGACATTAGCTTCTCTTTTGGAAATGCCCGAAGAAGGCGCACATACCCTCAAAAGAACACTTACAGCCACTTCACTCATAGCCCTTGGAATAGGCGCTATCATCGGTGCGGGGCTATTCGTCAGGACTGCCGCCGCTGCCGCCAATAACGCAGGGCCTGCGGTGACACTCGGATTCATGGTGGCCGGTATCGGCTGTGCGCTGGCTGGCCTCTGCTATGCCGAGTTCGCATCTATGATACCTGTAGCCGGCAGCGCTTATACATACTCATATGCCACTCTCGGCGAACTGGTGGCATGGGTCATAGGCTGGGACCTGGTGCTCGAATATGCCCTCGGTGCCGCTACCGTGAGTATAGCTTGGAGCGAATACCTGAACAAGCTGGTCGGCTACTTCGGCTGGCATATTCCCTTCGAGTGGTGCCACTCGCCATTTGAAAAGCTGATGGATGCTCACGGAGCAATGCTGGCACATGGTTTTATGAATATCCCGGCGCTTTTCATCCTGCTGATGCTTTCGCTGCTGCTGATGAGGGGTACTAAAGAATCTGCATTCGTCAATACTATCATCGTGATGACCAAGATCGCCATCGTGATCCTGTTCATCTGCTTCGGATGGCAGTTTATGAACCCGGCTAATCACACTCCATATATACCGGCTGCAGGTACCTATACTGACAGTCAGGGCGTGGACCACAACTATGGCGGTATCATGGGCATACTGGCAGCAGCCGGTGTGGTGTTTTTTGCCTTCATCGGTTTCGATGCCGTATCTACTGCTGCTCAGGAAGCCAAGAACCCCAAGAAGGACATGCCTATCGGAATACTTGGTTCGCTGGCAGTTTGTACCGTACTTTATATCCTTTTCGCGCATGTGCTCACTGGCGTGGCGAGTGTGGATGACTTCAGACATGCAGGTCGTGAGGCATCTGTGACCTATGCCATACAGACCTATATGACAGGCTTCGGCTGGCTGGCCAAACTCGTGACGGTAGCGATACTGGCGGGATTCAGCTCGGTGATACTGGTCATGCTGATGGGGCAGTCGCGCGTATTCTACACTATGTCAAAAGACGGTTTGATCCCGGCTATCTTCTCAGACCTTCACCCTACCTGGCACACACCATACAAGTCAAACATACTGCTGTTCCTCTTTATCGGTCTGTTTTCGGCCTTCGTACCCGGCGATATAGTAGGAGATATGACCAGCATCGGTACACTGTTTGCGTTCATACTCGTATGTGCGGGCGTGATCATCATGCGCAAGAGCGACCCTGATGCAGAGAGGCCTTTCAGGACCCCATTGGTGCCGCTGGTACCGATACTCGGTATCGTGGTCTGCGGTGCCATGATCTTCGGACTCGGCTGGGCTAACTGGGTGCGTCTGTTCATATGGCTCATCATAGGTTTCGTGATCTATTTCAGCTATAGTATCAAAAACAGCAAGCTGAATAAATAAAGAACAAATATTCGATAGATATTGAGAAGGGATGAGCTGATGCTTGTCCTTTTTCTATTAAAAACAGTTGTTGGTGAAAAACACCACCAACGGCGGCGAAATTATAGTCCAACAACAAGAGATTTCACCCAAATAGAATCCGTATCATCCGTGTGCCATTACATTCAAGCCTCACAGGTAACCCCAATGCCTACTCCAATATCTTTTTCAGAATATCCTTCTGCCAGTCTTTCCACTCTGTGACTTTGTAATATGTCTGCGCCATCGCTTTCAGCTCTGGTTTATCCATCAGTCTCTTGAGGGTCCTGACAGCCGGATTGGCCAGTCTGCCATTAGGATTAAGTATCGCATCCACCATGTTTCTGATCAGCTTTTCACTGATTTTATTATTCATAAAACTCGAGTCGCTGCCGATCACTCGCTCTACTGCTCCCATGGCCTTGACCCTCGTCATAAATTCATAAGAATGCGATGTATAGTCACTCAGTTCTTCGATATCTTTGCGATTGATAGCACCTGTGCATTTCAGCTCCAGCAGCGAGATGCGAACATTCTTAAACAGCCCAACTGTGTTGGCTACTGTAGCGAAATAGCGCTTTCTGTTTTGCGGATATTGCTTCACCAGTTTTTTCAGTGTATTCTCTATGGTCACATACGATGAATCATTCAGCAGCCCCTCGCAGCCTGCCAGCAGAGGCTGCGGTATCGTGTCCACATTGTCTATCACCGCGCGGCGCACGTTAAAGTTTTCGTCTTTCAGCGCCTTATTCAGCACTGCGAGGCTCTTGCTATTTCCTGCATCCTTTCTGAGTTGTATCACCACCTCAGCCCTCAGGTTGTAAGATTTACCACTGCGGAATATCGCTATCAGGTCATCGCGTTTCTGAT
>CAIXBT010000090.1 GCA_903917755.1 uncultured Bacteroidota bacterium
ATATCAGCAAAAAGAAAATAGACTTGGATACATCGGTCAATATCGACTCGCTGTTCGATCAGATCGAGAAGAAATACTCTAACTACGATGTAAGCACCATAGATGGGGTCAAGATCCAGTTTGATAAGGACTGGGTGCATCTGCGCCGCTCCAATACCGAGCCGATCATCCGCATATACGCTGAGTCAAACTCAGAAACCACATCAGATAATATCGCCAACCAGATCATGAAAGACCTGCACTCGTTTAGTAATGGGAAGGGGTAAGTGTGAATAGCTAGTTTTAAATATTGAGTCTAATAGTCAAATCTAAAAATAGTAGTGGTATTCAGTTTTCACGCCATGTCTCCATTCATATAGCGTTCTCTGTCTTCCATACTTATCAATAGATATTACCGAACCCGCAGGATGCTTGTGTCCCAATTTATAATAAGAGTAAAAAACGGTACCATTATCCATGAACCCGCATTCATATCCGACCGGCTCTCTGTTTATATATCTCGACATATGACCACAGTGGTGCACTGTATCAGTAATGATCCATATCCCATTTCGGTTTATGGAAGAATTGTCAAAGGCCTGAAAAACTTTCGGACTGCAGCCCATGGCCCCGAATAATAAAATGCACCCTATCATTATCAGCAAGAAATTTCTTTCGCGAGTTTGTATAATATGGTTCATGGGGAAATTTCATCTAAAATAGAAATTTACACTATGGGAAATTAGTCAACGAAGACATTACACTTTTCATACATTTACTTCATGAAACAGTTTTTTACTTTATTCATTGCTCTGCTTTTGGCTGTGCCGCTTTTCGCGCAGAAGAAAGTCAAAGTTCTTTTTATCGGTGATAGTTATACCTCGGTCAATAATTTGCCCTTGACCACTGCCAATGTAGCCAAGGCCAATGGAGACACATTGATCTATGACAGTAATACTCCCGGTGGTACTACCCTTCAGGGGCAATCTACGAATGCCACCACACTGGCCAAAATAGCAATGGGCGGATGGGATTATGTAGTATTGCAGGCGCAGAGCGAGGAGCCTTCATTCCCGCCATCGCAGGTGCAGACAGATACCTATCCCTATGCTCGATATCTCGATAGTTTGATACATGCTGCTGACTCCTGCACAGAGACTGTGTTTTACCTCACATGGGGCCATCAGAACGGCGACCCGCCTAACTGTGCCGCCTATCCGCAGATATGCATTTATACGGGTATGCAGGACCGACTCACTCAGTCGTATCTTGAGATGGGCCAGCTGAACCATGCGAGTGTGGCTCCTGTAGGTGAGGCCTGGCGCACGATAGTGGCTCAGCCGCATCCTTATGATATGTATATGACCGATTCGATACATCCGAGTATATTCGGCACTTATCTCGCGGCTTCGGTTTTCTATGAAATATTATTTCAGAAGAGTGTGCTGACAGATACTTTCGTGACTGCGGGCATACCTGATTCAGATGCTGTACATCTGAGGAAGATCGCTTATATCACGGTGTTTGACAGCCTATCTAAATGGCTTGGCTATGGCCACATACCCATCTCATCTTTTAGCAATAGTGCCAATGGCGGACAGGTCACATTCAACTCGACTTCGCTGAACGGCACAAGTTTCGATTGGAACTATGGAGACGGGCATACAGGCACCGGGTCAGCCACATCACACACGTACACCACATCAGGTACTTATTATGTCACACTGTCCGTTTCGGAGAAATGTAAGAGATCTGTTTTTTCTGATTCGGTGACTGTCATTGTGCCATCAGGTATAACAAACAGCAGGTCTAGTTTTGCCAGGATATATCCTGAGCCTGCCTCATCGCTGATTCACATTGATATGGGTGCTTATATTTCAGGTGCATGTTTGCTTACACTTATAGATCAGCTGGGCCGGACCGGTAAAAGTCAGATAGGCTATTCTCCATCACTATCTATCGATGTGTCAGACCTGACAGATGGTATATATACCCTTGTAGTTAAAACCAATTCCAACGAATATTTTTACCGGATATCGATATTGCATTAAGTATATTTATCGCAAATGCCGATCACATCTATAGATCAAACTCTCTTTCATTTCGTCAATACGAGTTGCGCAAACCCGGTATTAGATACTCTCTGTCCCATAGCGCGTGATAAGAATACATGGGTGCCATTTTATATCATTGGCGGGCTGATGATCCTATACAAATATCGATCGAGAGGTCTGTGGATGCTGGTCTGTATTGGCATCGCGATATTGCTGAGTGACCAATCATCCAATCTCATCAAGTATTTTGTGCATCGACTGCGTCCATGTTTCGTAGAGCCCTCGGTACGCTTGTTAGTAGATCATTGCAGTTCCACTTTTAGTTTTACATCAAATCATGCTGCCAATCATTTTGCACTTGCCGTGTTTTTGTCATTAGTATTCCGACAGATCAGGTGGCTGCCTTTTGTTCTCCTCTCGTGGGCTGCATTCATTGCCCTCTCGCAGGTTTATGTAGGGCTGCATTATCCGGCAGATATCATAGCTGGTGCTTTGCTGGGGGCATTTATGGGACGGCAGGGTTTTCGTTTATTTAATGTAAGGATGCCGTCGAAAGGAACACTAATTTCTGAAACTTAGATGTTCAGAAAATATTATTTTGCATTGTCTATTATCTAAAGTCTAATCTCTAATATCTATTTATGGAATTTATCAAAGTCAATCCTCAATACGACAAACATATTGCGCTGATAGAATTGAATCGGCCCAAAGAACTCAATGCGCTCAACACTCAACTCATGGCTGAGATTCGCGATACGCTAAAGGCATTTGACAATGACGATAATATCCGAGTGGTGATACTGACTGGCGGAGAGAGAGTATTCGCAGCAGGTGCGGACATCAAGCAGATGGCTGATGCTACAGCGATATCAATGCTCAATATAGATCAGTTCTCGACCTGGGACCAGATCAAAAGAAATAAAAAACCTATCATAGCGGCGGTGTCGGGCTTCGCACTCGGCGGTGGCTGTGAGTTGGCTATGACCTGCGATATGATCATCGCTTCAGAGACAGCACAGTTCGGACAGCCCGAGATCAATATCGGTACGATGCCCGGTGCAGGCGGCACACAGCGTCTCACCCGTGCCATCGGCAAAGGACTCGCTATGGAGATGGTACTCACCGGTCGTTTTATCACGGCAGATGAGGCATACAGAGTAGGACTGGTCAATAGAGTGGTGCCGGTAGAAGTACTGATGCAGGAAACGCTCAAAATAGCCAAAACCATAGCTGCTAAATCTCCGGTAGCGGTGAAACTCGCTAAAGAGTCTGTGGTCAAAGCATTCGAGACGACGCTGGACGAAGGCTTGCAGTTCGAGCGTAAGAATTTCTATCTCACTTTCGCATCAGAAGATCAGAAAGAGGGGATGAAGGCCTTCGTAGAGAAG
>CAIXBT010000091.1 GCA_903917755.1 uncultured Bacteroidota bacterium
ATCCATAATGTCAAATATGAATTTTAAATAATGCATAAGTGGAAATTTTAACACGCTGAGTTCAATGGAAAATGAGAAGAAATTTATACCCTTTCTGAGTGGCTATTTCAATTCTTTCCATTTTCTTAAAATGAATGTGTTATTTTCGCAGCCTCAAATTGGGAGGTTTTCCTTCCGGCGATATAAACAAGCATAATGATCACAGTCAGTAACCTCTCTCTCCGCTACGGCAAGCGTACTCTTTTTGAAGATGTAAACCTGAAGTTCACTTCCGGCAACTGCTATGGCATCATCGGTGCCAATGGCGCGGGCAAGTCGACCTTTCTGAAAATATTGCAGGGAGATATAGACCCGACCACCGGGCAGATCGCTTTCACTAAGGGTATGCGTGTAGCCGTGCTGAAGCAAAATCACTTTGAGTTTGATGAGATGCCTGTGATGGAGACCGTGCTGCGCGGCCACAAGATACTGTGGGGTGTGATGGAAGAAAAAGATGCGCTGTATGCTAAGGCTGACTTTTCGGAAGATGACGGACTGCGTGCCGGCGAACTGGAAAACACTTTCAGTGAGCTGGACGGGTGGAATGCAGAAAGCAAGGCCGCTGAACTGCTCAGCCATCTGGGTATCAAAGAAGA
Source organism: uncultured Bacteroidota bacterium (assembly GCA_903917755.1). GTDB lineage: Bacteria > Bacteroidota > Bacteroidia > Chitinophagales > LD1 > UBA1941. The sequence continues at coordinate 636 of CAIXBT010000091.1, forward strand.
CCTGCATTTCAAACTCGTGAAAGAACTCGATGGAAATCAGAAAGTGCGTGTGCTCCTGGCGCAGGCCTTGTTTGGCAATCCCGATATCCTGTTTCTCGATGAGCCTACCAATGACCTGGACGTGCAGACCATCGCATGGCTCGAAGATTTCCTCGCAGACTATGAAGGTATCATCCTCGTAGTGAGCCACGACAGGCACTTTCTGGATGCCGTATGTACGCATGTGGTAGATATCGACTATAGCAAGATGACCATTTACTCAGGTAACTATACTTTCTGGTATCAGTCATCTCAGCTCGTGGCCCGTCAGAAAGCCGACTCTAACAAGAAAGCCGAAGACAGGATCAGAGAGCTGCAGGACTTCATCAGGCGCTTCTCGGCCAATGCTTCTAAATCTCGTCAGGCTACGAGCCGTAAGAAGGCCCTCGACAAGATCAATCTGGAGGACATCAAGCCATCGAGCAGAAGGTATCCGGGCATCGTATTCAATAACTATCTGCGTGAGGCTGGCAATGAGATACTGGATGTACAGAATCTCTCTAAGACAGAGCATGGTGAGTTGTTGTTCAGTAATGTGACATTCAATGTCAAGAAGGGCGACAAGATCGCACTGCTGGCAGACAATAGCCTCGCACAGGCGGCAATGCTCAATGTGCTGGCGGGTTATGACAAAGACTTTAAGGGTACTTTCACATGGGGGGTGACCATCAATATCGGCAGCATACCGAATGAAAATAATAGTTACTTCGAAGGTGTAGACCTCAACCTGATCGACTGGCTTCGTCAATACTCTCCTGATGAGAAAGATGAGACCTTCATACGTGGATTTTTAGGCAAAATGCTATTCTCAGGCGAGGAGGTTTTGAAAAAATGTAATGTCCTGTCAGGTGGAGAGAAGATGCGCTGCATGTTTTCGCGGATGATGCTCATGCGTGCTAACATGCTGATACTCGACGAACCAACCAATCACCTCGACTTGGAATCTATCACGGCCCTTGATAACGGCCTTAACGATTTCAGGGGTCAGGTGATCATCGCATCGCGTGACCATGAGATGATACAGACCATAGCTAACCGCATCATCGAGATCACGCCATACGGTATCATAGACAAGGAAATGACCTTTGACGAATATATCAATAGCGACCGCGTGAAAGAGCAAAAAGCCGAACTGATGGCCAAAGCACCTAAGGCGGCGAAGGTGAAAGCATAGTGGAATGTGGGAATCTGACGATTAGAAAATGCATACAACAATTAATAGTTAAGCGCTGTTTCAACTTTTAACTATTAACTTTTAAATAGTAAGAATTTGTGCATTAATCTTGCAGCGATTTAAGAATATAAGAAATGAGTAAAGACACACTGAGGATATTCGGGCTGGTACTGGTCATCGGGGCACCTGTATTCTTTTTTCTTGTGTTCAGGCCGCTGAGCAAGATACCACGTCCGCCTGCACCGCCGCATTACTATCCGCTGGGTGTGGTAGAGTCAGTGAACGATATTCATGAGAAAGAGATAGATTCGGTATGGCAGACCGTAACAAATGACACCTTCACCACACAGTCAGGAGACCAGCTGGCGCTCGACAGCCTCCATGACAATGTATATGTAGCTGATTTCTTTTTTGCATCATGTCCCAGCCAGTGTCCTACTATGGCTGGCCAGTTGCAGCGGGTTCAGAATGCCTTTATCAAAGATCGCAACTTCCGTATCATCTCCTTCAGCGTAGATCCGGCACGTGACACGGTGGCCCGTCTGCGCGAATATGCCAAGGCGCACGATGCCATAACCGGCAGGTGGTATTTTGTGACCGCACCAAAGGAGAAAACATATAAACTGGCTAATGAGAGTTTTCACCTCGTGGCAAGAGAAGATCAGGAGGATGGCCCGAACGGTTTCATTCACAGCGAGAAATTCATACTGGTGGATTGCAACGGGATCATACGCGGCTATTATAACGGCCTCGACAGCAATAGCGTGAACAAGATGATGGGCGATATCGTTCTGGTACTGAGAGAGACAGAGCAGAATTACAGTTTCCGAAAGAACCCTAAGAAGCGTGGAGGATTGGGCAAGGAGCAGAACGAGTTTGAGCAGAAAGCATCACAAATAGATACAACCAAAATCAAATCAAATGATACAGCCAGTATTAAAAAGAAATGACAAGTCGGCTTATGGCGTCATAGCCGTTTTGTCGATCGTAGTTTTCGCCGTAGTGGTATTGCTCGGCGAATTTAAAATGGTCAACCTCGATCTGGGTTTTGACCCGCATATATTCGCCAAGATCAATGCCTTCATCAATTCCACGGTATCCATCCTGCTTGTGTACGGATTGATATTGGTGAGGCAGAAGAAATTCACGCAGCACAGAAATGTGATGCTGACAGCCTTCGGCTTCTCATCCCTGTTTCTGGTGTCATATATCCTGCATCACCTGCTTACTATCGATACACACTTCGGTGGTGTGGGTGCTATCAGGTTTTTCTATTTCCCATTGCTGATCTCGCATGTATTTCTGGCGGCCACGATCTTGCCATTCATACTACTCACCACATACAGAGGGCTGACATCTGATTTTGGCAATCACAGAAAGATAGCCCGTCTTACCTATCCGATATGGCTCTATGTCAGCATCAGCGGCGTACTGGTCTATCTGATGATCGCGCCTTATTACACACATATCTGACGCTTTGACGCTTCATTAATTCTTTTCTACATTTACGATATGAAACAGAACATAAAAACCATATTTCTCATACTGCTTATCCTTACAGTGGCACATGTAGCTTATTCGCAGTGCGCCATGTGTACCGAGGTGGCAGACGAGGCCACCAGAAACGGCTCCTCGGCGGGCGATGGCATCAACAAGGGTGTTCTCTATCTGTTTCTCTCACCATACCTCATAGTCGGGACCATCGGCTTCATATGGTGGCGCTCACGCCGCAAAGTGCAGCAGGAAATGCTGCTCGAAGCTTAGTCGTTTTTTATCATCTCATGTATATGTATTAGTCGTATATGTATGGCTAGAGTGTTGCTACCATTGGTGCTAAAAATAGCTCCCATAATGTCATTTTTTTTGCGTAACTTGTATATCTTCTAGTATAAAAAAACAACACAATAATGGCCAAAAGCACATATGAAAACTTTACAATTTCGGCCCATTTCGAGTTGTCACTCCGGTTTACAGATCTCAATATTACCGACTTTGCCGCAGCATTGAAATATATTCAGCATCTCCCTTATGGCAGAAATTCAAAAGAAGGAAGCCTGATGAGGGTCCTCGATGAAAAGCAAGGTACATGCAGTACTAAGAATGCACTGCTTCATACACTATGTATGGAAAATGGAAAGCAAGGCTTCAATCTGACACTGGGTATCTTCAATATGGATGCTGAGAATACCCCGCTGATACAGCCGGTACTGCGCAAATATCGCCTGCCATACATTCCCGAGGCACATGTCTATCTGAAGAATAACGGCACCATCATCGATGCCACTTATCCTAAGGCACAGCAGGCATGGATCAAGGCCATAGTCAGGGAAGATGAGATCGATGCAAGTGATATCGGCAAAAATAAAGTAAAAAGCCACCGTGACTATCTGGACAAATGGCGCAAAGAAACTAAAGATAAAGCCGTAGCTAAATATACACTCGATCAGCTTTGGGATATCCGCGAGGAGTGTATAGCTGCACTGTCAGGTGCGGTAGCCAGCAGATAAAGCATCAGCCTTTCACGTGTTGCATAGGATGATATTTATCAAAATGCTTCACGTTCTTTGAATTTTTCAATACACCATCATAGCGCCTTGTTGTTTCAAAATGATAGGTCGATTCGGCGATCGGTTTTTTATTTTTGAAATACTTTTTGTCGCCTTTATCGCTGGTGATCAGCTCATAAGTATCAGGTCCTATCAATACGGTGGTTACATCGCTCTGATGGTTGTCCACAGACCTTTTGACGGTACTCTCCTTATAATTCGAAAAGCGTTTCTGCTCCGCCAGAGCTTCTTTCATCAGTTGTTTTTTGCTCTTATGTTTTTCCTGTGGTGGTGGTAGTTTTCTGATCTCTTCTGTATAGACCGAGTCTATATATGTCGATGCGATATGGTGTTGGTTTAGCCACAAGGTCAGGTTCACAGCGGTCTCTGCGGTAGAGTCATCCATCTGGATATATACATAAACTCCCTGCGTTTCTTTGTTGAGCTTATTGTTCAGGCTGTATGAATGCGATCTCATTCCGGGTTTGTAAAACAGGATGTCAAATACCATTCTGTCTACATTGAAACTGTACTCACCTTTTTCATCACTTATATAGCTCTTGATCATCGTGCCTCGGTCGAATGCCATGATCAATACTCCTTGAATGGGTACTTCTTTACGGGTTTTGACATCGCCATTCACCCTGATCCGCTGGGCCTGAAGGCCATGAAGAGAAATAAAAATGAACAAGAGTAACAATGAATATCTCATAGGGTGAAATTAATAAAGAAAATGTGGGGGAATAAAAACTGACCGTCAAATAAGGGTCACATTTCATCTGTTGACCGATAGGTGATCGCTAATACTATTATGTTTTCCTTCAGGCTTGATTTTAATTAGATTCGCTTCTCAAAAACAAATATCATGCAATGGAAGTAATATTGTTCATTCTGCTCCTGCTAGTCGTTATCAATTTCTATCTGATATTTCGGAAGCGCGGACAGCTGCAGGCTTTAGAGAAATTTATGATCAGCCTGATGAGTATTTTTCTGGTTTGTTTTTTCAGTCAAAGTTTTGCTTATCTGTTTGGAGAAATGATCGCTAAAAATGCCAGCCCTCTATTCAATAATATTTTATTGATCGTGATGAATATCGTCATGCCCATCATCTGCACAGAGATCGTGCTGGCCCTATATGGACGATATATGCTGAAGAAGAAATAGTTTGATGTATGACCGTCAGGAAATACGATTTTGACTTACTGTTTTTTAGATTAATTTGCAGACTTTGCAGATATTGTTTTATCAAATTCAATGAGCGTTGAGACCTTCTAATGATACACTATTGCGGGCATTCAGGCTGATGGCTACCGCCAAAAGCATGACGGAACTATATGAAGATAGAAAGGATATATGTGCTAAATATGTGCATGCCACATCCCGTGGCCATGAGGCTATACAACTGGCTGCGGGCTTCCTGCTGAAGCCACAGGATTATGCGTTCCCGTACTATAGAGATGATGCGATGCTTCTGGGTATGGGCTTTACACCGTATGAACTGATGCTGCAGCTGCTGGCCAGACGCACAGATTATTTCTCAGGTGGTCGTACTTACTATTGCCACCCCAGCAGCGATCGTGCAGACCTGCCTAAGATACCGCATCAGTCGTCTGCTACGGGTATGCAGGCCATCCCTGCTACAGGTACTGCACAGGGTATGCAGTACAAAGAGGAACAAAAAATAGTGGAGTGGAAGCGTGGTGAAGAACCGATTGTGCTTTGTTCGCTGGGCGATGCATCAGTCACTGAAGGTGAGGTGGCAGAAGCCTTTCAGATGGCTTCGCTGCATGACTATCCGATCATTTATCTCGTGCAGGACAATGAATGGGATATCTCCGCACATTCATCTGAGATACGCAGGATGGATGCTGATGAATATGCCAAAGGATTCAAAGGACTGCGCGTGATGTCTATCAGCGGCACCGACTTCAATGAGTGTTATGATACACTTGATAAGGTCGTGTCTCTGGTCAGAAAGGATCGAAAGCCATATCTGGTGCATGTCAAGGTACCTTTGCTGAATCATCATACCTCGGGTGTGCGCAAGGAGTGGTACCGGCCTAAAGAAAATCTCGAAAGTGATGCTGCACGCGACCCCTATCCGGTGCTGAGGCAACAGCTTAAAGAAAACCGCATAGCTACTGCAGATGATATCACAAGGATAGAAGAGGAGGCCAGACAGTTTGTAGCAGCCGAGTTTGAAAAAGCCCTCGTAGAGCCAAATCCAACAGAGGCTGACCTCATGGATCATATTTTTGCTCCGACTCCGGTCACCGAAGAGAAAGGTGAACGTACACCGCCGGGCGGGCAGACAGTAGTGATGGTAGATGCAGCGCTGCATGCAGTAGAGGAGATCATGCGCCGTCACCCGGAGTCGCTGCTGTATGGTCAGGATGTGGGTGGAGAATTGGGCGGCGTGTTTCGCGAGGCAGCACTCCTTGCCAAAAAATATGGCGATCAGCGTGTCTTTAATACTCCCATCATGGAGGCCTATATAGTGGGTAGCACCGTGGGTATGAGTGCTGTGGGCTGCAAGCCTATAGTGGAAGTACAGTTTGCGGATTATATATTTCCGGGCATCAATCAGCTTTTTACCGAGCTATCCCGGTCATGTTATCTTAGCAATGGTAAGTGGCCAGTACAGGCATTGCTGCGGGTGCCTATCGGCGCATACGGCAGTGGCGGGCCCTATCACTCATCGAGTGTGGAGAGTGTGGTGCTTCAGCTCAAGGGTGTGAAGGTCGTCTATCCATCTAATGCCGCTGATATGAAAGGACTGATGAAAGGTGCATTTCACGATCCGAATCCTGTGGTGATGTTTGAACATAAAGGTCTCTACTGGAGTAAGGTCAAGGGTACAGAAGCAGCTAAGACCATCGAGCCCGATGAAGATTATATCATACCATTGGGCAAAGGCCGTATCGCTCTGACTGCGAATGATGAGATGGTGGCAAATGGCGAATCAATGACTGTGATCACTTATGGAATGGGTGTACACTGGGCATTGAATGCTGCCAAACAATATGAAGGGCGAGTGGAGGTGATAGATCTGCGCACATTGAATCCCCTCGATGAGGAAATGATAGAAGCTACTGTGAAAAAACATGGCAAGGTCATGGTGCTGACAGAGGAAACCGTGAAGCATTCATTCGCTGAAGCACTGGCAGGCAGGATAGCATCAGAATTCTTTCATCATCTGGATGGACCCGTCAGGATCATCGGTTCGAAGAATGTGCCTGCTATTCCTCTAAATGAAAATCTGGAGAAAGCCTTACTGCCCAATGTAGAGCAGATAGCTGCAGCTATGGGATCGATGCTGAATGACTAATCCTTGTCTATCAGCATTGCGGCTATGTCAGCTTCGATACTTGTCTTAGCCGTTTCGACTATTTTGCCAATCTGTATGTCGCCCTTCAGGACTATGAATGTCGGCACATTAGTGATGTGATATTTATCTGTAGAACCGTCCTTTGTTTTCTTGTCTCTATTCACCAGATGTAGTACTATCTGTGCATCGGTGATCTTAGCTGCATCCATTACTTTGTAAAATTCGGGCAGCAGATCATGAGTGTCGCTGCACCAGGTCCCTCCGAATACTTCAATATGCAGTGAAGATGCCTGCTGGCTGATCACTTTCACGGCATTGACATCAGGTTTATATTTATCATAACCCTGACGAAACCATGCGAAAGCTTTATCATTAAACAATGTGTTTTTGTCTGATCTGCCTACCAGCATTTTACTGCCGTCCTTATCTTTTGTAACCATGCGGCCGTTTTTGGGTGAGCATGATGCTAATAGTATCAATGCCGGATAGATGAATGCACTTTTGATATTCATATTACAATATTAGCCTATTTGCAGGTGAGGCACAAGGTCAATCATCATTTCACATAGGTGGGCAGGAATGTAGGTGCAGCAGGCAGGTATTGATTGGGTTTGGGCTTAGGTTTTGAGGCTGTTTTAGCCGGTGTTTTGACAGGAGCAGGAGCGGGTTTCTTTATATCCTTTGTTGAACTGTAGCTGCTATATCTATCGCTGGCCGACTGATGTCCGTAGTCGGATTTTGTATGAAAATAAGTATTGGTGTTCTTAGACGGATTGTAGTTAGTATTAGTATGACTAATATGATTGGAAGATGTGCTGCTATTGTGATTATATGAACTGCTCGGGTAATAATGGCTGCTTCCGGTCTTGGTATGAGACGATGAATTATGATTGGACGTGCCGGTAGTGCTGTGCGAGCCATAACTATTGTGTGTGGTACTGCTATGGCTGCTGTATTTGCTGCCCGAGGCCTGGCAGGTGGTCGCGACCGCCAAACCGAAGAAGGTCAAAATAAACAAACCGAAATTTCTCATTGTTGCTTTCAAACCCAATCATTTGCTTTGATACTATAAAGATAGTGATAATCTATTTGATTGTATAAGCTGGACTTTTATTGAAGTTGTTTAAACTTTTATGGTTCTGAGTAAAATTATGGTAAAAGCAATCAAATGCCAAGATCTCCAATGGATGTCATTTGTTTCAAACCTTGTGAGTAGCGTTTTAAAGCCGTCAATCCATGCATTAGTTCGCTCGAT
>CAIXBT010000092.1 GCA_903917755.1 uncultured Bacteroidota bacterium
CCCCGCCAAATGGGGTCCTCAGATCACGTAGCAACCAGCAATTGACCCAGACGATGCCTGCCTCTATCTTTTCAGCTACGCGGTGGGCACGTTTCAGGTCATTGGTCCAGATGGATGATGCAAGACCATATTTCACTGAGTTTGCCATGGTCAGTACCTCATCTTCAGTATCAAAAGGAGTAAGTGTGACTACAGGGCCGAATATTTCTTCCTGATTGGTGCGGCAGAGATAGTCGAGGCCTTCTATCACAGTTGGTTCGATGAAGTATCCTTCTGCGCATCTGCCAGCCAATTTTACTTCATTACCTCCAGTGAGGATGGCGCCTCCTTCGTCCTTTGCCAGTTTGATGTAGGACAGTATCTTCTGCTGATGTATGAGTGAGACAATAGCTCCGAGATTAGTGTCATCATTATTCGGGTCACCGACCTTCAGTGCTTTTACCTTTTCTACGAATGAATTTTTGAATTTATCATAGAGGCTTCGCTCTATAAAGATCCGAGAACCACAGAGACAGATCTCTCCCTGATTGCTGAAGGCAGAATTTACTACCTGTTTAATAGTATCATCAAAATCACAATCTGCGAATACAATAGTAGGGTTCTTGCCTCCTAGTTCGAGCGATAGTTTCTTGAACATGGGTGCGGCAGTAGCAGCGATCCGTTTACCGGTTTCCGTGCCACCGGTGAATGATATTGCTTTGATCTCGGGATGTTCGACTATGGACTGACCAACTTTGCCACCCAGGCCGTGAACGATATTCAAAACTCCTTTCGTAAGCCCGGCTTCTATACATACCTGAGATAGTAAATAAGACGTATATGGCGTGATCTCACTTGGCTTAGCTACGACACAATTTCCTGTGGCGAGAGCAGGTGCTATCTTCCAGGTGAAAAGATAAATGGGCAGGTTCCAGGGCGAAATACAGCCAACGATACCGATTGGCTGACGAAGAGTATAATTAACACCTATGCCGGGCATTTGGTGGGACTCTGATGCGAAATGCTGCAGAGCTGATGCATAGAAACGAAAATTTGAAATAGCACGTGGAATGTCCATTGCTCGCGCAAGTTTGAGTGTCTTGCCATTGTCTCTGGACTCGGCTACAACGAATTCTTCCATTCGTTTCTCGATACCATCAGCGATCTTCAATAGGAGCAACATCCTTTCTTCCAGTGGCATTTTGCTCCATGCGGGGAATGCTGATTTGGCAGCTCTGACAGCCTGTGCTACATCACTCTCGTCTGAGTCGGGTATAAGTGAATAGACCTTGCCGGTAGCCGGTTCATAGTTGTTTAGCCATTGATCAGCATTGGGCTTTTGTAGTCGACCGTCAATATAGTTTAGTATTTGTTCCATTCTAGTTTAGGCTATTGTCAATAATGCAAATTATGTACAAATGCTAAAGAAACAAAATGCAGATAAGTATTTGCAAGTTATGATAGATGCGAGACTGAAAATACAAAGTATCTTAAATCTCCTTGACGCCGCTATAGAGACTATCGATCTGATCTTTATATTTTTCCATCACCACCTTACGTTTTACTTTAGTGGTAGGAGTCAGCTCACCACCTTCTATTGTCCATTCATTAGGCAGGAGTTCGAATTTTTTGATCGTTTCCCAGTTTCCGAAACTTTTATTTTTTGCATCGATCTCTGTCTGCAGCATTTTTTTGACCTCTACAGACTTCACTATTTCTTCATTAGTACCGACTGAAACATTATGTGATTTGCACCAATCTTTTAGATTAGGGAAGTTTGGAACTATCAGGGCAGTGACATAATTGCGATTTTCGCCTATCACCAGCATCTGCTCAATGTATGGGATCTCTTTCATCTTGCTCTCAAGAGAGAGAGGTGCAACGTATTTGCCTCCAGAGGTTTTAAATATTTCTTTCACACGGTCCGTGATCTGGATATAATTTTGGCCTTTGTATGCCAGAAACTTTCCTACATCTCCTGTATAAAGCCAGCCATCTTTGATAGTTTGTGCGGTTATGTCAGGACGTTTGTAGTATCCCATCATCACGTTAGGGCCTTTGCAGAGGATCTCGCCTTCACCTTCGCCCATCCCTTCGCGATAATCCAATCGTACTTCCACACCCGCTATCACCGGGCCAACTGTTCCGAATTTATTGCGCTCTTTGTCGAATAGATTGACTGAAATGACCGGGGAAGATTCAGTCTGGCCATATCCCTCACTAATGATAATCCCTGCAGCAGTAAAGACCCTTGCCAGCTTCGGATTGAGTTTAGCAGCACCAGTACAAATACCCTTTACATTGCCACCGAGTGCATCGCGCCACTTTGAGAAGATCAGTTTGTCATAGACGTTTTTGTACAGGAAATTATCAATGATGCCATAGTTTTTGTTTATATCATATTCGCCCGCAAACTTCAATGCTGCACCATATATGATCTTCTTGATACCATCCAGATTGGCTGAAGCCGCTTCAAGTTTCATATACACCTTCTCAAGCAATCGAGGAACAGATGTAAAGAAATCGGGTTTTACTTCTTTGAGATTATCAGCTATTAATTCGAGGCTTTCGGCATAGTAAATTGATACTCCATTTGCGATATATACAAAGACTACCATTCGCTCAAAAATATGGCACAAAGGCAAAAAGCTTAGCACTCTCATGGTGGAATCAAGCGGTAGAATAGGTTTAACGGCTTTGATGTTGCTTACCACGTTATTATGTGAAAGCATTACCCCTTTAGGATTGCCGGTGGTACCTGATGTATAGATGATCGTAGCGAGTTGTTCTGGTTTGACAGCGGCCTTCCATTTTTCGAGTTCTGCGGTCTCAATGTCATTGCCTGTCAATAGGAAATCATCGAAATGTTTACAGCCATCTACATTCTCAAAACTATATATGTCAATGAGAGTGGGAGTAGAACTTTTGATGTTGTTTATCTTCTGAAATAAACCACTATCTCCTACGAATGCAAATTTGATCTCTGCATCGTTAAAAATAAAATGATACTCCTCCTCGCTGATGGTAGGGTAGATCGGCACAAGTACTGCGCCGGTCTGCAGTACACCCAGATCGAGCATATTCCACTCGGGCCTGTTGGATGATACGACAGCGATCTTGTCATCGGGCTTCACACCCAGCTTAATAAGGGCCTTGCTTACCTTGTTGACATTTTCAATAATATCAGCAGTGGAGAATTTTTGCCATACGCCATTCAGTTTTCTGCAAAAAGCATCATGTTGAGGAAATTGTGCCTGCTGATAATAGATCAGGTCAAATAATCTGGTGTAATCGTTCATCTGATATGCAATATTTTTGAGGAGCGTAAATATAAAAGAAAAATCGAACGAGGTTAGAAAACATCAATAAACAGCCAAGATCAGCGGATAAGAGCCATCATGGTGTATTAGGGTGTGCTTAAAATAGCAACAAACAAGTTTTTCTTATTATTTAAAAAGGTAGCCATTAAATTTGAGTTTTATTTTGCGGGTCTTGAGTTTTTTGCTGACCATTTTGCCAGTGGTGTAGATAATATAAGAATGCTTATAATAAGAATATGGCGGGGCCCGGTGGAAAGCAATAGCATCCGTCTTTGAATGTCGAGTTTCTGATAGCCTGTGTGGTGGTTTTATTGCTACGATCATATCAGTGGTATCTTTTCCTACTTTAAATATCTGTACCCTTTGCGGCTCTGCATGGTCATTTAATTCAAAAGCTTGAATCATCCCGGACATGCTGTCCGCGTCTCCTGCCAAAAGATAATATGGCCCACTCTCTACATTCAATACCTCAAAAATATTGTAATGCTTTAAATGGTTTATCACGTTAGTCCTGTGATCGGGGTCGAATGATTCAATTTTTTTCACCCTGATATCTCCCATATAGCTATGCGTCTGCATCACCACATCGTTATATGGGTAGGCATTTTCTCTCCAAGAGAAGATAACCGCTGAACTATCAGCCCGGAGTACCGAAATGTGTTTCTGACGCAAATACTCAAAGGGGTAGCCAAGAGATCTCCGAAGCATCAAGGTAAACTCCATATTTTTCAAAAAAACCTCTTCAGCACTTAATTTGGCTACTAAAGATAATGCCCCCATCGAATCAGCTAAACTGCAAAGCACTGCCTCGATCTCAGGCATAGATTTTGTGGTGTCTATCTTCAGCCAGTATGGAGGGGGTTTGACCAATAAGGTATCGCTGAAGTCAGGCAGCCGTAGATGCGCGAGGTGTCGTTTGGGTCTGATGAGTTCCTGTTCGTAGATGGTATTGAAGAGATTTTTGAAAAATGGATAACCTATCTGATCGTATTCGTAGACACCATCATTCAGTATTCCATCGGCATTGAGATACATGGCGCAGGAGAGAAAGAATTCGATCTTATTCAATGTATCCACTACATAGCTGCAGTCGGTCATAAATCCATACGCCTGCCCGACCTTATTGAAGATGCGGATATTGTCGGGCATGATGTATGAGGTGGTATCATTACCCATAAAATACTTCATGTACCTGTCGGGATAATGCACAGAGTCGAGTTTGGGATAGGCAGACTCTCGAGGGAACATGCCCATACATTTGTAGAGATACTGATAGTCACGGCGGGTGAGGTTGAGTTTTTCGGCGGGTTGCTGAGTCTCGGGCAGCATCACTTTGGTCAGAAATTTATGCAGATCGCTGAGTGCGATGTAATTGGCAAAGCGAAAATCTTTGGGCTGATTGATGAGCTGATCTGCGGCGCCAAGATAGCCTATGCCGACCTGCGGATCCAAGTCGCGATTGTAAAATTGCCGACGCTCATTATTGACACAGGGCTGATAATATTTGAGCTGATGGGTATGGCGATCGAAGAGTGAGAGAGGATCGCAAAATCTGTTGGCATTAGTATCGCAAGCAGCGAAACGATTGCTGATCACCGCAGATTTAATGCCGATCTGATGCAAGCGATCCTGAAAATACTGTTGGCCGAGAAAATCGTATACGGGATTGAAAGCCCTGTTATTGCTCAGCATGAGCATCTCTTTGATATAATGACCGAGGCATGAGTAGGGAGTGCCGAGCATCATGCTCTGCGGGTTCAGCTCTGTGCAGCCTATACTATCGACACCCAGAGAGTCTAGCATATCCACTCTGTAAGAAGCAAGGTTATTCAACTTCTCAAGTGTCAGTGCACAGGCTGGCAGCTTGACCATGCTGGCGCAGTAATAGTAGTATTTATCGGCGTCGTAACTGTATGTGGTAAGATGCGGAAAATTGTTTGAGTCTCTGTCTATACGTGTATATATTATCTGAAGGCGATAGTCAGCTTTATGCTGAATGATAGAATCAAAAGAGGAAGCCTGTCTGGCAAAAGTACTGTCAAACGAAAATGCCTGCCCATGTACATGGGCGAAAGAGGCCAAAATGACCAACAGTAAAATCATATGTAGTTTGCAGGTGTTCACCATATCTAAGAAACGAAAAAAGGAGAATTTATATCCTATCTTTGGAAACAATAAATCCCACATTTCACCGTTTCGTGGGCGATTTCAGCCTTTTTACAAAAATTTTATTCTTCAAGACAAAACAAATAAGCTTATTTGTGTTTATACTACCTACTATGCGTTTTATAAAACTTTTTATTCCGGTCATTGTCATCTTTGCATCTACACACTTGTTTTCTCAAAGCAAGTATACGATCAGTGGTGCCGTGCGTGATGGCAAAACTGGTGAGGAACTGATAGGTGCTACAGTGTCGGTCAAGGAAATTCCAAACACGGGAGCTTCGACTAACGCTTATGGTTTCTACTCACTCACCGTGCCAGCCGGCAAATACACACTTCAGGTGCATTATGTTGGCTACACTGAATATACACAGGTACTCAATCTGGACTCAAGCAGACGTATCAATATTAATCTCATGCCTGTATCTGTTGAAATGAAACAGGTAGAAGTTTCTGCCCGCAGAGCTGACGAAAATGTCAAACAGGCACAAATGAGTGCTACAAAACTTGATATTTCCGAGCTGGCAAAGATACCTGTTATTTTCGGCGAAAAGGATATTCTGAAAACGATACAGCTTCTACCAGGTGTCAAATCTGCCGGAGAGGGTAACAGCGGATTTTATGTAAGAGGAGGCAACTCTGACCAGAACCTGATACTCCTTGATGAGGCGATGGTCTACAATGCATCGCATCTACTGGGTTTCTTCTCCACTTTCAATAATGATGCACTCAAAGATGCTACGCTTTTCAAAGGAAATATGCCTGCAGAGTATGGTGGCAAATTGTCGTCTGTTTTGGATATTAAAATGAAAGATGGTAATGATAAGACCTATTCGGTAGGTGGTGGTTTAGGACTCATCGCCTCCCGGTTATATGTGGAGGGGCCGATAGTGCCAGACAAAGGTTCATTCATCATTACTGCTCGCCGCACCTATGCTGATCTTTTTCTCAAGCTGAGTAAGGATACTAATCTCAACAGAAATGTTTTGTATTTCTATGATATCAATGCAAAGGCCAGTTATCGTCTGGGCAAAAAAGACAGAATATTCGCATCAGGATATTTCGGTCGCGATAAATTCGGACTAGGGTCTACCTTTGGGATAGATTATGGCAATGCTACCGGTACATTCCGGTGGAACCATATTATCAACGATCGTCTATTCTCAAATCTTTCTTTTATCTATAATGACTTTTCATGGAAGATCACAATAAGTAACAATGGTCTGGATGTCAATATCAGCTCTATTATACAGGATTATGGGTTGAAAGAGGACCTCGAATATTATCTCGATACACGCAACAAAATTAAATACGGGGCGCAAACTACATTCAAGTCAGTGGTGCCCGGGCAGATAAATTCAAATACACCAAGCCTGATCAATCCGTTTTCGATCACACATAGCTATGGATGGGAAAGTGCTATCTACGCTCAGCATGAAGTGACACTCCGGAATAAAGTCAATATCAATTATGGTTTGAGAATTTCCGCATTCAGTATGGCAGGTCCCGGCAAAGAATTTTTCTTTAATCCAAATCATACCGATACGGTCAATATGCGATTGGGTCAAATTGGTAAAACTTATATAAATCCTGAACCAAGGTTCTCACTGAGTTATAATTTCGTTAAAGATATGTCGTTCAAGGCCGCTTATTCACGCAATACTCAAAATATACATCTCCTTTCAAATACTACTACCAGCAGCCCTACAGACAGGTGGATCATGACGAGCAATAACATTCGCCCGGAAATAGCAGATCAGGTGTCGGTCGGATATTTTTACAACTTCCTCAATAATATGTTTGAGATGAGCATAGAGGGATACTACAAATGGATGCAAAACCAGATAGACTACAAAAACGGTGCATCGCTCATAGCCAATGAGACAGTGGAGTCTCAATTGCTCTATGGAAATGGTCGTGCTTATGGAGGTGAATTGTTTTTGAAAAAACGCGCAGGTAAACTGACAGGATGGGTCAGCTATACATTGTCACGTACAGAAAGAAAATTTGATTCTATCAATAATAATAGCTGGTATCCTGCTAGATATGACCGTACACATGATGTGTCTTTGGTCCTCATGTGGGATGTGACACCTCGCATCAATCTGGCCGCTACCTGGGTATACAGTACCGGCAATGCGGTGACCTATGCTGCAGGAAAGTATTTCATGAACGGGACCTGGGTATCTTATTACGCCCCGAGAAATTCCGATCGGTTCCCGCCATATCACCGGCTGGATATAGGAGCGACATTTGTGTTAAAAAAAAGAAAGATGTGGGAGCATGACCTGAATATCTCGATCTATAATGTGTATGCACGGCAGAACGCTTACCAGATCACATTCAAGACGGATGTGAATAATCAGTCCATTACGCAGCAGTTGTCATTGTTTAAGATCGTACCATCGATCACCTACAATTTCAAATTTACTTATGTAAAGAAAACTAAAACCAAGTAAGATCATGAAACGCCTCATCATATTATCACTTATCGCAGCATTGATCGCAGCATCATGTACTAAGAATATACACCTCAATCTCCAGAATGCTGCCGGACTACTGGTGATAGAAGGTAATATCAATAATCAACCCGGCCCGTATACAGTTCTCCTTTCTAAGACCGTAACATATTATGACAGCAATAATTTGATACCAGTGTCAGGTGGCCGAATCACAATATCAGACAATGCCGGAAATAAAGATTCGCTGATCGAGGTAAGCCCCGGTACCTATCATACTACATCAATTGTCGGTACAGTGGGTCGCATATATCATCTCAGTGTCAATAGTGGTGGCCAACAATATGACGCATATAGTACCATGAATCCGCCCGTATCTATCGATTCAGTCGGTGTTCTTTCCTTTAATTTTTTTGGAAGATCACAGAAGCGCACTTTCATTCAGTTTCAGGACCCTGCAAACGTTGTAAATTATTATAAAGGCTGTATGTATGTGAACCACATAAAGCAATATAAAGTAAACCCCCTCAATGATAATCTGAATAATGGTATTACGGTACAGGCTTTTCTCAGTACTGATAGCGGTTTCAATATACATGATACGCTACAGGCAGAACTTGACGCAATAGATCAGCCAATGTACAATTATTGGAATTCGCTCAATAGTTCTACACTCAGTTCGCAGACCGCAGCACCATCTAATCCTGTCACCAATATTTCCAATAATGCATTGGGTTATTTCAGCGCCTATTCAGCTACAGTAAGCCATATTATCGTAGTAGATAGCTTTGGAATAGGGTTTCACAGGATCAATTAATGATGGCCTGTCCGGATTCATATACTTGACTTTCCGATTTCACGAGGCAATCTATGCTGTTTAAGTCACCTTTTTGTCTCGGTTTTATGACATTCGTCAAGGACTGATAAGAAGAATTAAAAATATTTGTCAAAGACAATATGCTTCGTATCTTTAAAATCTAAACCCTATTAAGTATGAAAAAACACTTACTCTTTGTTTTTACAGTGGCATTTGTTATTTCTGCTCATGCCCAATCACTATCTCCCACTGTCATAGCATCAGGAGGGAACTTTTCCTCGGTAGGTGGCACCAGTTTATCTTACACTATAGGTGAGCTCGCAGCGATTCAAACATTTAGCTCAGCAAGTGTCATCCTCACTCAGGGTTTCCAGCAGCCCAATGACGTACTCAATGGATTACTGGATATAGAAAAAGGTGCAGATGGTTCTTTTAGTGTGTATCCTATTCCTGCACAGACCACTCTATGGTATGGATATGAATTTAACGAAGCGGGCAAGGTGGAAGTCAGTATGTTCAATATACTTGGACAAAAGATGGACTATGGTTTTTCGGAAACATATGGTTCCGGTAAACTCATTCATAGTTTTGATTGCTCTGCATATGCTTCAGGAAACTATATCCTAAGTGTTAAATTCACTACATCTTCTGGTCATGAAAAAATCCTAAGCAAGAAAATCCAACTGATCACTAACTAAATCGGTTACCCAAATTTTTTAAAAGATTGGTGTTATGGAATAATTCATTGCACCATTTAATATAGACTCAAATTCAATTTTCAATAAACCCCATTAATAATTATGAAGCCCATCAAACAATTACTTTTAGCTATCAGTGTGCTGGTGGCACTGGGACTGACGGCACAAGTGCCTCAGCAGGTCAACTATCAGGCAGTGGCAAGAAATGCTGCAGGTGCAGTATTGGCCAATCAGACTGTGAGCGTTCGTTTTTCGATTCACGATGTGTCTACATCAGGAACAGTAGTATATGAAGAGACTCATTCAGGTCTTACTACTAATCAGTTCGGTCTTTTCACTTGCGCACTGGGCGCAGGTACTCAGGTAGGTTCGGCTACATTCGTCGGTATCAACTGGGGAACTAATGCTAAATATCTGCAGGTTGAGATCGATCCAACTGGAGGCACTAACTATGTAAGTATGGGAACTACACAGCTTAATGCTGTACCATATGCACTTTATGCTGCGAGTTCTGGTGGAGGAAGCACTGGGCCTACTGGTCCTACCGGCCAGCCGGGCAATAATGGCAATAATGGTTCAAACGGATCAAATGGCAGCACCGGTCCTACTGGTCCTACCGGTCCGTCAGGTGTGGGTGTCACTGGCCCGTCAGGTCCTACCGGTACAGGTGGTGGCCCTACCGGCCCTACTGGTCCTACCGGTCCGTCAGGCTCTGGTGGTGGATCTACGGGAGCAACAGGTCCAAGCGGTTCTAATGGACTCACTGGCCCTACCGGCCCAAGTGGTACCAATGGTAATAATGGTTCGAACGGTTCTAATGGCAGTACAGGTCCGACAGGCCCTACAGGTCCATCGGGCACAGCAGGTACGACTGGTACGACTGGACCTACAGGTCCGGGCGGTGTGAACGGTACTCTTAACTACGTGGCTAAGTTTACAGCTGCTACTACAGTCGGTAACTCTGAGATATTTGACAACGGTACAAACGTAGGTATCGGTACAGGATCTTCTAAGGCTAAATTCTATGTGAGGACAGCACTATCTGCTACACTCCCTTATGGTATTTATGATTCATTGACCGGACCAGCCAGCACCACTGCATTGTATGCGAATCTATACGGATCGCTGAACGCTCAGGGGGCATTGAATGCCAGTGTGATCGGTGCTTCTTTCGGTACGACTGCTACAGGCCAGAATGAGGGTGGCGATTTTTCTGCAGCAGGAAGTGCATTTAACATTGGTGTGAGCGGATATGCTTATGGCACAGGCACGGCTCCTAATTATGGAGGATATTTCACAGCCTCAGGTGGCAGTACAAACCTTAATGCAGGTGCAAGAGGTAGTGCGCAAAGTTCATCTTCCGGTGCAAACCTGGGTTTGTTTGCTGTGGCAGATAGCTCTACGAATGTAAACAGAGGTCTGGAGGCAGATGCCATCGGAACACGTAGCGGTTCATTCAATGAAGGCGTGTTTGGTTCGGCTTCAGCTTCAAACGATATCAACTCAGAGAACATAGGTGTGTTTGGTGTAGCTGACAAGAGCTTAGGATTTAACGTAGGTATCTATGCATTGTCTGATACCAGTTTAGGTACTGCTGGTAGCCCTGGACCAAGTAATATAGCCCTTTATGCACAATCTACATGTGCTACCTGTACACAAACCACTAGCCTTACAAGCGGTGGAAACAGTATGGCAGGTTTATTCATAGGAGACGTTTCTGTACAGGGCAACATGGCTAAAACCGGTGGTACATTCAAAATAGACCACCCGCAGGATCCGGCTAACAAATACCTGATACACTCTTTCGTAGAGAGCCCGGATATGATGAATATCTATAATGGTAATATCACTACTGATGCCAATGGCGAAGCGATAGTTAATATGCCGGGATATTTCGAAGCGGAAAATATCGATTTCAGATATCAGCTTACAGTGATGGGCACTTTCGCTCAGGCTATTGTTTTGAAAGAAATAAGCAACAATCAGTTTGTAGTAAAAACAGATAAGCCTAACGTGAAAGTAAGCTGGATGGTGACAGGCGTAAGAAATGACGTTTGGGCACAAAACAGAAGGGTGGTACCTGAAGTAGAAAAAACAGGAGCTGAAAAAGGTAAATATCTGCATCCTGAATACTATGGCAAGGGTGATGAAGCGAGGATAGGCTGGATCAATCCGGCTCCTCTCAAATCTAAAACTTCTACTGCTGCCAGACCCAAAGTAGCTACAACTCAAACTAAATAATTAGCACACAGAAAAAAATCATTTTAAAGCCCTTACTTCATAGTAAGGGTTTTTTTTATTTTGGTCATTCTACTTGATAGAAAATCATAGCTTTTGTTTGAACGAGGTTATATTTGCCCAACAAAGAATAAAGATGCACCGTTATTTTCCCTTATTGATCCTCTCTGTGCTGGTCAGTTTATTTACTGATTGTTCTAACAAACCTGCTCCGACAGAAACATTCGGTGAGCTTGATACCACTGTGATAGCAGCAGATACATCCATGCAGGTCAATATAGATCATTCATATGAATATCAAAAAACGCTCGTGC
The DNA here is from genome assembly GCA_903917755.1 of uncultured Bacteroidota bacterium. GTDB lineage: Bacteria > Bacteroidota > Bacteroidia > Chitinophagales > LD1 > UBA1941. The sequence goes on from CAIXBT010000092.1 coordinate 11,989, forward strand.
AGAATGATACCACTGTATATGACTTTCTGGCTTATGACAGACCCCAAAAAGGAAGCAACACGATTTGGGAATCAAAATTCATTGTGATAAAAAGGACCAATACCAGACAGGATACCGTGATCAAAGACAACAGGGTCGGCCCGGTCAAAGGGCTTTGTCTGGCTGACCTCGATCATGATGGCCGCCCCGAGATCCTGTTTTATGAAGATCAATCGATAGACAAATCGCTCTGGCGGGTGCGTATATACAGTCCCGGACCGGATGGGAAATATGCTAGAGTAGTCTGGGGAGATCTGGATCTTAAACCGACTGAAAATCATAAAGCCGGAGATACCCTCTTTGTTTATCAGGATCATCTCATTCGGCGCTATCCATACTATGAGGTTGGTGATACCTTGGCAAAAGGGGCTTTCTGGCAGAGTTATCAATTGAATAAGGGCAAACTGGTTCTGGAAAATGAGAAGAGAGTGCAGTGATTATGAAAAATATCATTTATGAAAAGACAAAGCTTTATCTAACTTTGCCACGTTTTTAATTATTAAACCTTCAATTTCTTATAAAAAATGAGTCAGATAGCAGCAGTACATGCACGCCAGATATTAGATTCCAGAGGCAATCCAACAATAGAAGTAGATGTGATCACCAGCGAGGGTGAGTTAGGCAGAGCAGCTGTGCCATCAGGTGCTTCTACCGGTAAGCATGAAGCTGTTGAACTTCGTGATAATAAGAAGAACGAATGGATGGGCAAGGGCGTGTCAAAAGCCATCAATAATGTAAATAACATAATAGCAAAAGAAATAACCGGCCTGCTGGTAGATGAACAGAATCTGATAGATGAGGTGATGATACAACTCGATGGTACTGCAAACAAAGCCAAACTAGGAGCCAATGCCATATTGGCTGTGTCTCTGGCCGTGGCCAAAGCTGCAGCACAGGAATCAGGATTGAGCCTGTATCGCTATGTGGGTGGTGTCAATGCAAACACACTGCCTATACCTCTGATGAATATCCTCAACGGTGGGGCACATGCAGATAATAAGATCGACTTTCAGGAATTTATGATCGTGCCTACAGGTGCAGATACATTCAGTCAGGCATTGCAGATGGGTACTGCGGTATTTCATCAGTTGAAAGCAGTATTGAAGAAAAAAGGATATTCAACTAACGTAGGTGATGAAGGAGGATTCGCCCCTAACATTGCCAGCAATGAAGAGGCTATAGAAACAGTGCTCACGGCTATTGAAGCAGCGGGCTACAAACCTGGTAAGGATATCTATATAGCTATGGATGCGGCATCTACTGAGTTCTATGACGAAAAGGCTAAGGTGTATCATTTCCATAAGTCAAACGGCAAGAAATTAACCTCAGATGAAATGGTAAACTATTGGGCTAGCTGGGTCAAGAAATACCCGATCATATCCATAGAAGATGGTATGGCAGAAGATGATTGGGATGGTTGGAAAAAGCTAACTGACAAACTGGGTAAGAAAACTCAGCTCGTGGGTGATGACCTCTTTGTCACAAACGTAACCCGTCTGAAAAAAGGTATCGATGGTGGAATAGCTAATTCAATACTGGTCAAAGTAAATCAGATAGGATCACTCACAGAGACCATTAATGCTGTTAATATGGCTAAGAACAATGGCTATAGCTCAGTAATGAGTCATCGCTCAGGTGAAACAGAAGACACTACTATCGCCGATCTCGCAGTAGCACTCAACTGCGGTCAGATCAAAACAGGATCTGCTTCTCGTACTGATCGTATAGCTAAGTACAATCAGTTACTCCGCATCGAAGAGGAGCTGGGACCAATGGCTTACTATCCGGGGAGAACTTTTAAGTTCAAATGATCTTAGGCTAATAGTCTGGAATATAATTGATAGCTGTCGAAAGACATTGACAGAATCGCTATGTTCCATTATATTACAACTATTGATTTGTACTAATTAATCGTAAACTCTTCCGAATATGTTTCGTATTGCCTTGTTTATTTTGTTTCTGTCCTTCACTGTTCATTCTGCTAGGGCGGGAGATTATCTGGGTAATAAACTGCTTGAGATCCTCGGTGAGGACAAAAATAGTGATGCAGTAAAGAGTTTTAAAACGCAATTTATACTTGACAAAACACTTAAAAATCCTGCTCTTGGTATCAAACTCACTGCTACACACGATTCGGTAAGTATCATCAATGCGATCACTGTCACAGCCGCAGGATATGATATTAATGATATTAAGTACAAACAATTTAATGGCGTATTGCCATTCAATATTTTGTTTACAGATGATGGCGAGAGTCTGCAGCAAAAACTTGGACCAAGCAAAGTAGGCGCTGACGACGACGTAAGACTTAAGTTCAAGAAGGATGGCATTACAGTAAATGTGTATTTTAAAAGTGCAGCCAAGAAGAAGATCATTTATATAAAATTTACCCAGAACATAGGTATGGTAGGCCCTTATCGTTTAGATGGCAATCATGAAATGCCTGTCGTAGCTGCTCCTATACCTGCAGAGCCGGCAAAAAAGGATGTCAAAGCTGTTAACTCAAAACCAGCTACCAAAAATGCACCATTACCTGCAGCTGCCACATTCGGAAAGTCTGCTGCGTCGGGGGCAAGAATATCTGATGATCCTTTTTACAATGCTATTATGAATGTGATCGAGTCAGGTGAAGAAGAGATGTTTAAGGACATAAAAAAGGCCCCAATGCAAAAGGCCAATTTTTGGAATTATAAATACACTTATTCCACTTCAGTGACTATCCCCGGCGAAAAGTATAATATGCTTTATAGCTTCCCGTTTCAGACATCACAATTGGATTTTGTTTGTGTACTCGAGGAAACCGATGGAGCCAGTTCTATTATTGAAGCCAAATATGTGGAGGTAGAAGCTAAACTCAAACAGTATTTCAAGGCGTCAGAAGGTTGGTCCTATCACTATACAGTCAATCAGGAAGACCCTAAGGGCATCAAAGATTTTGAATTAAAAAACCCTAAGTTGGGAAGTATCGTGCTGGATCATTCAATTAATCCCTACGGCAAACACGTGCTGTACCTGCGCTTTCTGTTGCAGTACACTTAATTTATTATTCGCACACCATCTTCTGCCTGACATTCATATATCTCACAGTTCAACCCTGTGACTGTAAGATATCGATGAGAAAGTATTTTTGAAAATGACTCAATACTCTTTTTTTGTACCAATGCTATAGCGCATCCTCCGAATCCTGCGCCTGTCATTCGTGCACCTAGGCATCCAATTATGTTTTGAGCCGTTTCAGCCAGTGTGTCTAGTTCGAGGCCGCTGACCTCATAGTCTTCTTTGAGTGATTGATGTGATGCATTCATCAGTCTGCCGAATGTATGCAGGTCGCCCATTCTGAGTGCAGTGGCTGCATGTCTCACACGGATGTTTTCAGAAACTACATGTCGTGCACGTTTTCTGATAGTTGGGTCGGTTATGATACTGATATCTGCCATGTCAGCATCTACCAGATACTGGCCCTGATTAAGTTTCCTAGCTTCTATCAAGATTCTTAATGCTTCTTCACTCTCTGCTTTTCTTTCGTTGTAAGCTGATTTGATGAGTGACCGTGGTTTCTTGCTATTCATCACCAGCAGTGAGTAGTCGTCCAGTTCGAACGGTACATGTTCATACTTCAGTGTGTTGCAATTGAGCAGCAAGGCATGATCTTTTTTGCAATTTGCTACAGCAAACTGATCCATGATCCCGCACTTGACACCGATGAATTCATTTTCTACTTTCTGGCATAGCACAGCGAGAGCAGGAAGGTGAATGGGGTTGCCTGCTTGATGTAACAGTATATAAGCAGTCAATACTTCAATAGCAGCAGAGGAAGATAATCCGGAACCCTCCGGTAGATTGCTGTCAAAAGAAAGGTCAAAGCCATTAATTTTCAACCCATCATTATATAGAGCATGAATGACTCCAATCGGATAATTACACCAATCATTCTCAGGGTCGTATTGAGATGGAATATTATCTGCTGAAAAAATAATCTGCTTTTGATGGCTGCTAGAGTACAGACAAATATTATTGTCCTTACGTTCTTTATATTGTCCTTTAATGCCAAGATTAATAGCTATGGGCATGACCAGACCTCCGTTATAGTCTATATGTTCGCCTATCAGATTCACACGTCCTGATCCGAAATAGTGGGTATCGCTTTCTATATTATCTGATTTAATATTATCGAGGCTCATCATTTCAGTTTTTCTCTTAACAAGGCAGCACATTCATCTATATCTAATGGATTGGCAGCAGCACCTGCTCCCATTTCGCTACCTGCATACCATTTGATCTTGTCTTTAGCACGCAGCGGTGGATAGAACTCAATATGAAATGCATAATATTCAGTGCAGTCTTTGTATTGGGGGCTATTGACCGGACTCTGGTGTATAGACATGATATAAGGAAAAGGACGGTCATATATTTTGTCAAACCCTCTGGTCAGATCTTTTAAAATAGCTGCAAGGTCCCTTTTTTCCGCTAAAGTAAACTCTGTGAAATTCAGTTTGAGTCTCTTGCTGACTATAAAAACCCCAAACGGATAGTCGGTGAAGTAGGGTATATAGGCTATGAAAGATCTGTTCTCAAGGACCACTCTTTTTTTATACTTCTTTTCAGCTTCATTGAGATCTTTGAAAAGGTTAGTGCCGTTTTTCTTGAAATATTTTTTGCTGTTGGTCAGTTCATTTTTGATCTTCTCAGGTATCCAAGAGTAGGCATAAAGTTGACCGTGCGGGTGTGGCATGGTCACACCTACTTCTTCACCTCGGTTCTCAAATTCAAAAATGTACTTGATTCGATCGTCCTTACTCAATTCTTTGTAACGGGTGGTCCAGAGCTCTACTATCTTCAGAACATGATCGTCGCTGAGCTCGTATATCTTTCTGGTATGTTCCGGAGAGTAGAGCAGTACTTCGCATTTGCCATATGCTTCTTTGACTTTGAATATATTGCTTGTACTGTTTTTAACGGATTCAGGATGCTGGCTCAGTGTTGGAAAATCATTCGGATATGCCAGTACATCATAATGCGCTGGGACAGTCTTTCCCTCACCCGGACAGAAAGCGCACCAGTTGGCTGGTAGGTGTGGCCTGTTTTGACGATTTTTTGCGACCATCGTCCAGGTATCGAGCAGAGGGTTATATCTCAACTCAGGCATTAGAACTCGTATTTTCGCATGGCGAAATTCATCCTTAACCCTAAGCCAAAATAGAATGTACTGGAACTATATCCTCTGAAGGCACTACTTTTCTCACGATACAACATTTCTGCATCTACATATATATTATGCCAAGCCTGATATGAAGCTCTCATGTCAAAATAAACTATGGTCGCAGCAGCTCCCTGACCGATCGTATTTCCCAGATCGTGAGATGCGGGGTCGATACGATATGGATCAGTACCGAAGTTTGAATAGATCGGAGTGGCACCATTGTATGACATTATCGTATCATCACCTACGCGCGATACGATCAGTTTTAAGTTGATGGTCCATTTCGGTTTAGGTTGATAGTGCACCTGAGCGAGCACTTCATAAAAATTACTTCCCAGAGGATGTGCCAGAGGCTGATTGTAATTAGTATAATCATCGCCGGGGAATGTGGTAGCTGAGTAGGTAAACGGTCTGACCATGTTGAATTCCAGTTGGGCATCCAATCCCGGAGCTATGTCTATATATTTCATGCCTAGCTGGATACCGAACTTGTTATTTTGCCATCCGTCATGATGAAGAACATGGCTCACATTAAGTTCTGATAGCAGGAACTGACCATAGAAAGACAGGTGATTTGCAGCGTTGGCCTTGAAGTAGCCGCCGATAAATTCCTTGTCAGGATTACCCAATGCATGGTCTACAGCACGATAAAAAATGACCGGATTCAGATAGGAAACATCAAAATTATTACCGTTTCGTCTGGATATATTTCCTTCAAACAAACCCATGTTTAGCCAGTAGGTGATCTTGATGTCCAGTTTTTGGAAGGAACCGTATTTCTTTTCCAGCAATACATCTCCACCCCTGCTATAGTCTGAAGTGAGTTGTGTGATCATGCTGATGTACTCTATTCTCCAGAAGGTTAGTTTCTCTTTGAGGAATAAATAAGGCGCTGAATTGTCAGATAGGAAAAGGGTTCGTTGTCCATCTCCCCAGAAATTTTTATCACGACCAAAAGAGATGTTGAGATAATCAAGTACATTGACATTCACATAGCCTACAGCATTGAACCAGTTGACACCATCCTGAAATTTGAAGAGGCGTGAACTGTAATCTTTATAATAGGCAACCCCCGGCACGAAACTTTGATTAGACCCCGGATGAACGGAAGGCATCGAATCATGGTTCATGTTATTGGTGTATTTCGACGATACATATTCGGGCAGACGGGCGGCATCTCCTGTAGTGGCAGAGTAGAAGCTCAGAACCTTTTTGATATTACCACGAAACTCAACTCCCAGGCTTCTTTCAAAAATAAACCTGCCTCCCTGTGATTCTCCTCCCATATGCAGGTCTACGATGGGGTTTACCCGAAGGTCAAAAAGCCCTTTTTTCTTTGATTCAACATGTGCGAAACTGGCCGGTTCGCGATATAGCTTTTTGAGGAGTGGATGTTTGGTTTTGCTGATCACACTATCGAGCCATTCGGGGCTGTCGTCCATCAGATATTGCAACTGAAAATCACCAACCTTGGTTAGTTTCAGATTAGAGAAATGTAGAGCTTCTGCCATACGCGCCACCTCGCTTCTTATGTAAGGTTTGGTAGTGGTGTGTATCATAGGCAGTATCTTGCCATACTTAATGTCAATACGGTCGATATAATCATAAGTATCTCCACCCAATGGCACATAGGTACCCTGTGAGAAAGCGGATATACTGATGAGATAACCAAAAGCCAGAAGTAATACTCTCTTCATTTATAGTGTTTGCGAAGCCAAGATAAAATATTTGGGCTAAATGTGCACAAGGGTAATGTCAATCCTCTATAAATAGATCAGCTGCTATCCTGTCAGCATAGTGTTTGCCAGCCTGAGTCAATGTCAGGATATTGTCTTTTAAAATGTAAAATGAAGCATCAATATTTTTCAACTCAGTCATTATATCTGCCATCTGCAGTCTGCTATCTCTTATATCCATGCCCCAAATGGTACGTAGTGAGGTCATGATATACTCATTGGCTTGTTGCGATGGGGTCAATCGCTCCACTTCAGCAGGGATGACTGCTGTATTTATGCTTTTGATATAGTTGTTGTTATTGGCTACGTTCCAGCGGCGGCTTTGGCCGTCATAAGAATGAGCAGACGGCCCGAGGCCAAGATATTTTTTTCCGAGCCAATAGTTTGTATTATGGATGGCATAATGACCCGGCCTGGCAAAGTTGCTGATCTCATATTGGTCATAATTATGACTGCTCATTTGCGCCATTAGTATATCAAACTGCCTGACTGTTTGAGTCTCGTTGACAGGGATGGCCCTTCCGGTTTTGATGTATCGGTCGAGATATGTTTTTGATTCCACCGTGAGCGCATAAGATGATATATGGGGGATGCCGAGATCAAAGGCGGTGAGAATATTGTCCATCCACTGCTCGTCAGACATAGTGGGGGTGCCGTATATCAGGTCTATGGTCACATTTTCAAATCCCACATCCTGTACCCGCCTGATAGCAGATAGCGCCTCCTGAGCTGAATGGACTCTGTTCATATATATGAGGTCAGCCTGATGAAATGACTGTACACCGATAGATAGTCGGTTCAGCCCGTATGATCTCAGTGCTGCCAACTCATTTATCTTTTCCGGTGTCAGGTCATCTGGATTTGCCTCCAGTGTCAGTTCCTTTAGATCCATTTTAGGATGATAATGAGAAATAGAGTCAAGAATAGACTTGATCTCATCAGCACTTAGTAATGATGGAGTGCCGCCGCCTAGGTAGATAGTTTCAATCTCCTCTCCTGCCAGATAGTCTTTGTTTAGTTCAATTTCCTTTGCGATCGCCTTCACCAGATCAGATTTCAAAGAGGTGGAGACCGAAAAATAAAAATTACAATAATGGCAAGCCTGCTTGCAGAAAGGAATATGTATATAAATGCCGGCCATGCTGCGAAGATAATATAAAGCAATGACGCTAAATGTCTTCCTGATTCTCATCTATTATCTATTGTATATCATTGTATAATCTAAATACATCTTTAGCGTTATCTTTATCTTTATATTAAAATGAAAAGACTGGTTCTGTTATTACTCATCTTTGGGTTGAAAGCTTCCTATGCTCAGGAGTCCTTCAGGCTGGAGTTGGTATGTCATGACAAGGCCCCATCTTTTTTTACAAAGCATTTTTCATACAAGTCCAGTTTCAAAGATTCGATCCTGCGTAAGAAAGAGATCGACCTCCTGTATACTAAACTCCGCGAAGGCGGATATCTTGTAGTTTCTATAGATAGTAGTGTGCGGAAAGGTGATCTGCTGACTGCATATATATATGTAGGAGAAAAGTTTCAAAACATAACCATCTATAACGGCAATATCCCCAATGACTTTTTAGATAATATCAATCTGAAGAAACTTGGAGAGGGTAGAGTGATACCTGCAGACGGCACTCAACTCTTTAAGGCAAAAGTGATCCAGTCTTGTGAGAACATTGGTTACCCATTCGCAGAAGTGGTTCTGGATAGTTTTGCAATCAATAAAGGCGAGGTGTCGGCTAAGCTCTATTTGCAGCGACATGAGCTTATCCGCTATGATTCTGTGCGTATCCAAGGTAAGACCAAAGTCAAAGCAGTGTTTCTTAGAAATTATCTGGGTATCAAACTAGGCAAGGTATATAATGAGGCTACTGTGCGCAGGATATCACAACGCCTGAACGACTTGCAATTTGCAGAGGTCATCAGGCCGCATACGGTAGAATTTAGAAGTGAAAAAGCGCGCATCAATGTATTTCTCAAAGACAGAAAGGCGAGCCAGTTTAATGTAGTGATAGGTTTGCTGCCCGGTAGCTCCGGTCAGAAAGTATTGATCACAGGTGATGTTAAGATACATTTATTTTCTCCGTTTGGAGTGGGAGAGGAGTTGCTGCTGCAGTGGCAAAAGCTACAACCTAAAACACAAACGCTGAATGTGAAGGTAGTTTATCCGTATCTGATGGGGTTGCCTCTGGGTTTGAATGTGAATTTTCAATTGTTCAAGCAGGATACTTCTTATCTTGAACTCGACGGTGACTATGGGGTGCAATATCAACTGGCAGGAAGCGACTATCTCAAGGCGTCATACAAGCAGAAATTGAGTATCATGCTCGACCCGGATACTAATTTCGTAAAGATCAATCGTGCCCTGCCACCCAATCTGGACCTTAGTACAAATGAGTTTGCCCTGCAGGCCTATTTTCAAAAACTTAATTACAAATTCAATCCGGTATCAGGCTATATACTGCAGGCCAGTGTGGCGCTGGGTGCGCGAACTATCAAGAAGAACACAACGCTTCTTAGTTTATATGATGAACAGCAAGGGCGAACGTTCGGCTATCTTTATGATTCTTTGAAACTCACTACTTTTCAAATGCATATCGCTCTGATGGTAGATAAATTCTGGAAGATCACGAACCGCAATACAATTCGTACTATGTTCAGGGGTGAGTATCTCCTTAGTCAGAATATTCTGGAAAATGAAAAATATAAGATCGGGGGCAACGGTTCACTCCTCGGATTTGATGATAGGTCTATTTATACTCCATACTATTTGATAGGTGATCTGGAATATAGATTTCTGCTTTCAAAAAACTCTTACTTTTATGCTTTCTTCAACGCCGCTATGGTAAAAGATGCAGGTCATTACGTCTATAAGATTTTTGATTTCCCCTTTGGATTCGGTGCTGGGACTACGTTTGAGACCAAAGTTGGATTGTTTGGCCTGACGTATGCACTGGGTAAGCAGGAGGGCAATCCTATCTCGTTCAAGACGGGCAAGATACATTTCGGGTATGTAAATTATTTTTGAGTGAAGGCAATTCTATTGGCATTGATTTTTTTTCTTCCTATGTATTTGGGTGCTCAGGTTGATCCCGTAGCGGTCAATGATCAGGACTCGGTATCTGTATCTTCAGATAGTATTCAGGAGATCATCATCGATACTGCCGCTATTTACAAAGCAGCTCATTCTGAGTTTTATAATTCAGCTATCATGTCAGGCGAAAAACCTAAATGGTATGATATAGAGCAGCAGCGAAAAGGTAAAAATGATGCCTGGATATTTTTCATTCTGTTACAACTTCTCATTCTCCTCACTATCCTGAAACTGGCGTTCCATAACGATTTCGAGAACCTATTCAGGATATTTGCCAATTCTAATATAGCATCGCAGATAGGCAGAACTGCTAAGGACGATATCACACTTTCATCTGTACTCATGAGTATGATATTCATAACCACTATGTCTATCTTCACGCGATTTGTTCTATTGCATTTCTATCCTCACTCTGTATTACAAAATGATATTTCAATACTCGCTCTCATTTTTTTATTCACATTTTTTTCTGTTGCAAAGTACGTGTCATTGAAGTACATCGGAAATATTTTTGAGATAACATCAACAGTAGATGAATACCTTTTTAATTTATCTGCTATCACTCGAACCATTGGTATTTCAATGATTCCATTACTATTCATGTTATACGCATCACCTGAAAAATATTTCATTTCTATTCTTATCATTTCAATAATTATTTTGTGCATCGGTCTTGTAATGGTTGTTATCAGAGGGTTATCCACATCGTATAAATTGATGTACAGCAGTATGTATCATTTTTTAATCTACATTTGTGTTGGAGAAATATTACCAATATTTCTATTTATCAAATTGTTAACCAAAACAGTTATTTAACATGGCAACAAAGTCACCAGCAAAGAAGGCTGCCCCAAAGAAAGCTGCTAAGAAAGCTGCCCCTAAAAAGGCTGCTGCTAAGAAAGCTGCTCCAAAGAAAGCCGCTGCCCCTAAGAAGGCCGCAAAAAAAGCTGCCCCTAAAAAGGCTGCTAAGAAAGCTGCCCCTAAAAAAAAAGCGTAAGCAAGGGAAAGCAAACAAAGTTAAACAGCAGTAGCACTTCCGGTCGCAATAAGGCTGATGAGAAATCAACTAAACCGAGTGCTACTGCTTTTATTTTGAAAAGTGACAAAGGATCTACGGCAAAAAAATCCCAGCCCAAAACACAAGCTCTTCCTGCTGCTAAGAAAGCTCCCCACGCTCCCGTACCATCTGTACCTCAGCCCGAAGAAAAAAAGAAGCCTGTCAGACTCGCAGATATACTAAAATCCAAAAACGAAAAGAATTATAGTGAGTTGATCACTCACGAAGCTAAACCAAAACTTAAAAATATTTTGGTGGCGCAGCCTCAGCCAGAAGGTATCAAGTCTCCTTATTTTGATCTTGAGATCAAATACAAAGTGAAGTTTCAGTTTACCCCATTCGTCACTGTAGAAGGTGTACCCGGAAAAGAATTCCGTAAGCAAAGGATCACTCTCAATGACTATAGTGGTATCATCTTTACTAGTCGCAATGCTATCGATCACTTCTTTCGGATATGTGAAGAACTGAGAGTGAAGATGAGTCAGGAGACTAAGTACTTCTGTACATCTGAAGCTATAGCACTCTACCTGCAGAAATACACTCAGTATCGCAAGCGTAAAGTGTTTTTCAGTGATACCAATAGCAATAAAGAACTGAGAGGCCTTCTTCTGAAGCACAGAGAAACTACCAGATGCCTATATATCGGACCTGAGGTGAGAAGTAAGGATGAGATCACATCGTTCATGACCGAACAAAATATCCCCTATGCTGAAGCTGTGATGTATAAGACAGTACCCAGTGATCTGAAGAAGATCGATTTTAGCAAGTTTGATATGATGATCCTGTTCAGCCCATCGGCGGTACATTCTCTGTATCAGAGCTATCCGGGTTTCAAACAGGGTAATACTAAGATCGCGGTATATGGCAAGACCACTGCCGATGCTGTGCTTGATGCAGGCCTGAAATTTCATTTGATGGCTCCGTTGGAGGGAGCTCCGTCTATCATTGCCGGTGTTGAAAATTATTTGAAAGTATCGAATAAGTGAGAAGAGATATGCGTGAGAGAGAAGTCTTAAGTCCTGAAAGTTCTATCCCCCTAGCAAGAAAATAGAATAGCGTTTATGCAGATCAGGCACTAGTTTTTTCCAGTCAGAGATCTTTTTAGTGGAGATGAATTCGGTAGGGAGTGTAAGATCGCATGCGACACAAAGTTTCGTATCGGCATCTAATGTGTGCAAGGCATCTTTCAGCAGGCTGTCATTTCGAAACGGAGTCTCCATGAATATCTGTGTGATATTATGTCGCCTCGCGATCTCTTCGAGCTGCCTGAGTTTTTTGATCCGGTCTGCTGACTGGATAGGCAGGTAGCCATGAAAGGTAAACTGCTGTCCGTTCATGCCCGATGCTATCAATGCCAGTAGTATAGAGCTAGGTCCGACCAATGGTACTACCTGGATGTTTCGCGAATGAGCATATCGCACCAACTCATGTCCGGGGTCTGCTATACAGGGGTTACCGGCCTCGCTTATGATGCCGATGTTCTTGCCTTTTGAAATATTGGCAAGAAGTTTTGGAGCTACATTTTCTCCATGCTTGTCGATCTCATTTATTACAACTTCGGTATCGAAATTTTTCGTGAAACCTATAGCGCGAAGGTATCGCCTGGCGGTCTTTGCATTCTCAACGATAAATTCATCAAGTTGCATCACCATCTCTTTGACCTGGTCAGGTATGATAGCTTTATTGTCTTCACCCAGAAAAGAAGGGATAAGATATAATTTGCCCTCTGCTGCGCGATGCGAAACAGGTTTAAACGGTGTTTTATTTTCTTCCATAATTAATTGTCAGGATTAGGCGTATCGCCGCCTGTCGTATCTTTAGGCACGAACGAGCAGTTGAAATTTATCTCCAAGGTACTATCGGCGGGCATAGGGAACGCGGCTGTTTGGTTTAGCTTGAGGTGGTAGTCGCCATAGCTCTTACTAAGAAACTTGCCTACTACAGGCAGCGCAGCAGAAGCACCCTGCCCGGTAGCCGTACTATAAAAATGCACACTCGGCTGCTCGAATCCCACCCAACATCCTGCCACGATCTCTGGAGTGATACCCATAAACCAGGCATCGGCATTGCTCTGAGTGGTACCTGTCTTGCCTGCTATGGTCAGTGTAGGCATACCATAGTGTGCACGCAGGCTGGCACCGGTACCTTTGTTCATTACACCTTTCATCATTTCGGTGGTAGTATAGGCTACTTTGGGATCTATAGCTTCGGCGTGTTCCTCATTGAATGAAGCGAGCACATTGCCTTTCTTGTCAGTTATTTTTTTGATGTAAAAAGGTTTGCTGTATACGCCCAGATTAGCGAAGATCGTATAAGCACCCACCATCTCCCAAAGTGATATGTCTGAGACCCCAAGACAGAGCGATGGTACTGCATCAAGCGGGCTCTCAATTCTCAGTTTACGAGCCATATCTACCAGTGCCTGCGGATGAAACTCGCACATCAGATTAGATGTCATTCTATTGTCAGAATACCACAACCCCTCCTGCATTGGTACCAGATCTCCATCCTTCCATTTCTTGGTGCCGGCCGGGTCCCAACTATTGTCTCCGCAATTTGGTTTGACATATTCCACCAGATGGCATGGATCCCAACCCCGTTCGATGGCTACTGCATATTGCAGAGGCTTCATCGTAGAACCTACCTGACGCTTGGTAGATTTTTTGACGTGATCGAGTTGAAAGTATTTCAGATCAGGACCACCCACCCATGCTTTTATTTCTCCCGTATGTACATCGACAGCCAGAAAGCCGCACTGTATGACCTGCAGATAATATTTCAGAGAGTCGAGGGGACTCATGAGTGTATCTTTATTAAAGGTACCATTGTCTCCATTATAAGAGAAGATGGTCATGTCTACTTTGGTATCAAATATTTTTCGGATCTCTTCATCTGTTTTTCCTTGTGCTTTCAGATCCTGATAGTGCTGGCTCTGTACCATGCTTTTCTCCAGCAGTTCGGGTTTGGCGCGCTCACCTGATTTCCAGGGTTCCTTGCCTCTCCATTCCTTGAAATAAATATCCTGCAGATATTTAAGGTGATCCTTTATGGCCTCTTCTGCATAGCGCTGCATACGTGAGTCGATGGTAGTATATACATTCAGACCGTCCCGATAGATGTCATATGGTGATCCATCAGGTTTCTTATGCTTCTCGCACCATTGTTTGAGTTCCTGACGAAGGTTTTCGCGGAGATAGGTAGCTATGCCTTCACGATAGTCGGGGCTATGGAAGTTGAGTTTAATTTTTTTCTGTGACAAAGAATCATATTCTGTCTTTGTTATTGCGTTCGCCTCGAGCATTCGTTTCAGGACAATGTTTCTTCTTTCTTCTGCTCTTTCAGGATGTTTTTTGGGATTGAGTTTTGCCGGCGCGTTGACCAAACCCACTAATAGAGCAGCTTCATTAGGTTTGAGCTCTTTGGGTGTTTTGCCATAGTATGTGAAGGCAGCAGTTTTGATGCCGTATGATTGATTGCCGAATTCCACGGTATTGAAGTAAAGGGTAATGATCTCTTCTTTAGAAAACATACGCTCGATCTTGGCCGCCAGTATCCACTCTTTGAGTTTTTGTTTGGCGCGCTGAATACGCCCGGCTTTATGAAAGTTCTGGTGAAATAAGTTTTTGGCAAGCTGCTGGGTAATGGTCGATGCACCACCTCTGTCATGTCGGGTGATCAGTGGCCCGAATATGGCACTAAAGAGTCCCTTCATATCTATACCTGAGTGGTCATAGAAGCGTTTATCCTCAGTAGCGACCAGACCCTTCACTAGATATGGCGACAGATCATCATAGCCTACTTCTATTCTGTTCTCGCTGTAGTAGCTGCCTAGGACTTCGGCATCTGCCGAGTATACTGTAGTGGAAACATCATTGTTGGGATTCTGAATAGCCTCCAGGTCAGGCATTTCTCCGAGCATACCTGCATTGACACCTATGAAAAACAATATGACGAACAACACAAATGACCACAGAGCGATCTGCACTATACGAAACAACTGCCAGAAATCATTAAAATTTATCTTTTTAGCCATTAACTATTTTATCGTTTACGCATCTGGGCATAATAAGCCTCCAGCACATTATAAAATTCTTCACCGTATTTTCTGATCAGGGCATCTTTCACAAAACGAAATACGGGTACTTTTAGTTTGTTGCCATTCTTGCAGGCTGCCTTGCAGATGCTCCATCTCTCATAGTTCACCGCTTCGAATGTTTTGTACTGCGAGATACGCACCGGATACAAGTGACAAGATACAGGTTTTCTGAAATCGACCTTTCCGGCCAAATATGCTTTTTCGATACCGCATACTGCTACCCCATTATCATAGTTCACATATGCGCAGGGGCCATCCTGTATGAGAGGGGTTTTCCATTTCTGGTCTTCTTCCTCCCACATATATTTGCGTTTTTCGAGTTCTGCTATCCCTTCGGGAATCAGGAATGGTTTTACATCCTGATATATTTCGTCCAGTATCTTCAGTTCGCTCTCATCGAGCGGGGCGCCGGTATCCCCCTCTACGCAGCAGGCTCCCTTGCAGGCATGCAGGTCGCATACGAAATTTTCTTCGAGCAGATCTTCGCTGACTATTTTATTATGTATTGATATCACTTATTCGCCGATGTATTTATATTTTTGGGGAATGATCCCCACTATTTTTTCAAAAATAAGCATATCTATCGATTCCTCGCAGGTTTCCGATATCAGATTCCGATCTTTTAAGGTAATATACCATGCTATAAAAGCTGGTTTACGTGGTCCGGTGGCTGTATTTCTACTGCTCATCATTTCTTTCGGTGCATCCGCACAATACCAGTCACTCTGCTGGCAGATATCAGGAAATGGTTTGAAACACCCCTCATACCTTTATGGCACGATGCATGTCTCAGCCAGACGGGTCTTCAATTTCGGCGACAAAGCCAACAAAGCATTCGCGGAGTCAAAGGCCTATGCGATGGAGATCGATCCCGAAAAAGCCATGTCTCTCAGTACGCTGACCAAAATGATGATGACAGGAGGTACCAGGATCAGTAAGCTGATACCCGATTCTGATTATCGCTTCATAGACTCGGTTATGACACTAAGCATGGGGCATGGTATGTCCATATTCAATGCTATGGAGCCGATCATCGTATCATCTGTACTGGATGAATACGGAATGGGGATAAGCAAATCTGATTCGACCAATATGGCCGATGCGATGGATATTTATTTTTTCAAAAAAGCAAAAAAAGAGAAGAAGACCCTGATCGGAATAGAAACAATAGATGAGCAGATCAATGCATTGCATACATTGAATTATCAGGAGCAGGCAGAGCTGCTGCTACAGTCGATACAGGATCTCAAGAAGGGCGAAAAAAATACTAATTCTGATCTGATGAAGTTCTATCTGGCGCAAAACCTCGATAGCATCATGGCGATAAGTGATGAAGAACAGATGCCGCCGAAATTGTATAAGGCTATGATCACGGATAGAAATATCAGAATGGCAGACAGGATGGCAGAATTTATCCAAAAGAAAGCCACATTCATTGCCATCGGAGCCATGCACCTGCCGGGCGAGGGTGGTGTGATCGAGCTGCTCAGAAAGAAAGGATATAAGGTGGAGATGTGGAGGTAGAACTAAGTAAGCCACATAATATATTCCAATATTTTCTTATTTTCCACGAGTGATAGAAAGCAATCAAGGTCTCAGTAAAACACTCACTCCGCTTCTGCTCTGGGGTCTTGGAGTGGGTTATGTCATCTCTGGTATGTATGTGGGCTGGAACCTCGGACTGGAGCAAGGGGGTACATTGGGACTCGGCATCGCGACTTTTTTCAGCATCATCATGTACACGGCTTTTAGTTTTTCCTATTCGGAGCTGGCATGTGCCATTCCCAAAGCTGGCGGGGCTTTTGATTATGCCTATCGTGCATTGGGCAAGGATGTGGCTTTTGTTACCGGTCTTGCGCAGATCATAGAGTTCGTCTTCGCACCACCGGCTATAGCGATCGGTATAGGCACCTATCTGAATCTGGAATTTCCCCAAATAAATATCACAACGGCGGCTATCGTGGTATATATATTATTTACTGCGCTCAATATATATGGTGTCAAAGCAGCCGCAGCTTTTGAATTGTTCATCACGGTTTTGGCGGTGGGTGAGTTGCTATTATTTGCGGGAGTTACGCTGCCCCATTTTCAGGCAGTCAATCTCACCCGAAATAGTTTCCCGCATGGATGGTCAGGTGCATTTGCATCTATGCCATTTGCTATCTGGTTCTTTCTGGGTATAGAGGGTGTAGCCAATGTAGCCGAAGAGACCATCAATCCGCAACGGGACATATTGAAAGGTTTCGGCTGGGCCATATTGACACTGGTGGTTCTTTGTGTACTTACTTTCATAGCATCTGTGGGAGTGAGTGGCTGGGAGGCCATCGTATATAAAGCCCCCGGTGTGACTTCTGACTCGCCTCTGCCGATGGCTATGGGCCATGTAGTATCTCCTGACAATGTGCTGTATAAAATGCTCGTAGGGGTGGGTATCTTTGGTTTGATCGCATCATTTCATGGTCTGATACTGGCATCAGGCCGCGCTACATATGAGTTTGGCAAGATAGGTTTTGCGCCGAGGTTTTTGGGAGAGATCAGCCCGCGTTTTCTCACACCGGCCAATGCTTTGATCTTTAATACACTCATTGGGATAGGTGCATTGCTGGCCGGCAAGACCGATCAGATCATTACCTTTTCTGTATTAGGAGCCCTGATGCTTTATATTGTATCTATGGTTTCTATCCTTAGGCTGCGCAAGATAGAACCCGATCTGGTCAGGCCATTCAAGGTTCCATTTTTCCCTGTCACACCTGTCATTGCACTTATCATTGCCGTTGTCTCGTTAATTGCAATGGTTCGGTATAATTTGCGTCTCTCAGGATTATTTTTCGCGATAATTTTGGTCGCATACACTATATTTAAAGCCTTGAAATCAATCAGCAAAGATCATGACCAATAAAGAAATAATCTCTTACGTAAAGAATCACCCTTCGGGCAAAGTCAAACTCGCGATCACAGATATAGATGGCATCCTGCGCGGCAAATATGTTTCGACCGAGAAGTTTCTCGGAATAGTGGATAGTAATTTCGGTTTCTGTGATGTAGTATTCGGATGGGATGCAGGTGATGTAGCCTATGATAATACAGAATACACTGGCTGGCATACAGGTTACCCCGATGCGAAGGCTACTATTGATCTGAGCACATTTCGCAAAATACCATGGGAAAATGATGTGCCTTTCTTCTTAGGTGAATTCATAGATCACAAAAATGATGCGCTATATGTCTGTCCACGTCAGCTCCTGAAGCAGGTGATAGGCCGCGCGGAAAAAGAAGGCTTCAAACCATATTTCTCGCAAGAGTTTGAATGGTTCAATTTCGAAGAGACACCTCAGAGCGCAGAGGCCAAGGGCTATCGCGGTCTCACTCCGCTTACACCGGGTATGTTCGGATACTCGATCCTTCGCTCCACATTGAGGACCGATTATTTCACCGCACTGTTTGATCTGCTGAAGAAATTTGATGTGCCTATCGAGGGCCTTCATACAGAAACCGGCCCGGGAGTATATGAAGTAGCACTCCGCTATGGAGATGTACTCACAGCTGCAGATCAGGCTGTATTATTTAAAACAGCTGTGAAAGAAATAGCCTACAAACATGGCGTCATTGCCACCTTCATGGCAAAGATCAGCGAGAACCTGCCCGGCTGCAGCGGTCATGTGCATCAGTCACTGTGGGATATGAAGACCACCAAAAATCTTTTCTACAATGAAAAGGACAAGAACAAAATGAGCGATACCATGAAAAGCTATATAGCCGGACAACTCCACTGTCTGCCGCATATACTGCCCATGGTAGCACCAACGATCAATTCATACAAACGTCTCGTAGAGGGCGCATGGGCACCTACCACCGTCACCTGGGCCATAGATAATCGCACCGTAGCGCTGCGCGCACTCCCTGCCGGCAGCAAGTCTACCCGCCTCGAAACCCGTGTAGTGGGCAGCGATACCAATCCGTATCTGGCTATGTCTGCCTGTCTCGCAGCAGGTCTCTATGGTATCAAACATAAACTCAAACTCAACCAGCCAGCCACTGTTGGCAATGGCTATAAAGATGAATCGAACGGCCGCTTCCCTAAAAATCTGCACGATGCCACAGTCGCCATGCGCGATTCTGATGTAGCAAAAGAACTCTTCGGCGACAAATTTGTGAAGCACTTCACTCAAACCCGCGAGTGGGAGTGGAGACAGTTTAGCCGCGTGGTCACTGACTGGGAAACAAAAAGATATTTTGAAATAATATAGATCAACACATAACCCTCAAAGGGTTTCAAACCCTTTGAGGGCTATAATTATTGCCATGCAAAAAACAATACTTCGCTTTTATCTCTGGGGCACTCTGGGTCTCAGTACAGAAATATTTTTCACAGCCATAGTTGCCTTTTATCATTCCGTCATGGATCACAAAGCCATCGATTGGGGTTTCTCAGGTCATAGCTATATTTGGATGTTCTTTATCTATGGTGTCGGCGCTGTTCTTTTTCCGCTCGTACATAAGCACCTCAAAGGGTTTCAACTTATATTGAGGATATTTCTTGTGTCACTGGGTATCTTTACGGTTGAGTTTGTTACAGGATTTTTACTAGATAAATTCACAGGTCATTGCCCATGGGAATATACCAGCCGATGGAACATAATGGGCTATATCCGTCTCGACTATTTACCCGCCTGGATGGGGTTTGCATACCTGATAGAGCGTGCCGATGAGCTGTTTGAAAAGATGACCGGCACTCTGGTAGATTGAGCGCTTTGTTTATTGAGCGCAATCCTGTATTTTCGCCACGCTATGCAATATAAACGTATACTCCTCAAACTTAGTGGTGAAGCACTCATGGGTACCCAGCAATATGGTATCGATACATCGGTGATCATGCAATATGCTGAAGAAATCAAAGCTCTGGTCGAAAGAGGAATAGAAGTAGCCATCGTGATAGGTGGAGGAAATATTTACAGAGGCATTCAGGCCACAGCCACCGGTATAGACCGTGTACAGGGAGACTATATGGGAATGCTGGCTACTGTCATAAACAGTATGGCATTGCAAAGCGGTCTCGAAAAAGTAAGTGTCAGTACAAGACTGCTCACAGCTCTCGAGATCAAACAGGTAGCCGAGCCCTTCATCAAGCGCCGCGCAGTAAGGCACCTCGAAAAGGGCAGAGTAGTGATATTCGGTGCAGGTACCGGCAATCCTTATTTCACTACCGATACCGCAGCTGCACTCAGAGCTACGGAGATAGAAGCAGATGTGATCCTCAAAGGTACCCGTGTGGATGGTATCTATGACAGCGACCCAGAGAAGAACCCGAATGCAAAAAAATATACCACTCTCAGTTATGCTGATGCGATATCGCAAAAGCTGAATGTAATGGATATGACCGCATTCACTCTATGTCAGGAAAACAACATACCGATCATTGTGTTCAATATGAATAAGCCAGGCAATCTGATGAAAATAGTGACCGGCGATGCCATAGGAACTCTGGTCAGCAGCAGGACATAATCACATGAAACCTATTAATACCTATAACTTAAAACTTACAACTAAATATTATGACAGACGCAGATGTAAAGAAACTACTGGATGAAGTAAAGGGCAATATGCAGAAAGCATTGGAGCACTATGAGTATGAACTGTCCAAGATACGCGCAGGCAAAGCCAGCCCGATGATACTAGAAGGCCTGAACGCTGATGCTTATGGCACTATGACACCGCTCAATCAGCTCGGAAATATCTCTACTCCTGACTCCAGGACCATCACGATACAGCCCTGGGACGCATCTGTCCTGCATGCTATAGAGAAGGCCATCATGATGGCGAATATCGGTCTGACGCCTCAGAATGACGGCAAGGTGATACGTCTCAATATCCCGCCACTGACAGAAGAGCGCCGCAAGGAACTCGTCAAGCAAACAAAGAACGAAGCAGAAGACTGTCGTATATCACTTCGCACCACACGCCGTGAGGCCAATGAGAAAGTGAAGAAAATGCTCAAGGATGGTCTGCCGGAAGATGCTGCCAAGAACGCCGAAACCTCTATCCAGAATATCCTGAATGACTACTCTGCCAAAGTGGACAAGCATATCGAGATCAAGGAAAAAGAGATCATGACTGTCTAGTCATAGCTTCTTATACAGTCACATATCGCACCAGCATTCTCTTTGCCACAGGGAGCATAGTCTCATTGAGCGGGAATGTCTCTTTAAACTCCAATGCATAGGTAGCCGGCATCAGTTTAGTGTCGCGGATCAATTCATACTTGATATTTTGGTAGGTATTTGATATTGACATCTCGTATTGATTGACCAGTGTGGTATGGATACCTCTGAATTTCTCAAATGCGCTTTCGAAAATGGTGATGTTGTACTGATATACGTTTATCATGCGTCTCACAAAATCTGATAGCATAAAATAACCTTCCTCGACTTTCAGCGGTATCAGCCCTACAGGAAATACCTCAACCTTGTCTTCTACCTCTTCAAAGAGTTCCTTGCCCAGAGACATTTTGTTTTTGAATTCGGGCATGGCGAAGGCTACGATTTCATCTATCTCCTTTATCAGTTCAGCATCATGCCCCAGCGTCTTATATTCCACCTTGAATCGTTCAAAATCGAGACTTGTTATTTCTTTCGGGAAACTATTTTGCGCGATTTTTTTCTGCTCATGCAGTATTTCCATATTTCGGTAATGCTCCATCAATTCAGAGAACTTCGGATACAGTTTCTTAGCATCAAACTCCTGCTCCACCTGCTGCAGGTATGCGAGCAGCAGATATTTCTTGTACTCAAAATCTATATGCCCCTCAGTGAGCCAGTCTTGCTTCAGATCTATCATTATCACTACATTATATTATACTAACGAAATTTCGGACCAAATAGTTGCTTCATACCTGAACCCGCCCATCTGAACCAGGGAAAATAGCTAGTGTATTTTTTCATTTATACATATGAATAATCCTAATTTTCCACTATTGGGCTCTTTTTTCAAAAAAAATTAAATAGTTGCAATTGAAGCTTTTGTATATAAATAAAAATAGTATTTTATATAATGATATGCATAATGCAATTTATTTGCACAATTGAGTTGTGTAATACAAATATAGCTAGTTAATATCTAAATTCCAAATACGAGATTGGGATAGCTTGAGCCTGACGTGGAATTCTGATTTAGCGATAGATTTTTTTGTTTTCCGATTTCTATCTTTGTTCCTTATTCTCAAAAAGACAATCAATGGAAAGTAATCTGAAATTTGATAAACACGTATTCGTCTGTACCAATCAGCGGGTGAATAGCGAAAGGCCAAGCTGCGGTGAGGAACACGGCATGGAGCTGGTCAAGGCATTTAAGAAAGAGATCAAAGACAGAGGTCTGAATGTCGATATGAGGGCGCAGAAGGCAGGCTGTCTGGACTTGTGTGAGTTCGGGCCCAATGTGGTGGTGTATCCCGAGGGCGTTTTCTATGGTCATGTGCAGCTGGCAGATGTGCTGGAGATAGTCGAGGAGCACCTGATCAACGGCAGACCTGTAGAGCGCCTGCGATTGAAGTTTCAGCGCTAGTACGCAAATCATTTTTTACATTCGTTGATATGAGATCAGATTATGGCATTCCCAATTTAGTGGCTGTTAAAGCCTTCAGGGTAGTAGGGCTATATCATTCTAAAAATGAATACAAGCATCACGAAGGCCACAGAGAAAACGGAGACACAGCCATTAGCACAAAGAGCAATTGCCAGTGTGCTCTTTGTATTCCTCTATCCTCTGTGTTCTCTGTGATAAATAGCTGCTTAGAATTATTATTTTGTCAGAATGAAACAGCTCAGCCCTTCTGGGGGGGTAGGGGTATCGTGAGGTCGTTTTTTCTTATTGTCTTATTTTATGCTTCGGCACTGTCTGCACAGACCGAGCGGGCAGCAGATATATATGGTGTAGGTGTGCGGGCATACTATGCACAGGATTATACTACCGCACTGGCCAGATATACGACAGCCATCGGGCTCAAACCAAATACCATCGGTTATATATACAGCAGGGGGCTCACCTATCAGAAGCTTCATATGGATTCGCTGGCCGATCTTGATTTTCAGAAGGTCGTGAAACTCGATCCCAAATATCTCGATGCCTGGTATCAGCTGGGTATGATACAGATAGATGAAAAGCATTATGACAATGCCATCGAGTTTTTCTCGCATGCCCGGTCTATCAATCCTAAAGATGTCAATACGCTGCATCAGTTGGGGCTTGTTCTTTATTACAAGCACAAATATTTTGATGCCATAGATATTTTCACTCAGATCATTCAGATCAACCCCGATGATGAGCAGGCATTTTATAAAAGAGGATTGGCAAAATTCAATGATGATGATTTTGTCGCAGCGGCGAGCGATTTCTCAGA
This sequence comes from uncultured Bacteroidota bacterium, assembly GCA_903917755.1. Taxonomy (GTDB): domain Bacteria; phylum Bacteroidota; class Bacteroidia; order Chitinophagales; family LD1; genus UBA1941. The sequence goes on from CAIXBT010000092.1 coordinate 35,609, forward strand.
ATGCTACCGGATCAATCCCGAAAACACGCTCGCTCTGGAGCAGA
>CAIXBT010000093.1 GCA_903917755.1 uncultured Bacteroidota bacterium
CCCTCCTTAGCTAAGGAGGGGAGCTAACAGCCCATATCCCGCCCTTATTGGTATTTCTCAGCAACAAGTATAAGCGGCAATGGCTTCGCTCAAACACGGACATGGTCAATAATTGAGTCTTATACTTTGAACTCGCCGGCCACATTGCTGCGCCTGAGTACATCCGTCAATGTCTCCTTAGACCCTGCAGCTATCAGTACGCCATTGAGCCTCTTGTCTATCACCGCTATCATTTCAGCTATGGCATCGCGCGACTCCTGCGCTGAGATACCATATCTGTCTGCCATCCACACATAGTCGAAGTCCTCAAAATATTGCCTCAGCCGCTCGCGCCATATACCCATGCCGAATACAAACAGGAGCGCGGCTTCACCCTCGGCACTCACTTCGCCGCTCAGCATGGGCAGCGACAGCAGCACCAGCGTACAGATACAGCCATGCCGATAGTCATCTTCAAATTGTTCGCGGCTATAGTTTTTGACACCTTTTGCGATCAGTGATCTATAGTAAGTATCTATAGCAGGCCGCTCCAACTCATGACGATGTGTGGTCATCAGGCTCAGCACGAGAAAGTATGCGACATCAAAAGCCGCCACACCTTTTCGTACAGCCTGCCAGTCTATCAGCACATAGCGTCCGCGCCCCGCTGCCGATGGAAACATCATATTGCCGATGCGTGAGTCGCCATGCAGCACCGTTTGCGGCTTGTTCATCAGCGTCCAGCTTTGCACCATCACTTTGCGTGCAGGTCTGCTCCATCGTCCCGCCACCATAGAGTCAAAGAGATAAACCGTAGTATCTTCTATAGGCAGGACCTTCGACATACGAGCAGATGTATCTCCCCAGTAATGTGCATGCAGCGATGCCAGCCCCTCTAGTGCCATGTCGAGATGCTCCTGTGTGAAGTTTACATAAGGATAATCGTGGTACTCAATATCATCGCCCATATGCTCCGTGATCAGGCAGAGATGACCGGTGATGGCCGACACCTCAGAGTAGTATACATGAGGCGCGGGCACCTGCGGATCCTGATTGACATAGTTAGTATTGAACCAGCCTTCCTTGATATGATTGAGCTGCAGATTGAAGATCGTTTTGTTCCATATAGTGCCCATCGTAGGCGCGAATTTTGCGAAGCACTTCAATGTCTTTTTTTCGCCCATGGTCAGATAGGTCACTTCTATCACTCCTGCATTGGAACGAAAGATGATGGACTGATCGAGCGGCGTGATCTCGCAGCTCTCGATGTCGGCATCGGCAGGCAGTGCGCCTGTGGTAGAGAGTTTGTCAAGCAGCCATGACTGCTGCTCCTGCAGCTGCTCCACATCGCGCGGGAAGGCCAGCGAAAACTGAAACGCCCTATCGAGCCACACGATCACATAGGTCATCCCGACCACCGGCATATACAGTACCCATGACAAGGCTATTTTGATACGAAAAAGGATCGATCTTTCCATAATATAAATCTATAATAAAAGTCGGACAGAATAAGGAATAAGATCGCGAAATTATCTAATCGATCCTGAGCCATCCGGTGATACTCATTCTGGGTTTGAGGGTCAGCAGTACCTCGTGTGCCAGTTCGTTGCTGCGAAAGAAAACACTTTTGCCTCCTATCGGAGAAATGTTCTGCTGCATGCCATCTTGATGTATGCAGAGCTCGCCTCCGTCAGCCGGCTGCCAGTCTGCGTTGAGGTACATGATCATGGTATACTGCCTGCTGCCGTTATTGCGAAAACAATCGAGATGTTTTTTGTAATAACTCCCTTCCTCATATCTCGCATAGTGAAATTCGTAGCCCGTGATGCCCGTATAGCAGGTGTCGTTGAGGTATTTCACAAAGCGATCCATCAGGTCAAAAAAATCATTCTCAAAAGGGTCGTCATGGCTGCGGTCGAGCCAGTAGATCATGTCGCCGCGTATAGCAGTATCATGTGACTGAAGCGTATCATTGCCGAGACCTGCGGGGTGAAACCCATCTGCCGCAAAGAGTGTGCTGAGGTTAGCCTTCAGATGGGCCGCGAGCGCCACAGAGAGAAAATCTTCCGCGATGCCTACTTTGTCTTTGACGAAACTATCTATGAGTGTATCAAAAATGTTTTGCAATAAAATTAATGAACCATCCGGCTTAGTGCCGCTATGCGGTGAAGGTAGTCTTAATTATCAGACCCACGATTGAAGTCGGGGCTATGCTTTATAGCAGTTCATGGATCTTGCTAATTAGACCCACGATTGAAATCATGGGCTATGTTTCATCCGGTTCATGGATATACTTATCTCCGCGCATATTATTTTTACTTATTTTCGGATCATGATCAGTATATACGGTATAAAAAATTGCGGGTCGATGCAGAAGACATTCAGCCTGCTCGACAAGAAGAAAAAGA
>CAIXBT010000094.1 GCA_903917755.1 uncultured Bacteroidota bacterium
ATCACAGAGTCCGGGAAATTCATCGAAAAAAACAATAGAGGAAACTCTGAGCAGGAACTGAAGATGGTGATGGAGTCACAATAAATAAAAACAAGGGGACTCAACGTAAATCGAATCCCCTTGAAGCCTGAATGAAAGATTACTGTTTAGTTCCGCTGAAGGAAAAATAATATGTTGCCGGACTTGAACTTACCCAAACCTCATTAATAGTTAAAGCCGAATTTTTAAGAGTTCCCGTACCGGATACGGTATAAGTCGTACTTAGCGAAGTGACATTGACAGATTGAGATGGGACAGTAAGCGAATTCCCATTTACAGTACCATTGATACTGTAAGTTGAGCCATGACTTGTCCTAGAGGTCATAACCACAGATGATGATGTACTACCGGGTGTGATTACTATAGTGTCGCTCTCATTAACATATCCGACAGAAAGCGTGCCGATATATGTGCCTGTAAAGTTGGTAGAACTGCTGCTGGACTTGCTGCAGGAGGTCGAAAGTGTAATAAGAGCTACAGCAATAAGGACTAAAACAGGAACGAGCAATTTGATTTTATGATTTTTCATGATTTTTTGTTTGAGCGTGATTAATAATCAATGGCAAACGTACAGGTATAGAAGAAGGCTTTTCATGACCCGACTCAGAAAGGCAGTGAATCTTAATCAGTTCATTGGGCTGGGCATATCATGAGGTATGAACTCAGAGATCAGTTCTATAAGAGCTTTTTATGCAATGATTTAATAAAAAGATAATATTGAATCGCAAGCTGATTAAGAGTGAAACTGTTTATTTGTAATATAAACAAGATGAAATGTCAAAAGCACTTATGCCCATTGATAATTCGCTGGTGGTGATAGATGAAAAGATATCACCTATCAGGAAAGGGATCCTGCTGGTCAAGGATTGTCTCGGGTATATCACTTTTCATGCAGTCCTTCAGCAACCCCTATCAGAGATCAACGTTTCGCATATCAGATCCGGCATATATGAGATCCAACTTATCATTGGTCAAACATCTATTAGCCAAAGCATTTTCATCAAATAGACCTACAATAAGTCATCGGCTCCTACATATATTGCACGGAATAATATGTAATACAATTATTATCACCAATTTAAATAAGCATCATTGTCTTATTAAGCTATCCACATTTTATGACATTGCTGTGACCAAAATTTCAGAGGCAAAACTCGATTAATTTGTCATTTTATTTAACTTTGAAACTCTTAAAACAAAAAAATAACATGAAAAAACTTGTTCTACTCTCCCTTGTTTCACTAATGACCATGTTCGTGTGGGCCACCGAGCCGACGAGAACGCTTTATAAGCCGATAGCCGGCCCAAAGCCTGGTGCATCAAGTTACACACGTAATAACAAACCTAAAAGTCAGCGTTCAGGGGCTTTGCAAAAAGTATTGATCGGTAAAGCAGGTAATGTTTTATCAATCTTGAATGCAAACTGCCACCAATTGGACCTTGATAGTGCGATGAACACAGTTTTGTTCATACACAGGTCTGACACTGTGACCGGTTACGCTGCCGCAAACGTGGCTCAGTATCGTTTTGACTTATCAAAAGACGGAGGAGCAACATGGAATGTAAACATCGGCCCTCTCAATCCATTGGCTGATAACATTACTATAAATGGTCGCTACCCGCAGGCAGTTCTGACCCCGGATTCAGCTAATCCTACTATAGCTGACAGTGCACGTATCGTTTATAACGGTTCATGGCACAACGGTGGTACATCTAATGTATGGCAAGGTCAATATTATGGAGTTGGCCAGCTGACCGGCAACCCATCTACATTCACTGAGCACCATGAGATAGTAAACAATGCCAATGTGGAGATCGCTACAAGTATGATCCAGACATCTCCGGGACACTACTGGAATGTCAATATGAACTATACTTTGCTTTCTTCTACTATGGATACAGTTCGTGGAATAATCCTCGAAAGAGGCCTTTGGAATGACTCAGCACATGAAGTATTGTGGACATATCAGAATATCGACATAGGTAGTGCACTGGTATATGATGCTTCAGGTGCAGTAACAGGCAATAACCTCGGAAACCCAACTATCGCATTCGACCCGACAGGCAAATACGGATGGATATTACTGAATGGTGATATCACTAATGATGCAAACTTCACATCAAGACCTATATTAATGCAATCAACTGACTATGGTGCTACCTGGTCAGCTCCTCAGTCATTGACCCTTGATAACCTTCCGGGTATGTTCCCGACCAGCAGTAGTGCTACTAATGGTGGTAAAACAGTGGTAGGCGGCATGCAAATAGCAGTAGACTCAGCCGGCAATCCGCATATAGCTGCTGTCGTAGGACAAGCTGATACGACATCTAATCAATACTCATTCTATATCTTCCAGGAAATGGTACTGTATGACCTGTACTACAATCCATCTGTATCAGGATGCAGCTGGCAGGCCAACTATCTGTCAAGGATACATGGCTATTCAGCATATTATACAAGTGATAACACTGGCGACGGAAACCGTGTACAGATATCACGCAGCAAAGACGGAAAGAAAATATTCATATTCTGGGCAGATACTGATTCCAGCGTAGTAGCCGGTATCACAGATGTCAACAATACCAATCCAAATCCAAATCTCTTCGGTATCGGTATTGATATGGGTATCCGCAAGACTACAAACGTAGTAAACTTCACAGCCGGCGATCCATTATTCGGTGGTCAGGTTCCATCTCAAAGTCTTACTAACGGTACCTATGGTGGTGCTCTTTTCCCTGTAGTATCTCCTAATGTATTCAATCAAGGTGGTGGCAACTTCAATATCCCTGTAGTACTTACCGACCCGGATTATCATCAGGCTGTTATAACCAGCAAGGTTAGTACTAACCCGGCCAGCTTCTACTATTGCCAGAATATCAACTTCACTCAGGCTCAGTTTGTAAACAGATTTGATAACGCTCCGCCTTCACTGACACTGAACGGACCGGATACCGTATTTGTTCTTTTGGGACAACCATACACTCCGCCTACAGCTACAGCTTATGACTGCGTATATGGCAACATCACTCCTACATACTCTAGTACAGTACCTACCAACGGTAGCGGAAATACAGACTCAGCAGGTGTATTTCTTTCTACATGGACTGCTACTAATCCATCCGGCAACTCAGCTACTCACACTCAGGTGGTGATCGTATCTGGTCCTCCTATCGCCAGAATATACTATGTACAACTGACAGGTACTCGTTTTGCATTCACTGATACAAGTCTAAACTTCCCTACAAACAGGATCTGGTATTGGGGTGATGGAACTACAAACAACCTGAATCAGGTGCATGCTACTAAGGTATATACTACAGGCGGCACTAAATGTGTGATCCTGAAAGTATCTAACCAATATGGTACTTCCAGCGATACAGTTTGCGTACAGGTGCACCTGGCCGGTATCAACGACGTAGAGCTTTCAAACAAGATAAGCGTATATCCTAACCCATCTTCAGGTATCATGACTCTGGAACTGGCTGACGATATCGCTAACGGTGCTAACGTATCAGTATTCAACATCCTAGGTGAGCAGGTAAGTGAGACAATCACAGTGAAACCTAGTGTCACTAAATCAGTTCTCAATCTGAGCAATCTGGAGTCTGGTGTATATCTGCTGAAAGTAGAAACACCGACAGGTACTGCTGTGAAACAAATCGCTATCAACAAATAATCATAATCCTTAAAAAGATTTAAAACCCTGCTAAAGTTTAGCAGGGTTTTTTTTTGATGCAACTCTTAACAATTCATTTTCATCTTAAGCCCCAAACAGAGAGAACTCGGCTTAATTTTTTTTAACGGTATTTTTTAACAATGACCATGCTTGTTAAATTAATTCTGAATAGATTTGGCAACCAATAAAATAATGACAGGAATGAAGAAAATCACATCGACACTTTTAGTATTACTATTCTCAGTCGTCCTCTTTGCTCAAAAAGGATATGATATCAAACTCACCGTCAACAACCTTTCTAATTCAAAGCTGATCCTAGCATACTATTATGGTGATAAGCAATATGTGAAAGATACACTGACCATCAACAGCAAGGGAGTATGCGAGATCAAAGCAGATACTTTGCTTCCGGCAGGTATATATCTGGCGGTTTTTCCGGCCCTTGGCAATAAATACTTTGAATTTGTAGTGAACGAACAGCGCTTCTCACTCACCACAGATACCAGTGATCTGGCAGGCCATATAGTGGTGACAGGATCAGTAGAGAATCAACTTTTTTATGATGACATGAAGTTTCTCTCTGCCGAACGCAAAGAAAGCGAAGGATATAACAGCGCATACAAGGCCGCCAAAACTCAACAGGAAAAAGATCAGATACGTGAAAAATTAAAGGTCATTGACTCACTGGTCACAGACAAAAGACGCAGCGTGATCTATGGCTACCCAAATAGTTTTTATGCCGGTATCCTTAGGGCTATGCAGCCTATCATTCCGAGTGATATCAAGGATGCACCAAGAGATGCAGTAGGCAGACTCATAGACTCAAATTGGGTATGGCGTGACTACAAAAATCGCTATTGGGATAATATGAACCTGAACGATGACCGATTGATCAGAACTCCGATATTCCATAATAAACTGAAAGAGTTTTATGGCCGTACTATCATCCAGATACCTGATTCACTCATCATAGAGAGCGATGCCCTCCTGAGCAAAATGCCACCAACCGGAGAACTGTTCAAATACACACTTGTATATATGCTCAATGAGATGGCGAAATCCAAGATCATGGGTTTTGATGCGGTGTATGTGCATCTGGTCAAAAACTATTATTCAAAAGGATTCGCACCATGGGTAGATTCAGTGCAGCTATATAAGATCAATGAAAGAGGCCGGATACTGGAGCCGCTTCTGATCGGCAAACGCGCTATGAATATCCAACTGGCAGACACCACACTCAAGACATTTCATTCTCTCTATGATATAAAAAACAGATTCACGGTGCTGTGTTTCTGGGATCCGGATTGCGGCCACTGCAAAAAAGAAGTACCTAAGCTCGCTGAATCTTATCACAAAATGAAAAAGGATGGAATAGATGTAGAGATATATGCACCTACCATCATGTCTATCGAAGAGATGAAAAAGTGGACTGATTTCATCAAAGAAAATAAACTTGATTGGATAAATGTGGCCGATCCATACAGACAAAATAATTTCAGATTCGAGTGGGATATCCAAAGTACTCCGCAGATATACATTCTCGACCGAGACAAGACCATCAAAGCCAAAAGGATAGGTGCTGAACAGGTGGAAGATTTCATCAGGCATGAGATCGACCCTAAGTACAGACCCAAGACCCCTACGCCTATCATCGATGATGAGAATGCTCCGGAGCCTGTAGACGGCAAAAAATGACCTTTTTTTGGGATACTCTCATATACCTGTTGATATTATGAGATAGAGTAATCGCCGCATTGAAACATGGTATGTTTACGTTTGTAGGTGTATAAATACCTTTAATTATGTCAAACTTAACCCTGACCTGCAATCTATTAATGATAGAGGATAATCCTGCTGATGTGAGACTCATGATAGAAGCCATCAGAGAGGCTGGCCTCAGCGATATGGTCACTGCACGCTATGCCTATGATGGCAATGAAGCTTTTGACATAATGGAATCAGCATATAATCTGGATGAGCCCTTTCATATGATCATGCTGGACCTCAATATGCCTAAGGTGAATGGTAAGGAACTGCTCGGCAAGATCAAAGGGGATGAGAGGTTTGCCAGGATACCTGTGTTTATCATGACCAATTCGGACTATAAGAATGATATGATAGATTGCTACAATCTGCGCGCTGATGCATACATACAGAAACCTACCGATTTCAAACGACTGATCGATTTTTTCATTTCTGTAAAGCGCTCACTGGAGATCAACCAGCGCCTATCAGTATTTCAGATAGAGAAAGAATACGAAGAGATGGGAATGGCCGTATAAGTATTGATCAAGCTTCCAACTCCACAAATACTCGCTCCACATGACCTTTGAGTGGTGGGTTGTGTTTGCTGACACGAACCTTCAAATAAGTGATGATCGTAAAATTTCTTTTTATAGCCTCGATGATTCTTTTGCATACATGCTCGATCAGCTTTGAGTGAACCTCCATCTCAGCTTTTGTGATCTTATATATTTCTTCATAATCTATGGTCTTTTTGAGCTGATCTGAAGCCGCAGCCTCGTCTATATCCAGTGTGAAATATATGTCCACTACATATTTCCCGCCCAGGACCTGCTCTTCCTTATGATAACCATGATGTGCATAAAACTGCAAACCCTCTACTCCTATTAAAGCCATATCTAACATTTAGGCCGTGAAATTAGTCAATTAAATCAGTCCCCGCCACAGAAATTAAGCATCTTCTTTTGCATCATACGAACCAACTTATCTTGTTTTGTTTATCTTGCGACCGCAATTATAAAGCAATACAATATGAGACAAGACCTGTATCAACATCATGATTACTATCTGATAGATGACCTGCTCACCACCGAGCACAAACTGATCCGCGAAAGTATCCGTTCATACGTGAAAGAAAAGCTAAGCCCGATCATCGAAGACTATGCACAGCGTGCAGAATTTCCACGACACATTGTGAAAGAACTCGGAGAGATAGGCGCTTTCGGACCCAGTATACCCGCCGAATATGGCGGTGGTGGTCTGGATGAGATATCTTACGGCATCATCATGCAGGAACTGGAGCGCTGTGACTCTGGCATCAGATCTACAGCATCCGTACAGGGCTCACTGGTCATGTATCCGATCTACAAATACGGTAACGAAACTCAGCGTCATAAATACCTGCCTAAACTCGCTAAGGGTGAGCTATTCGGCTGCTTCGGACTGACTGAGCCAAATCACGGATCGAATCCCGGCGGTATGGAGACACACTTCGAAGACAAAGGCGATCACTACCTGCTAAACGGTGCCAAAATGTGGATCTCAAACGCCCCATATGCAGACATCGCAGTGGTATGGGCTAAAAATGAAGTAGGCAAGATCAAGGGACTCATAGTAGAGCGTGGCATGGAAGGATTCACCACACCTACTACACATGGCAAATGGTCGCTTCGAGCATCCATTACCGGTGAACTGGTATTTGACAATGTGAAAGTGCCTAAAGAAAACTTGCTACCGAATGCAGAAGGACTCAAAGGGCCGCTGGGCTGCCTGTCCAGCGCACGCTATGGTATAGCATGGGGTGCAGTAGGTGCAGCATTGGACTGCTATGATACCGCATTGCGTTATTCAAAAGAAAGAATACAGTTCGGCAAACCGATAGGACAATTTCAACTGCAACAAAAGAAACTGGCAGAGATGATCACTGAGATCACTAAAGCACAACTACTCATATGGCGACTCGGCGTTCTGAAAAATGAAGGACGCGCCACTGCCGCACAGATATCAATGGCTAAGCGCAACAGCTGCGAGATAGCGCTCGATGTAGCCCGCAATGCACGCCAGATGCTGGGTGGCATGGGGATCACAGGCGAGTATCCTATCATGCGCCACCTGATGAATCTGGAAACAGTGGTGACCTACGAAGGTACACACGACATACACCTGCTTATCACAGGGCATGACATCACAGGATTGGATGCGTTCAAGTGATGAGGTGATTGGTATTTCACTTTGTCATAGTTTTGTCAAATAAAAAATGGTGATGAATATTATCTGATCTTTCTTTAGTTTTGACATAACAGAAACGAAACATATGAAACCAATTCTCCTTATTGTTCTTCTTGGATTATTTTCTACTACCATCTCAGCTCAGGACTGGTGCCATCAGGGCGCAAAATGGCACTAC
>CAIXBT010000095.1 GCA_903917755.1 uncultured Bacteroidota bacterium
TATTGAATACGTGAAAAATAATTTACTTGCCACGCAGAAAATTTTTGACAATACAAAAGATGGTTTACCGGTCGTCTATGCATCATCTTCTTCTGTTTATGGCAATTCCAGCCATTACCCCGTTATTGAAGATGACCTAATGTCTCCTCGGAGTCCATATGGGGTAACGAAAGCCGGCGGGGATTTGTTAGCGCAGGCCTATTTGAATAATTTTGATTCCAAGTTAATTGGGGTTCGATACTTCACGGTCTATGGACCTCGCCAAAGGCCAGACATGGCATTCACGAGAATATGTTCTTCAATACTCTCGAACGATGTTTTTCCAATTTATGGCACGGGACAGCAAATTCGAGATTTTACTTATGTATCTGATGCGGTAAAGGCCACAGTTTTACTCATGGAACAGAAAGAGACAGGGATATTCAATATAGGCGGAGGAGAGGAAACCACGCTACTCAATGCGATTGGATTGTTTCAAAGGATTTCTGGTAAGAAATTGAATGTTATTACGGAATATTCTGCAAAAGGTGATGTTGAGAGAACAGGCGCATCCACTCTCAAGTTGACTCAATTGACTGGCTGGACTCCAAAATTCGACATGGTGAACGGAATTGAAGCGCAATGGAATTGGGCATTAAAAAATAGGACGGCGATAATTGAATCCGTACGGGAATTTCGTGATATTTGAGTTCTTTTCTAAGTTTGATCGAAGATTTCTAGAAGATCGCTAACATGAGAGCATGAAATCTACACAAAACAAGCTTAGAGTACTTTTTGTCACAGTAGGTTTTCCTCCGCTAGATACTGGTGGCGCTGAAATTCAAGCCAAAAGACTCTGCGCTGAAATGAGAAATTTAAATGTACATGTGGAAGTTGTCACCCAATCTCGCAATCGAAAATTCAATAAGTATTTAGATGAAAATGGCATCGCGATATTTCGACTTCCCCGTCCTGGAATCAGATTGATTGGAAAAGTTTCGTATCTATTTTTCTTATTTTGTTTTTTGATTGCCAAACGAAAACAGTATGACTTGGTGCATGTGCATTTAGGCAACTTACAAGCAGATGTCTGTGCTTTAGCTAGTAAATTTACTTCAAAGCCGGTTTATGTGAAGATCGCTTGTGGCGGAAAATATGGAGAGATTCAAAGATTCAAAAAATTGGCTAAATTGACTAGATGGTATGGTTTAAAGAATGCTGATGCCATTCAGGCAATCTCCGGGGAAATTGAGAATGAGTTATTAGAAATTGGGATAGAGAAAAATAGAATCTGCAGAATTCCAAATGGTATTGACCTGGCTCAAGATCTTTCTAGCCTGGGAGGTTCAAGTGAAGAGGAAATCCCACAATTCGAGCCGAGTGTTACAGTTTTTCTGTATTTGGGGCGGATAGCTTCATATAAAGGACTCAATGTGTTGTTGGATGCTTGGAGTCAGGCTGAAGCAAAAATAGATTCCATACTTATGATTGTTGGGCCAATCGCGATCGATCATCCAATTGAGCTAACTACGCTTGAGAAGTCTGTATTAATTTTGGGCGAGACAAAAAGTCCTCAAAAGTACTTCGAAATTGCTGATGTGTTTGTTTCCCCCAGTTTTAGTGAAGGCATGTCAAACGCAATGATGGAGGCGATTAAGTTTGGAGTTCCAGTAGTTGCCACGAATGTTGGAGCTGCTTCAGAGTTGCTCGCTAACGGATTGAATGGCGTAATTATTCCCCCGAGAGACACTTCCACGTTAAAGGAAGCGATTGATTGGATGTGGAAAAATCCTGGCGAAAGGCTCCAGATGGCGGATCGAGCGAGACGTAATTTAGAGTATTATTCAATTCCACTTGTAGCCGAGAGGATAATTTCGGTCTATCAGCAATTAATTGTCTCTGAGTGAGTGATATTGAAGTTTCACACGGAGTTTTGATGTTCCTTCTCCGACTCCTGAACATCTACTCAAGAAAATATATATTCAGGTCTTTAGTTACGAGTAAACTATCCTAATCGATCATGATGAAAGGAATTGGTGAAATATTGGAACTTTTAGTTAGGGATGTCCTGTGAAAAATGAGCAAGTTCGAAAAGTGAGCGCAAATAATTCCAGCAAGAATCGTTTTGAATTCGGCGAGAATTGGCGCTCTTTTGTTTCTAAAGTCGGGGATGAGCAAATCAATCTCGCTGTTTCAAAACTCCAGGAATTAATACCTAATTTTAGTTTTGCAAATAAATCAGCACTAGATATCGGCTGTGGGTCGGGAATTCACTCTCTTGCTTTTTTGAAACTTGGCTGTAGGCATGTTGAGAGTTTTGATTATGACCCGATATGTGTTCAAACCACCCAAACTTTGTTGTCACTTTACAGTAAGGATTTTCACGGCGATTTCCATGTTAGGAGATTTGATGTCCTTGCAGAAAACAAGGGCGAAAAGTTTGATGTTGTCTATTCATGGGGAGTGTTACATCATACTGGAAATTTGGATTTGGCTCTCAGGAAAAGCGCCGAATACGTTGACAAGGACGGATTATTGGTTTTTGCCCTTTATCGAAAGACAGTGTTTTGCAGATTTTGGAAAATTGAAAAGTACCTATACTGCCACTCTCCGAAGTCAATCAAATTGCTTGCACAGTCGATGTATATCGGTGCGTTTATTGTGCGACATAAGTTGTTCTCGATTAGTAAATATAAGCGATTTTTAGCTCAATATCATGAGCAACGGGGGATGGATTTTTACACTGATGTAAAAGATTGGCTTGGAGGGTACCCATACGAATCGATCTCCCCAATGGAAGTTAGCGAGCTCATGCACGATATTGGATTCGAAGAAGTTTTTTCGGTAACGGAAAATTCATTGGGTCTTTTTGGAAGTGGTTGTGATGAATACGTATATAAAAGAATAGATTCATAGGTGATTCGATAATACTAAGTCGATGATCAAATCAATATTTTATTTTCAATTCTGCCAGTGTTAGTTTAGTTTTGCTTGACATAGAAACGCAACCTTCCTTCCAAGGAAGTACCATGAGAAGAGGGATGAAAGAAAGGAGTTGCTAGCGATGTCTGGTTTGATCGCTGTGGTTTGCAGACA
>CAIXBT010000096.1 GCA_903917755.1 uncultured Bacteroidota bacterium
ACACGCTCGCTCTGGAGCAGAGAGCACTTTCCTTTCTCAGAAATAACGATCTGGAAAATGCCTGTCGGGACTGGAATATTCTGCAAAAAAAGGGCAATCCGCGTGCCTGGGAGAATATCAGCAGGTATTGCGAAAAAAAATAATTTGTTTTTTAAGCAATTGAAAATCACCTAAATAAGAATTGAATTAAATATCTTTTTAATTGTTTTTTAATTAATTCTGTAACAATAGCTTTCAAAAACGCGTAAGTTAAAATTCAAAATCTTAACTTTAATCATATACATGAGAGTAATCTATACCATTTTTATAGTTGTTTTGGCTTGTGCCTTCATGGGTTTTACACCCGGGAGAAACAGTGGCGATGAGCAATCTAAGGTAAATGAACTCATAGAACTCTCCACGGCATACCGCTTCAGTGACATTCACAAATCCATCACCACTATCGATCAGGCAATGGCCATAGCACAAAAGATCGATTACAAAGGTGGTATAGCTGAATGTTATCTCAAAAAAGGACAATACCTCTTCAATAATGGCAGCCAGAAAGAAAGTGGTGAAAATCTCCAAAAGGCTGCTGATATTTTCAAAAAAATAGATGCAAAAGGAAAGTATGCCGTCTGTCTGAAAGAACTGGCAGACTACTACAATACGACCGGAGACCCGGAGAAAGCAAAAGACCTGATCAAGCAGTCGTCGGCGATAGCAGCAGACCTCCAGGACAATTCACTGCAGGCACAATGTGAGATCGCATCCGGGATCATAGATATGAATGCCGGAAAATTCGCCGAAGCTACAGCACATTTTCTCAATGCACTCAAAACCGCAGAAGCTATCAAGAATGATGAGATCATCATGAATAGCTGTAGGGAATTGGGTAACCTCAATTCATTTCAGGGCAATGTACCACTCTCGAATGAATATTTTCAGAGAGCATTAACTATAGATCTCAAGATCGGCAATAAGCTCGGGATGGCTGATGTCTATTGTAATATCGGGTCGAACTTTCTGACATTGGGCAACCAGCAGGAGGCGATGGTCAATATTAAAAAATCTCTGGAACTGGCCCGGTCTCTCAACTATAAACCAACTCTGGCACTGGACCTGCTCAATATGGGTTATTGTCTGACCTATCAGAATGATTATGATGGTGCCAAAGGTCAACTGGATGAAGCCGAAAAGGTATTTGAGGAACTAAAAGATAAACATGGTCAGGCAGAGGTACTGAATGCTAAGGGATACCTGTTTGCCAAGACGCATGATTTTGATGATGCTGCAAAGAGCTATCTGGCCAGTGCGGATATAGCAAAAGAAATAAAAGCCAATGACCAGCTCAAAACTTCATATGAGGGACTGGCTTATATTTTTGAACAGAGAAAGGACTATGAGGCTGCATACAAGTTTCAAAAGCTGGCCCAGGGCCTCAGCAATGAACTGTACAATGCGAGCAATACGCAGATGGTCACCAAACTTCAACTAAGTTACGATTTCGAGAAAATGCAGGAGCAGCAGCGCATTCAGCAGCAGCTGAAAGACAAGATAAATGAATCTGAACGCAAGCGCGAACGCTATTTCAGATATTTCCTCGCAGTGCTGGGTTTCATGGCCATTGTGTTAGCAGCGTCTGCGTTCGTGGCATACCGCGCCAACAGAAAGGCTAAAGAACTGCTGGTAGAAAAGAATGAATTGATAACAAAGGAAAAGGAAAGAGCCGAAAGAATACTAAGTGATATTATTCCTGCCGAGATAGAAGATAAGATCAAAGAATCCGGTATCGGGCAGATAGAAAATTTTGCTACTGTCATGTTCATAGATTTCTTTGAATTCACCAAGACAGAGCAAAAATTCAATCCGGTAGATCTCATGGACGAGTTGGATGTGATCTTCAAAGGAATGGACGATATCAGCAAAAAATTCAAACTTGAAACGCTGAAAACTCTTAGTGATGGCTATCTCTGCATAGGCGGATCGGCCAATAGTATGGATTGCAGACCGGAGGATGTGGTCAATGCAGCCATCAAGATCCAGCTGTTCATGAATGAAATAAAAATGAAGCATATCAAAGAAGGGCAGCCATTTTTTGAAATGCGTATCGGTATTCATACCGGTCAGATAGCCGGCGGTATAGTGGGTGTGCGTACCATCACCGCAGATATATGGGGTGAGGCTGTACATGCAGCATCACTGATGGAGAAGATGGCTAATGCAGGTGAAATAAGGGTCTCTGAAGCTACGTTCCAACTGGTCAGGACTAAATTTGAAACAGTGTACTGCGGCAAACTCAAACTATCAGCTAAAGAAATAGAAGTTTATCAGATCAGTAATTTTAAAACGGAGATCAGTAACATACTATCCGTATCTGACAATGCAAACAAACTGCTGAACAGACTCAACTAAGCATTCTTAGAATTTTAGAGTAAAGCCCCCCATACAATTGAATCCCGACTGAGGATAGTAATAGTTATAACTCGCCGTAGGGGTCACTGTGCCATCGGGGTTCAGATAGCGCTCACGATAGGTAGAGCCATCGCTTTCATATAGTTTATTGAAGATATTATTCAGCATCAGTGTCAATCTTAGTTCGGCCCTGTCGCTGATAGGCAGCGGATAGCTGATACGGATATTGCTGTACCAATAGCTATTGATACTGCGTTCATTGCTCTGCGTATTGTCGAGATATTGTTTCGCGATAAATTTAAAACACCATGCTATCTCCAGTTTTCTCCATACCATTGAGTTCAGCTCTATGAAACCCACCCATCTCGGGGAATAAGCTATGTCAGGATTTTTATAAAAGTTGACCTGATTATAGTTTGGTACAGAATTATAGTTGGCATCATAAGCGGGTACGACCTCAGTATAGTTTTTGATCTTGGATAGATTATATGATACACTGTATCTCAGCCCGAATATTTTTTTCAAAGAATTAGGCTTGTGAAAATTGATCTCTGCCAGCAGCTCGACGCCGGTGCGGTAGCTTTGGGGCGCATTGACCCGGATCGGGTTGCCCACGTCATTGAGCTGGCCTGTCAGTATCAGCTGATCGATATAATACATATAGTAGGCATTGAGGTGCAGGGGAAAATTCACCCAGATCTTATTTGCCTTCACCATATTTTGGGTAATGTCTATACCCGCTTCGATGTCGTGCAGTTGTTCGGGCCGGACGGGAGTGGTAGCGAGATTCTCGATAATGTCATCATGGGTGGGTTCGCGATGTGCCAATGCATACGACGCATATACTCTGCCCAGATCACGGAGCCTGACAGACAAACCAGCTTTAGGATTGAAAAAATTCCACTTATTGTGTACATCAAAAACCCTCCCTTGCGCATCATTTCCTACAGCCATGAAATCGGCATATCTATATTGAAGATCTGCGAAGAGAGTGAGGATATCTACCGGTCTGTAGTTTACTTTGATATACGTGTTCACATCGTTTTTGCCGCCTACACTGGAGTAATAGGGGGCATTTGGGTTAAAGCCACTAAAGCCGTTCACCCAATTCACGAGGCCGAAATATTTGCCTGAGAAATTTGCAGCCATTCCTCCCCAGGTGATATTCAGATTCCTTTTGTTGTCATAAGTCAGAGAGAACAGACCACCCGCGAAAACATTCTTTAACCATAGGTGGCGGGTCAGATCTGCATTCGTAAATGGTGCATTATTGATATTGTAATTGCTCAGCAGGTCATTCACTTTATATTCTTCATAATAGCCGCCGCCGAGAGTTGCAAATCCGACAGCATTAAAATTCCATCTGTTGCTGATACCCTGATTCAATATTAGCTGGTAGTATTGTTTTCCGTAATTATCCGTTTCGTTACCCCAGGCCGGATTTCGTTGCAGATTGTCCGTGCCCGCTACGTTGAAGCGCCTGTTGGTAGCCAGCGAATCCTGCAGCACTCCATACCATGCCTGATAGGTCACTTCGTAGCCGTTGTAGTGTACAAATTTCAGCATCGTTTTATTCTTCACTATTCCGGCAGCTACATAGTACGACCAGAGTTTCGACCAGGCCCTGTCTACATATCCGTCTGAGGAAACATAAGAACCTCTGGCCTCGACAAAGAATAGATTTTTGATCAGGCCAGACCCTGCTTTGAGAGCATATTTACGTGTATCAAACGATCCGAATGATGATGAAAATTCACAAAATGGTTTGGGATTGTAGGCATCTGTTTTGATATTGACCGAGGCCCCGAAAGCACCGCCGCCATTGGTCGATGTACCTACTCCGCGCTGTATCTGTACATTCTCTACAGAAGATGCGATATCAGGCATATCTACCCAATAGACTGTCTGGTCATCGGGCTCGTTCATGGGTACACCGTTTACGGTCACATTGATACGTGTGGCATCCGTGCCGCGGATACGCATGCCTGTATAGCCTACTCCATTGCCGCCGTTTGAAGTGGTGACCAGAGATGGAGTAAGGTCGAGCATATACGGGAAATCCTGCCCGAGATTGTTTTTTTGAATATCCTCTTTCGAGAGATTCTGGAAGGTGGTAGGGTCATTAGTGCCGGCTCGGTTTCCTATGATCGTCACCTCGTCGGTAGTGTGGGTTTTGACAGTATCTTTTTGTGCAAAAGCAAAATAAGTTGTCAGCAAAAGTAAAGTTGTAAGGATTCCTCTCATCTTAAATAGTTTTGTTGCTTTCCGACAGCAATAGAAAACGTGAGAGGCCTTTGATGGGCTAGTTCACTCCCTGCGCAGGCATTATCCTGATCAAGTTCTAAGGGTACATCTCAGATTTCACTACATAGCGAAAACGCCCCCGGAAAACGATGCAAATGTATGATTTTTTCGGAATGCAAAACATTTGATGTGAATGTGAGTAGATTTGCCCTTGGGCAGGTCGTTCAACTAATTTTTAAATTTAGAAATATGGGTTTTATGAAAAAGATCATTTCACTGACGAGCATTTTTCTCCTTTTGCTGCTCTTGATCACTTCCTGCATGAAAGATAATGGCCCATCCATAATACTTCCCACCAATAGCGCTCCTTATGTTTACGATTTGTTTGATACGGTCAGCTATTTTGTTTCTGCCACAGTGACCACTTCCGAAAATTATAATGAGCAGACAGGGTCGTGTATAGGCCAAACCAAGATGATGACGATCCAAAATACGAAAGGCAATGGACAGGCTTTTACTTTGGGTTGTGCTTATGCAGCTATTGTTCCGCCGATATATGCATCGCCTGTATCACAGACAGGTCTTAAGTGCAATTCATATCGTTTGGGATTTGCGCCGGTGGGTTGTGTGCTCATGTATCCCACTATCATGACCAGCGGTTATTCAAATACGATCACGTTTGGCCCTGTCAGTACCTGGACTTGCTATGGCGGAGCCAACAGCGATAGTATGGTTTGGACTTATACCGATGCCGGTAGTGTCCCGGCCATAAATGATATTTTGAGCAGCGGGTCGGTATCCACAGCGGGCAGTTATCCCATGTCTGCACTGGGCAGTGTATCCGGAGATTCTGTTATTTTCAGGATCATCGGTCCTAATGCTCAGATCAGTCATATTCTCGGGCCGAATACTGCTTCATATACTTTCTCGGCTGCAGAGATGGCCTCGCTCGGAACCACCGGAGGCAATAAGTCAGGGCTATTGCAGATATGCCCGTATCGTATGCATTTGCAGATCATAAACGGGGCTAAATGTTATTTCATAAAAGAAACCTGTATGAGTAAATATGTGATCTTGGAATAGATCACTTCATATCGGGCTCGGCCTTGAGCTCCTTTATGTCTTTGGGTTTTTCGTTTGTGAATATGTCATCCACTTCGGTCTTCATGACTATTTCATTCATCTTGAGATGAGCCTGTCGGTCTATCACTCTGGCGGTAGATGTGAAGGCAAGGTTCTGAGATTTGCCGAAAAATTTACCACTGGCATAGGTGGTCTGAGAGATATAGTCCAGCATATATTTTCCATCCACTTTTATATATGCCACTTTTGCATTTATATTCAGGGTATCCATCTTGGCTACAAGAAAAAATCGGGATGATTTTTCATTGTAAACATGCACATCTATGAACCGGATGCCTTTGTCATTTTTGTTGATATACACATGCCCTTTGGCAGTGATGGAATGATCACCCTTTTGTGGTCTGCGGGTGAACTCTATCACATTGTACTCTTCGCCATCTATGGTGGCGGATGTGGTAGCCATCTGAAAGTCATGCTCCTTCATCATTTTCTCATCAAAGAGCCTCTCGGGATACATCAGTTTCAGCAGCATGGTCGGTTTGATCTGGGCACGGAATAATGTTCCCTTTTTTTCATACATCTCGTGCTTGTGGTCTATGGTATATATGCGCGGGCTGTCCTTGGCCAGATAGCTCGGTATGTACATGTTGAAATCGAAATTATAATAGTGATTTCTTTCGCCGGTTATCACACTGTAATCTTTAAAAAGGATATGATTATTGGTGAACTCGGCAGGGTAGTTGTCACTGATATGTGAGAGGGCATCCATCAGCAGGTTCTTAGCATCTCCGGGGCCTACCACGACTTCATGCAGGCTATAGTTTTTGGCTTTCAATCGGATGGGGTCTTTCTGTTCAGACAGCTGTTTTACGGTCATTTTTATATCCACGTATCCCAGGTGACTGAACTGTATCTCATCAGACTCCTTGAGACCGCTTATATCGATGCTGAAGCGTCCGGCATCATCCGAATAACTGCCCACTTGTGCCTTGGCATTAGCTACATTGACGAAAGAAAGCGGATGAGACTGTTCGTCGAGCAGCGTGCCCGAGATCGTTTGAGCAAAGGAGCTCAGGGATAATAATAACAGAAAGATCGAAATGGTTTTTCTCATAAATAATTTGCTCGGCTTTTTGATTTATATAACGAAACGGCTTAAATCAATTTGTATTTCATTTTCAAATCATCAAATTTTCAAATTGTACATTATAAAGGTACAACTTCTTTCAATCGCTCCAATACATAATAAACCGCAGGGCAGATGGTGGAATTCAAATGCGTGGTAGTGGCATATTCAAAAAAATCTCCCGAATCGGTATAAGGGTATTTTCTGCAGTCGCCGGGGCGGGCATCATAGATGGAGCAATAGTTATCACTACCCAAAAAGGGGCAGGGACTCCTCTGTACCACATAGTCACCGTCTTCATCCAGCCTTAGATATTTCTCTATCAGTTGCGATTCTTTGATACGCAGATACTTAGCTATGCGAGTGATGTCAGGTGTTTTGAATCGAGGCGAAATATTCTTGCAGCAGCCTGCGCAGTTCAGGCAGTCTATCTTTGAGAATGCCTCGTCGTGCAGGTCCGGGAGATGTTTCTCCATACCGCGTTTTTTTCCTGCCCTTTTGAGGTATTCGCGGTTATCTTTTCGTTTGTCGAGTGCTTTCTTTTGCCAGTTGTCCAGTATATCTGCCATTCGATAAAGGTAAATAAAAGCTGTGAGACAGACTTAGGGGCTTCCTGTCTTTCCGACTTTTTGTTACATTTGCGCTCCGACAATCTAATCGGAATGAGTAAAAGCTACACACAGGCACCCGCCACCTTAGTTCTCGCAGACGGCGCAGTTTTCAAAGGAAGATCATTGGGCAAGATCGGCACCACTACCGGTGAGATATGTTTCAATACAGGTATGACAGGTTATCAGGAGGTTTTTACTGATCCCTCCTATTTCGGTCAGGTGCTTATCATGACCAGCGACCATATCGGAAACTATGGTGTAAAAGAAGATGAAGTCGAATCCTCTTCGGTCAAAATATCCGGCATGATCTGCAAGAAATTTTCCGGCACTAATTTCTCCCGTCTCAACGGCACTACTTCTCTGCAGGATTATTTCGAAAAAAATGATCTGGTTGGTATATGCGATATTGATACACGTGCATTGACAGTGCATGTGCGCGAAAAAGGCGCGATGAACTGTATCATCAGTTCGGAAACGGAAGATGTAGATACATTAAAAAAACAACTCGCTACCGTGCCCGATATGAACGGCCTGGATCTGGCGCAAAAGGTTTCTACCAAAGAATCATATTTCTATGGTGATCCTGATGCTGCTATCAAAGTGGCTGTGCTGGACTGCGGTATCAAAGAAAACATCCTCAAATGCCTGACCGAAAGAGGCATCTATGCTCAGGTGTTTAACTGTCATACTTCTTATGCTGATATGCAAAAGTGGTCACCTAACGGATATTTTATCTCCAATGGTCCCGGTGACCCTGAGCCTATGGACTATGCCATCAAAACCGTGAAAGAAATACTGGCTGCTGACAAACCTCTCTTTGGTATCTGTCTAGGTCATCAGTTGCTCGCTCTCGCCTCAGGTGTCAAGACATTTAAAATGCATCACGGCCATAGAGGGCTCAATCATCCGGTCAAGAACCTCATTACCGGCAAGTCTGAGATCACCTCTCAGAATCACGGATTCGAAGTGAGTGCGGCTGATATAGAACAAAGCAAAGATGTCGAGATCACGCATGTCAATCTCAATGATGACACGATAGAAGGGATCCGTATCAATGGCAAGAAGGCTTTCTCCGTGCAATATCACCCTGAGTCAAGTCCCGGTCCTCATGACTCACGCTACCTCTTCGATGAGTTCATCGCGATGATGAAGTAGTATGATCTTTACGATGCATATTTTTCCTAAAGAACGACTTAATCGTAAGACTCAAATCGTATCAATTTGCGGTTATACCCCATTGCTTCAATGCGCTGACGGGCTTCTTTGAGCATATTGTGCCATCCGCAGATGAAAAAACGGGCTTGTCGTTTGTCACTATATAATTCTTCATAAACAGGATGAACGTAACCAGTGACACCATTCCATTTTTCAGGCAGTTCGCGCGATAAGACAGGAATGAATTTAAAATTAGGATCAGCTTTCTCTAAGGCTATAAATTCATCATAATAAAGTATATCCTCTATTTTCCTGTTACCAAAAATGAGATTGATCTTTTGATGTTCTATTTTGCGGTTCACCAGATCAAAAAGGTGTGAGCGGAACGGGGCTATACCTGTACCTGTGCATACATAGCAGATCTCCATGTCTATCGGTTCTGAAAGAGTGAGTTTCCCCAATGGGTCCGACACTTTGAGATCTGAACCAACCGTTATTTCGTTAAAGAGATAGGTGGTACCCAGTCCACCAGGTTTCAACACGATACACAATTCGAAAGTATTATCAGTAGCGGGCGCAGAGGCTATCGAATAACTTCTGTTTCTGATATGCGAGTCGATGGGAAGGTCAAGCATAATGAACTGTCCTGCTTTGAAGCTAAATGGAACATTCTTGTCTACTTGGATCACAAAGTTCTTTGTATTGGCCGAAAGGTCAGTGATCTCAATTACTTTTGCATCATGGTATATTACTGTTGACATTCCCTTGAAAGATTATTTTTACGAATATTAAATTTTTGCAAGATAGAATATTTTGCCAAAGATGGCGTAAAAGGCATTGTGTATAAGGCTGGAAAGCTTGCTCTATACCGAGTCCTGCCCTGTTTTGAACTTATGTTATCTCTTAGATGAGTTCATCGATGATGAAGTAGTAAATTAACCTCCGAATTTCTCTTTCAATAATTTCTGCATAGACTGCATTTCATCACGAAATTTAGCTGCAGACAGGAAGTCAGTATCTCTGGCAGCCTGAAGCATTTGTTTGCGGGTATCGTCTATTGCTTTATGGAGTTGATCGGCGGTCATGTGAGATACTATCGGTTCTGCCACCATGCTGTAATCATCATCCGCCTCTATGTATGCCTGCGGTTCAGGTTTACGGATCTCGAGCACAGATGAGGATTTCATGATCTCTTCTTTCGATTTGAATATCGTAGTAGGAGTAATGCCATGTTCTGTATTGTAGATGATCTGTTTCTCTCTGCGGCGAGAGGTCTCGTCTATAGTTAATTGCATGGATTTAGTGATGCGGTCCGCATACATGATCACTAGCCCGTTTGAGTTTCGCGCTGCACGTCCTGCGGTTTGTATCAGTGAACGTTTATTTCTCAGAAAGCCCTCCTTATCCGCATCGAGTATGGCTACGAGCGATACTTCGGGCAGATCGAGACCTTCACGCAGCAGGTTCACACCTATCAGCACATCAAATTTTCCCAGACGCAGATCGCGAATGATCTCCACGCGATCCATAGTGGTCACCTCAGAGTGTATATAGCGGCATTTGACATGCAGACGTGATAGATATTTATCCAGTTCCTCTGCCATACGCTTAGTGAGCGTAGTGACTAACACCCGTTCGTGTTTTTTGACACGTTCATCTATCTCGTCCATCAGATCATCTATCTGATTGAGACTAGGGCGGACCTCGATAGGCGGATCGAGCAGACCCGTAGGCCTGACTATCTGCTCTGTCACTACACCGCCGGTTTTTTCCATTTCGAAATCTCCCGGTGTAGCACTGACATAGATGGTCTGCGGTGTGAGCGATTCAAACTCAGGAAAATTCAGGGGTCTGTTATCCATAGCAGATGGCAA
>CAIXBT010000097.1 GCA_903917755.1 uncultured Bacteroidota bacterium
AGTACGGTACCCACTTCTTCCAGTTCTGCAGCTGATTTGAAGTTAGAGAGTTGTTCTCTCAAGATCGCTGAAATCTCATCCGGCTTTACGTCTGCCATTATAATTAATAATTAATAGTTAATAATGAATAATTCAATAACCCGTCAGGGCTTTGTAAGGCGGTGCAAAAATAGGAGAATAAGGCAGACTTACAAATGAAAAAGAACAGTATAAAAGAATTGTTTTTGACACCAAAAAACATATCACTAGAGGAGGAAATATCGATCCCATGAGTTTGAAAACAACCTACCGTCAGATTTATGTGAATTTCCCGCTCAAATCAATAGCTGATCAGGCGCAAACCCTTGGCTTTGCGCAGTTCCTGACGGATGATCTTCTGGATCTCTAGGTCATCCGGTTTTGCTTTGACAGAGGCCATGAGGTTTTCGACGGTCACTTCGTTGAGTTCGGGGCAGATATAGCCATAACCCCGGTAATGACTATTCTCGATCCATACCACCGAGTTCTCGTCAGGACGGCGGCCATCTCCGACTATAAAGAAGTTGGAGTTCTTGTAGAGATATTTGCGAACGGAGCGCTCTATTTTTTCGTTGTACGATTTTTTGAAATTCTCCCGCTGTTCGGGGTCTGTCATTTTTTTCAAAAGCGAAAACTGTATCGTAAGGTGGCCTTCATGTATGATCTTGTGAAGCACTTTGATAGCGGTACCTTTGCCCTGAAACTTCAGTGTCACCTCGCCTTCGGGATGATCGAGTTTTTCTATCACGAGATGTTTGAATCCTTCTTTGTCTGTGGTCAGAAAGATACCATGAGAGAATTTATAGTCTTTGGGCTTCTTATTAAAGAGCGTTGGCCGCTCCCTGAGTTCATGATAGGCCCAGAGGCGAGCTATGAGTTCATTACCCGTGGCCTGATAGTCTATCTGTGTGATGATCTGATGGTTGAGCTGATGCTCGGGCAGCCCCTCAGCCTTATTAAAGAACTTGATCACCTCGCGGCGCACATTCTTTGATGCCTCTATGAAGAGGACATTGTCATCCATATCCTTAAAGTAGAACACCCCGGGTTCTTCCGGCAGTTTTTCTATTTCTCCCAAGGTGATATTTGGAGGCAGGATATTAGGGTCAATGCCCTGATTGAGTTCGATCTCGAGATGCTTTTTCGAAGAACTTTGTTTGAGAATGATATCAAGCAGCTTGACCGTGGCTTCGGCATCTCCGAGTGCCCGGTGGCGGTTTTCGATGATGATGCCGAGCGAGTCGCACAGCGAACCGAGACTATAAGAATTGAAACCCGGCAGTACCTTGCGAGCGAGAGTGACCGTATCTACCTGCTTACGTACATAGTCTACCCCCAGCCTTTTGCACTCACTGCGCATCATGCCATAGTCAAACTTGACATTGTGAGCGACAAAAATATTTCCCTCCGTCATTTCCAATATCTTATCCTGGATTTCCTCGAATGCCGGTGCATTTTTTACCATTTTGTCAGTGATACCCGTGAGTTGGGTCACATATTTATCTATATTGCGGCGCGGGTTGACCAATGAAGAAAATTGATCAAGCACGTTGACACCATCAAAAACGATAACGGCGATCTCTATGATCCTGTCGATCGAGGGGCTACCTCCTGTGGTTTCAACATCTATGATGGCGTACATGGCTGGCAAACGTAAGCATTTATAAGTGAGTTATTATGAAGATTGAATGAAAAAATTGTATTTTAGAATCAGAAGATGCCAAACGAATGCACTGAGGTGATAATTTGTTAATTTTCAATGAAATAACTGAAATACAAGGCAATAACCCAATGAAAATGTACAAAACGAAGAATAACGGATGAGATATTTCAATTTTTTAAGGCTCGCATTAGTATTGTTGCTGTTTGTACTGACTGGCCTGTCACAAAGTCAGGCCCAGCGGGTCAGAACCGCTCAGGATTCGCTGCAGACCATGGTAGACTCCCGTCCCGACAGTATGCGTCATGGTTTTTTTAATGCCGGAAAGTTCAACAGTACCTTTCATGTACAGTTCGATGGCGATGTCACCTATTTGTATCAGCAGGTGGCAGCCTTGACGGGCTTTCAGGTAGCCTGGGTGGTCAATCACAAACTATCTATCGGGGCTAAATTTGACATTCTCACCTCTCCGGTCAGGATCAACAAATACATCAACTCGGTAGATACTATCAATGTCAATACTCCCGGTGCAGTGCCTAACCCTATACATCCGCTGAGTATGTCAGGCATGATCAACATCGGATATATATTCAGATCTGACAAAAAAATATCTATCGAACCTGATCTGGGTGTGGGCTGGACCATGATGAGCTTTTCGGATCCGAAGGTCGGATGGATAGACACCACAGAAGCCAAGTACACACAATTCATGTCCAATTATCTCATCATCAATCCTTCACTGAGTGTGATCTGGAATTCGACCAAGTATTTCCGCATAGGTGCTACGGTAGGTGCACAAGGGGTATTTGGTACGGACTACTTGCGACTCAAGACCTACCGTCTTCGTGGTGTCTACGCAGGGATATTCCTGAGATTCGGCACTTTCTGATGATTCATGGATATCCCGATTCTTTAGTCTAATTTTGCAGCATAATCAAAGCATAAAATGAGTACTCAGTTTGTTTTAGAAATATATACCGAGAGCACACCCAATCCCGAAAGCCAGAAGTTTGTGACCAATATGCATCTGCTGCCGAACTTCGTAGCTGAATACAGATCGAAGGAATCTGCTACAGAATCCGAACTGGCACAGGAACTTTTTGATATTCCTTTCGTGAGCGGGGTCTTTATCTCCAATAATTTTGTGACCATCACTAAGAAACCGGACTATGAGTGGTATGAAATATCTCCGGAGCTGAAAGAGGCGATCAGAAAGTTCATCACATCGGGCAGACCGGTGGTAGCTGAATCGCTATTGCGCAAAGGGGAACCGACCGAAACCATAGCAGTCTCTTCGGAATCTGATGCAGAGACCAAGATCAAAGAACTGCTGGATAAATATGTGAAGCCTGCTGTGGAAGGCGACGGCGGACATATAGCATTCCGCTCTTTCGAAAACGGGATCGTAAACCTCTCTCTGCAGGGCTCATGCAGCGGATGCCCTTCATCAGCCATCACACTCAAGTCTGGTATAGAAGGCCTGCTCAAAAGAATGGTACCGGAAGTGCTGGAAGTAGTAGCAGTGGAAGAATAAGTTAGCACATTGATTTATTGCTCTGCGGCAGTTTGCTCTGGCTCTTTCAGGGCCTTCAATATCTCCCATATAGGATCAGTGGAATAGTTTCCCTGATTGAGACGATTTCCTAACACAATAATGGTGGTATTGTCGCGCAGATTACGAGCGAAAACGTTGTTATTGCCATGCCACCAGCCATTGTGATAAATGATATTATTGCCGTCGGCCTGTTTGGCCATACGCCAGCCGTAGCCATAGTTTTTTGTCTCGCTGTCGCTGAATGATTCCGTCTCAAAACTACGTGGCTTGTATGCCTCTTCGAGTGTTTCTTCAGAAAGTATCTTGCCTGATTTCAAAGCATTGTCCCACTTGAGCATATCCTCAGCAGTAGAGTAGACACCCTTGTCGCCTACAGCCCCATCGAAACACACATCTTTTAGTTTCTGACCGTATGCATCATGTGTCTTAGCATAATCTCTCTGTATCGTATCTTCAAAGTCAAACACAAAACTATGATTCATGCCCAGCGGAGCGAAGATAGAATCATGCATATAGGCCTGAAATTTCATTCCGGTCACCTTAGCTACGATGGCTGCGAGGATGGCATAATTGGAGTTGCTGTATTCAAATTTTGAATTGGGGAAGAAGAGCAATGGCGCCTTTTTATTGATAAAGATATTGACCACATCTTCATTGCTCATATAGTGTGAGCGATCTGTGATAAAGCTGTTTCCCATAAATACATAGTCAGGCAAACCTGAGCGATGAGTGAGCAGATGACGTATAGTGACCGCCTCATATGGAAAATCAGGGAAGTATAATTTGACCGGCTCGTCGAGAGACAGCATACCCTGCTCATCGAGCTTCAATACAGCAGTAGCTGTAAATGTCTTGCTGATAGATGCCAGCTCGAAGGGTGTATTTTGAGTCAGTCTGTCCTTGGTAGAGAGATCAGCATATCCGAAAGTCTGTTCATAGATGGGTTTACCATTATGTGCTATTAGTACTGTGCCATTGAAATTTTCCTGACGGTAGCGCTGCATGAAGTGTCTATCCAACAGCATTTTGACAGTGCGTTCAGCGTCTGTCAGTGCGGCCCGAGATTCATTCGGACGCGGCGCACCTGCAAATGATGGGGCTCCGCTACCTGCAAGCAGGAGCATAGTAAGAGTATAAAAAAGACATTTATTCCACAACATGGACACGGGGGTTTGCCATATTGTTCGTAAAAACCAGGAAAAAGTTACAACATCAATATAGTAAGCCGCCTGCCATCAAGGCTTACCTTATATATAACAGGTTTATTTTCAGCAGCATCCATCTGAGATAGTTTCCTGTAGTTTTACTGCTCTTCGTCCATTCGGGACATCGTATCCTTGGTAGCCCCCATTATGCTAAAGACGGGCTGGATATCATAAACCCCCTGATTGTATCGGTTACTGAGGATAATAATTGCAAAGGTATCAGGTACATATCTATAGAAGACAGTGTTATTGCCATGCCACCATCCATTGTGGTAGACTACATTTTCTCCATTGGGCTGCTGGATGAGCCTCCATCCATATCCATAGTTCCTGGCACCTTTCTGCTCGAAACTTCTCGGGGCATATGCCTCTTTCTGCCAGGCATTGCTGATGTTTTTCTCCTCATAGAAAGCACGATCCCAGATCATCATATCCTCCATCGTAGAGAATACATTCTTATCGCCATATACACCATCATAAGGATCTTCTGCCTGTATCCTCCATACGGAATTATAACTGATGGCATGTTTACGTTCTTCTTTTTCATTCTGCACATCACGCACCCAGGTGTTATTCATGCCCAACGGATCAAAAAACGTTTCCTTCATATAGTCAGGAAACCGTTTCCCTGTCACCTTCTCCACAATAGAAGCGAGCAATGCGAAATTGGTATTGTTATACTGAAAATGTGTGCCTGGTCTGCTGGTTCCCTCTATGTTTTTATTTTTCATCAGCACATCCAGCAGGGCATCGTTGGTCATATATACTGTCCGGTCTTTCCACAGTCTGTCGCCAAAAAACAGATAGTTGGGCAATCCGCTTCTGTGGCAAAGCAGCATCTGCACGGTGATGTTTCTATATGGAAATCCCGGAAAGAATTTGCCCAGAGTATCAGTAAGAGACAGTTTGCCCTCATCTGCCAGTTTTAAGATAGCAGTAGAGGTAAATGGTTTGCTGGAAGAAGCTATTTGAAATGAGGTCTGTGCATCAAGGGTGTCTTTGGTCGCATAGTTGCAATATCCGAAACAGCCTTTGTACAATACTCGGCCTGCCTTCAGCACCAGTACATTGCCGTTGAATCCGCCATATTTATGCTTGCGGGCAAAGAAACTATCCAGCCGGTGAAATAGAAGTCCCTGTCTCACCCTGGTCGAGTCCAATGCGGAAACCGGAGGAATACTGGCTGCCAGCGGCACTCTTGCCATAGTCCCGTTTCTACACGAGAAAAATACGATAAAGGCAAACCCAACAAGAAGACTATGTTTAATAAAACTCACTGTCGGCAAAACAAAGAAATTATATGAAATAATACAGCGTTTTTAAAATGGATCAAGTCCTTTTCACATTCTTTTTCCAAATATCATGGCCAGCACTCTTGCTCAGGATTGTAACTCATGAGGGGTAATTTTCGTACCTATACTTTATTACTTCATACATGAGAAAGATCTTTTACCTGGTTGCATTCATTCTCGTCGTGCTCGGCGGGCAGGCACAGAAGAAAGATAAACTGTACACCAGTATGGAGCAGGCACTTAAGGAACCTGCTCAGGTCACCATGCTCAGCCTGAAAGGGCAGGGGCTGAAAACCCTTCCCGCAGGAATAGACAAACTGGTCAATCTCGAAATGCTCGATCTCTCTTCGAATGCCTTCACATCAGTGCCTATGCAACTGACAAAATTTACAAAACTCAAAATTCTTTATCTCAATAATAATGCCATATCTGCACTGCCTGCCGATATGTCCGGGCTCAAAGGATTGACCATACTCAGACTGGATGTCAACCCCTTTGCGAACCCCGTGGCTGAGCTAAAAAAACTATCCGCACTGACGAATCTTAGCACGCTCAATTTTTCTGCTAATAAGACAAGTGCATTTCCCGAAGAACTACTGAAGCTGACTAACCTTACTGATCTGGATCTGGGTTATGGCTCTATCAAGCTATTGCCGGCAGGTATAGACAAATTAAAAAATCTCAAACGTCTGGTACTGACCAAAAACCTCATCACTACTTTCCCTTCTGCATTTTATAATTTGCCAAAGCTTGAAAATCTTGATCTCAGTTATTGCGATTTTAAAGCATTGCCGCCTGAGTTTGTAAATCTGCACCTGAATGTGATAGATGTGAGTTATAATAAGAATCTGGCCGCTATCCCTCCATTCAAGGATATGCGTTATATCAATATCAAAAACACCAAGGTAGATGTGGAGAAGCTCAAATGGGCGCTGGGTGAGGGCTGTGTGATACTCAATTAAGAAGTGACCTGCTTGAAAATATCTTCCAGAGAATACTCTTCTTTTTGCAAGCCCAATAATGTGAGGTCTTTATTCTTTGCGAAATAAAATATCTCTTCACGCAGGTCAGTCTGGCCGTTTGATACAAAGCTCCACTTGCCGTCTTTCAGTTCTTCATAATGCTTGATACCTTTGATCTGCCCCAGCACTGCGCGCTCCACCTTCTGTTTGAATTCGGCTATCACCGTTACCTCATTATTGAGTTTGTGCTGAAGATGCTCGGTGGTATCATTTGCCACGATCTGGCCTTTGTTTATGATGATGACACGGTCTGCCACAGCCTGCACTTCCTGCATAATGTGAGAAGAGAAGATCACAGTCTTGTCGCGGCCCAGCTTTCGGATCAGTTCGCGGATCTCTATCAGCTGATTCGGATCGAGGCCCGAGGTCGGCTCGTCGAGTATCAGTTCCTCCGGGTCATGTAGCATGGCCTGTGCGAGTCCTACACGCTGTTTATATCCTTTAGACAGCTGTCCGACTATTTTTTTGCGTTCCGCTGTGAGGCCGGTCACTTCTATCATCGTCTCGATACGCTCTTTGGTCCTATCGCCCAGTTTGTGAAGACCAGCCATGAATTCGAGATACTCATACACATACATATCATAGTAGAGTGCATTGCTCTCCGGCAGATAGCCTATTTTCTTACGCACTTCCATCGGTTCGGTCATCGTGTCTTTGCCGCATACCCATGCTTGTCCGGTAGTCTGTGGTATGAAGCATGTCAGTATCTTCATCGTGGTAGACTTCCCTGCACCGTTCGGGCCGAGAAACCCAAGCACCTCTCCTTTATTGACCTCAAAAGAAATATTGTCTACCGCCTTCTGCAGGCCATAGAGTTTGGTTAGGTTAGAGACTTTTATTGACATTCAGCAAATGTATTTAAAGCGACTCGCCTGCTATAGGCGGGTTTGAAAATGAATTGCAAATATAATCCGGCTATTGTAATATTCCTGTCATTTATTTTACTCAAAGTCCTTATACAAAAGATACTTCCTGCGCTTCTCTTTATAC
>CAIXBT010000098.1 GCA_903917755.1 uncultured Bacteroidota bacterium
AACATCTGTGGCAGAGCACAATGTGAGAGCGCATAGTAAGGATATAAAATACTTCATTTAAAGTGATTTGGTTGAAATTCCGTGCGAAACTAGCTTTTTAAACTTCATTAGCACTATTTGTGTGTTAACAATTTGTTATTAAAAAACTGACAACTAACACTTTGACTGAAAGTGTTAGTTTTACGCTCTTTTAAAAAAATACATGAATAAGAAACTATTTTTTCTTGGCGTACTTGTTTTAGGAAGTATATGCCTTTTTGCCCAAACAAAACAATATAAGGTAGGCGTTATTGGCTTCTATAATTGTGAGAATTTTTACGATACTATTGATGACCCGAAGACCAATGATGAAGAATTTACGCCTCAAAGTGAACTTCATTATGGCACCGCGACATATAGTGATAAGGTATCACGTTTAGCAGAAGTGCTATCTCAAATGGGTAAAGACATAACACCCGATGGGCTTTCTATGTTCGGTGTGGCAGAAATAGAAAACGAGAAAGTACTTCAGGATCTGATAGCACAGCCTGCTTTTAAAGGCAGAAACTATAAGATAGTACATTACGACTCTCCAGACCAGAGAGGTGTGGACGTAGGATTTATATACAATCCCAAATATTTCAGGGTACTCACCAGCTACCCACTCAATGTACCGCTAACAGAAGATAACGGCAAGCCACACCCTACGCGCGATATATTGTGGGTGCTGGGAATATATGATGGTGATACCATCAATGTATTTGTGAATCACTGGCCATCAAGACGCGGTGGCGAAGATGCCAGTGCACCCGGCAGAGCTCTGGCAGCCAGTATAGCTAAAAAAGCCATAGATGAAAAAATGAAAAACAACCCCAATACCAAGGTGATACTCATGGGAGATCTGAATGACGACCCTATCAGTCCATCAGTAGCCAAAGTACTAGGGGCTAAAGGAGATAAAGAAAAGGTAGGCAAGGGGGAAATGTACAATCCCTGGGTAAAATATATCAAAAATGGCACAGGCACATTGGTGTTTGATGGTAGCTGGAATCTATTTGACCAGATCATGGTCTCTTATGGATTTTTGGATCAGAAACAATCGGGTTATTTTTACAGCAAAGCAATAATATTTAAAAAGGAATTCATGCTCTCACAGACAGGATCGCATAAAGGTTATCCTTTGCGTACATTCGATGGTAATGAGTACCAACATGGATATAGTGACCACCTTCCTACCTATATTGTTATAATGAAGGAATTAGTAAAATGAAATTCACATCACTGATGAGACAAAGTATTATATTTTTCAGTTTGCTTGTTTTAGTATCATGCAGCAGACCTATGACCATCACACAGGTCAGCTATGCTGAGCGGAGAATGAGTGACTCACTTACCGCTTATGATCTGCACATAGATTCCATCATCCGGCCATACAGGGACTCAATGCAGGCTGAGATGAAACAAGTGCTGGTCATCAGCGATACAATATTGACAAAAAAAATGCCAGAGTCCGACCTGGGAAATCTACTGGCCGAAATTCTGCTCGATAAATCGCAGCAATACACACATCACAAAGTAGATGTAGCGATGATCAACTTCGGTGGGATCAGAATATCTCAGCTACCAGCCGGTAACATTACAACTGAAAATGCTTTTGAGCTAATGCCTTTTGACAATAAAATAGTTCTTCTCGAACTCGATGGAGCGACTACTCAAAAATTATTTGACAGAATGGCTGGTGCCGGAGGTGTGCCGGTAGCCGGTGCCAGATATATTATTGACAATGCCAAAGCCACTCAGATAACGATACAGGGTAAGGCACTTGACCCTGCATCAAAGTATACAATATCTATCAGTGATTATCTCGCTAATGGCGGCGACAATCTGGATATGCTCAAATCCATACCCCAGATCAGCACTGGTAAACTGATTCGAGATGCCTTCATAGAAGGGTTTAAGGACATCAATGCTAAAGGCCAACACTTGAAAAGTATCAAAGACGGTAGGGTGTCGGTCATTTATAAAAATTAATTCTCGCTATATCAAAGGCAGCCTTACTAAAATCAAAACATTGCAATAATTATGGATCGTAAAGAATTCTTACATAAATCTTCTGTGGCTGCACTTCTGCTTGGTGCATCTTCATTGCCTATTGAACTTCTTGCTAATGCCGGTACAGAGAAACTTACAATACTGCATACTAATGATGTTCATAGCAGGATCGACCCGTTTCCTATGGATGGCACCAAACTTCAGGGTCTGGCAGGATGCGCGCGCAGATCAGAAATAATAAACAAGATACGAGCGAGAGAAAAAAATGTAATGCTTCTTGATAGCGGTGATATTTTTCAGGGCACTCCATACTTCAATAAATATCACGGTGAGGCTGAGATCAAGCTGATGAATGAAATGAAATATGATGCCGGAACGATAGGCAATCATGATTTTGATGGAGGCTTGGACAATCTCTCATTACGAATGACACAAGCTCAATTCCCATTCCTGATCTCTAACTATGACGTGACCAATACACCTCTTCACAAAAAAAGTATGGAGTATAAGGTCTTTCATTATGGCAATATAAAAGTGGGTGTCTTTGGCATCTGCATTGAGCTGGCAGGATTGGTCAGTACTGATCTATATGGAGGAACTATATATAGAGATCCGGTTAAAGATGCAATTCGTGTAGCTAATATACTGAGACATGATGAGAAATGTGATCTGGTTATCTGCTTATCCCATTTAGGGTACAAGTATGACGGCCCCAAGGTTTCAGATCAGGTTTTAGCAACATCAACCAGCAATATCGACCTCATACTGGGTGGACATACACATACTTTTTTTAAAAACCCGGAGACGTATAAAAACAAAGAAGGGAAACAAGTGATCGTAAATCAAGTGGGATGGGCAGGAGTTTATCTCGGTCAGATCGATTTCTACTTCGATCATAAAAAACGGAAAAATACAGGCACTAACACACCGATCAAGATATCCCCGATCAATAGCTAATTAAGATTCCATTTCGATAGGGATTCATCTAAACAAAAAAACCATCTCAAATGAGATGGTTTTTTTTTACTTAAAGAGGAGTATGATTATTTAGAAATATTGATCTTAGTAACCAATGATTTTTCAGCAGTATGAAGTTCCAGGATATACATTCCGTTGCTCAGTCCAGAAGTATTAAATACCAGAGTATTGTCACCATTAACGACAGTTCCGTTTTCAGATATAACTGTTCTTCCTGTCAGATCTGTGATCTTAACTGTATATGGTTCTTCTTTATCATAGCTAAATGTAACGGTGAATTTAGTTGAAGCTGGATTTGGAAATACAGCTGCAGTCAGATCACTAACGATCGTGTTGATACCTGTATTGATCTGATGAAAATCAGCAAGGCTTCTTGGCTGGAGAGAATAACCGCTGTTATAAGGATAAGAAACAGCATACTGGCTTCCGAACCCAACAATATTATAAGTTCCTGCTGGTGCAGAGCTCAGGTTCCATAGGTCAGGTGACATAAATGAGTCAATAAACAGATAAAGACTTCCTACATGCACGTTAAAGCTATGCTTAGTATGAGGTACAGTCCAACCGGTCTGAGTATTCATATTTACATTGTTGACCTGTATAAGCGAAGATTCGTTAGTTTCCCCAACTACAGATACCACTAATGGAGTATCAATAGTTCCGGTTCCAACTTTGAAAATGGTATCACCGGCAGTCAGATAGCTAAGATTCAGTTCCGCCTGACCATGATAAGTCGACAATGTTCCTCTGGCAGTTACAATATCGCCTGTATTTACAGCATAACTAAAAGTACCTTTTGAATAAACCTTGATACCCAAAGTAGTGCCTTGGAGCATAAAAACATCTCCGTTTGCTGTTGGATAAGAGTTCGGGCCATATACAGTACCTGTTAATTCAACCTGCAAGCCGCTATCAACCGGTACTCCATTTGCATTATTAGTACGTGCTGAATCAATAGTGATCTGAGAAAATTGGGCAAAGGATGCCATCGAAAAAGTAATCAGAATAAAGAGTAAGGTAGTTGTTTTTTTCATGTTTATATTTTTTTGCAAACATACACCATTTACCAAGTTGAACATTATCTGAATGTTAAATAATACCTATTTACTAAAGAAATGTACAAGGCAAATTCACAAATACTACATTTCTTGAGACTAGTACATACGACTTTATTGTAATGTGCAAAAATACCTTCCTAAATATGGATAAATTATCGATAATGAACTACTTATACCTCAAACTCTCAATATGTTAATTCTCAATTTTATGCCTTTGAAATTGTTCAATAAGTCGTTTATTTACAAACTC
>CAIXBT010000099.1 GCA_903917755.1 uncultured Bacteroidota bacterium
TTTAATAACAAAATTAAAGTTCTGAAACGAAAAGCATACGGCTACCGAGATGATGAATACTTTGCGCTCAAAATACTTTCTTTACATCAATCCAGGTACGCATTATTGCGATGAACCGATTTTTTTGCTATTTTTAGACTAACTAATCAAGTGCTTAAACGCTGCGCGAAGCTTTATAAATATTATTATGGAAATCTGTCTCATTCGCCCTTCCAGATGCCTTGATAAAGAAGATATTATTATCAATAATTCCCCTGCATTAGGTTTGGCCTTTATAGCCGGGGCACTTAAACAGGCGGGGCATACTATTACAGTGATAGATGCGATCGGCGAAAGCCCAATGCAGCTTAGTCCAATAGGCGACATACCTCTTAATATCACCGCAAATCTTCCCTTAGACCGATTATACATCAATGGCCTGACTGCAAGTGAAATTGCTGCTAGAATACCATCTTCAGTGGATATTATCGGGATTTCGGCTATGTTTTCAAACAATTGGTTATTTGATCGCTATTTGATTGACTTTATTGGTGAACGTTTTCCCAATGCCCTTATGATAGCCGGCGGAGAAAATGTTACTGCTATGCCCGCTTTGGCCATTGAGCAAACCCGGCATCTTGATATTTGCATATTGGGCGAAGGAGAAGAAACCATTATTGATCTAGTTAATGCAGTTGAAAAAAAAGAGAATCCGAATGTCATAAGCGGCATTGCCTGCCGCGACCCTGAAACGGGTAAGGCCTTGTTCATGCCTAGGCGAGTCAGGGTGAAAAATATAGATGAAATTCCGATGCCCGCATGGGAATATTTTCCGGTAGAAAACTACTTGAAATATGAGATCAAGTGGGGGGTCTTAAAACAAAATACGATGCCGCTACTGGCTACGAGAGGTTGCCCGTACTCATGTACCTTCTGCTCGAGCCCACTGATGTGGGGAACTCGCTATTATATGCGCGATCCGGGGCATATAATACAGGAAATGGAATACCTGATGACTACATATGGTATTACAAATTTTGATTTTTTTGACCTTACAGCCATTCTCAAGAAGACCTGGATAATGGAATTTACAAATGAGATCATTAAAAGAAAATTAAACATTACCTGGGAGCTGCCTGTTGGGACACGGTCAGAGGTGATCGATGCTGAGGTGGCCCATAACCTATATGAGTCGGGCTGCAGGCAGGTGACATATGCTCCTGAATCGGGCTCAGTATCGATGCTAAAGCTCATAAAGAAAAAAGTAAAGATCCCCAATATGCTGCAATCGATACAGGTAGCTAATAGGGAGAAGCTCTACACCAATATAAATATGATCAAAGGGCTGCCGGGTGAAACTCATGCCGATATCTGGCAAACTATCTGGTTTCTGATTCAATGCAGCCGGATGGGAGGCATGGATATCAGGCAATCTACCTTTCAGCCTTACCCGGGCAGTGCTTTATTTGACCAGTTAGTCAAAGAGGGCAAGATAGATTTGTCAAATGACGATTTTTTTCTGGAAATGGTTTTTGTAACCTCAAACGGCACCACGAAATCATATAATGACAATGTTAAGGCTGGGTGGTATAATTTTTATGATCTGCTCAGTTCCGCGGCCTTTTATGGAGGCTCTTATCTTTTCCACCCTTCGCGTTTTTTTAGGTCGATACGAAACATTTTGACCGGCGAATACGAAATCAGGCTGGAAAGAAAATTGTTGGAATATTTTAAACAAAAGAAGCAAAATTTAAAGCTCGGCCTTGGCCAAATTGAAGGTAAAGGATAGGATACGGAAAGCCCGATCAGCACCGAATTGCTTTGACCTTTCGTTTATTATTCCATACCTTTGGCTAATCGTATTGCCTTAATTAAACTAGCTCGTAATTAAATAGCGGCTTCATGAATGTTTGTTTGATTCGCCCGCCCAGATGCTTGGATAATGAATCAGTTGTAGTAGATAACTCACCTGCTTTGGGGCTTGCTTTTATAGCCGGGGCTTTGAAACATGCAGGGCATACAATAACGGTTATAGATGCCATAGGAGAAAACCCCATACAGATAAGCCCGATAGGCGACCTGCCGCTTGACATTACTGTTAAAGTGCCTCTTGAAAGGCTGTCAGTAAATGGTTTAAGCGCTATGGAAATTGCTGAACGAATCCCTCAGTCGACCGAAGTAATAGGTATTTCCGCTATGTTTTCCAATAACTGGCTTTTTGATCGTTACCTTATCGATTTTCTGGGTGAAAGGTTTCCTCATGCCATTGTCATTGCCGGTGGCGAAAGTATAACGGCCATGGCCGAAATTGCCATCAGGCAGACCACGCGACTTGCTGTTTGTGTGCTTGGAGAAGGAGAAGAAACCATTGTTGAATTACTGGCTAATCTGGTTAATAAAAAGGATCTTGCTAATGTGAGCGGTATTGCATACAGATGCCATGAGACAGGTCAGGCAGTCTTTACGACTCGGCGGACGCGATTAAAAAATGTGGACGAGATCCCTTTGCCGGCATGGGAGTATTTCCCGGTGGATAAATATCAGAAATATGAAGTAAAATGGGGGATCACAAAACAAAAATCCTTACCTCTGCTCGCTACCAGGGGCTGCCCTTACTCTTGTACGTTTTGCTCCAGCCCGCAGATGTGGGGTACCCGGTATTATATGCGAGAGCCAATGCATATAATCCAAGAAATGGAACACCTGATGGCCACATACGGGATCACCAATTTTGATTTTTACGACCTTACTGCTATTCTCAAAAAGAGCTGGATAATAGAGTTTACTAATGAAATAATACAAAGGAAACTGGATATAACCTGGGAACTGCCTGTCGGAACACGATCAGAGGTAATAGATGATCAGGTAGCTCATAACCTTTATTTATCTGGATGTCGACAGGTGACCTATGCCCCTGAGACAGGGTCGAACAAAATGCTAAAACTGATCAAAAAGAAAGTAAAGATCAGCAACATGCTCCAGTCCATGAGATATTCATATAAAGAGAAAATGTTTATCAATTTAAATATGATCATAGGTTTGCCTGATGAGACACATGCGGACTTGTGGCATACGATCTGGTTTTTATTGAGAACTAGCTGGATTGGGGTTCATGGCATCGCTCTGGCAATATTTCAGCCTTATCCGGGTAGCGCCTTGTTTAGCAGGCTGGTACAGGAAAAGAAAATTGACCTTTCTAATGACGACTTCTTTTTGAGTCTTGTTTTTATGGATTCATACGGCAAGGGTAAATATTATAATACATCAATATCACCAAGATGGTATCAGGTTTATGATATACTTACTGTTTTAGTTTTCTATGGCAGCAATTTCCTGTTTCACCCGATACGTTTTTACAAGCTC
Source organism: uncultured Bacteroidota bacterium (assembly GCA_903917755.1). Taxonomy (GTDB): domain Bacteria; phylum Bacteroidota; class Bacteroidia; order Chitinophagales; family LD1; genus UBA1941. The sequence continues at coordinate 3,343 of CAIXBT010000099.1, forward strand.
ATCCGCAATCTCGTAACATATAAATATGAAAACAGGATGGAAAGGAATCTGGCAGCCTATCTGAAAAAATACAGGGTCGTCAGACAAAAAGGCCTGGCACCTCAGGCATAATATTCTGTATTCTTTTGTCCGTAATCAGCATAATTTAAATATCTCCTTTGATTTTCCGACCAAGAAAATATCTATTGTTTGGGCCATAACTAGATTTAATAGAATTAGCATAGAACGCAAAATGTAAAATTTCTTATAGGCTTCCGGACTGACTTTTTAGAAATATTAGTACATTAGTTTAATAAAATATTTTAATCTTCCATGAAACCCAACAATGTAAAAAATTCGCAATGGTGGGCTTATAATGCTCTTTTCATAACAGAACATATTCTGGGAGAGACCTTATATTCCAAGATATTTGGAGGGGCGGAACAAAAACTTCTAAGGGCTATTGACGAATATGCATCTAACAAGGCAACAGACAATGATTTTCACATTATTGAATATAAAAAGGGAGAATCTGCCGAGCCGATGGCTCATCCTTATTACCCTATAGTATACCGTGGGGCTGCTGCTGACTGGCCTTGTCAGAAGAAATGGACCTTTGATTATTTCGATCAAAAATATGGTGATCAAGATGCTCCACTGCTTAATAGCCCCGGAATGGTAAAAGAAAATGATGCAGCTCTTACAGAAAATTTGCCTCTTTCGTATGGCGTGGTGAAACTGCGCGATTACATCAGCAATATGAGGAAGGGGTCAAAAAAATACCTGAAATTTTGGCGAATAGTCGATGAGCAATCTTCGCTCCGTGATGATTTTGATTTTGACTGGTTAAAGAAGTTCAGAAAGCCCGGAGCAAAGAATGACCTGAGCTATTTTTTTATGGGAGGCAAAGGCTCATTATCTCCTATTCATTCAGATTATGCCACGACTATTTTTATTCAAATAGAGGGCACAAAAAAATGGACTTTTTACCCTATCAACCAGCGTATCTTTCTGGGCCCGAGAGCAAGGAGATACAATTATTTTTATACTAGCGCAGACCCATACAATCTGAAGGACACCAGATTCCCTTTGCTGAAGCATGCTACACCATTTGAATTGATGCTATATCCGGGCGATGTATTATATTTCCCATCCTTATTGTGGCATCAGGTAGAAAACGTGAGTGATACGATCGCAGTTTCATACAAATTTGCCACATTCAGGGCAGGACTGACCTCATCCAAAATGTTATTTACCTGTTTCTTATTAGCTACTAAGCCATGGCTGATCACGACTATTTTGCCATGGAGCAAGGATGCCATCGGCTATAAAAAAGAAAAGGTATAATTCTGCTACCCGTTCGTTTATGATCAATTAATAGAATATGAAACCCAACAATGTCAAACGCTCTCACTGGTATTTATATAATACCTTGTTTTTCATTGAGCATTTTTTGGGTCCTGATCTTTACAATAAACTACTAGGTGACACAGAAAAGAAATTATATACAGCCATAGATGAATATATCACCCAAAACCCAAAGCCTGATGATTTCAGGCTGATCGAATATCAAAAGGGTGAATACTCCGAACCTGTAATTAATCCCTTGTATCCGGTGGTTTTACGTGGAGCGGCTTCAGAATGGCCTTGCAAGGAGAAATGGACATTCGAATATTTCTCTGAAAATTACGGCGATGAAGAAGTGGCGATAGTTTTCAATGAAACCAAGACACATAAAGATGACAATGAAGTGAGGCCAAAGCCAATAGTGAGACGCAATATTGTTTTAAAACTAAGGGATTTCATCAAGGGTGTCAAAAACGGTTCGAAAGATTATTTACGAGCATGGAGGATACTCGATGAACAGCCTGCGTTAAGGAAAGATTTTGATTATCAATGGTTGGGAAAATTCAAACCATGGGACGGCCTGAACCTGAACCATTATTTGTTTATGGGCGGAAAAAACACCATGGCATCTATTCACTGTGATTATTCGACAACGTCTTATATTCAAGTACAAGGAACAAAAAAATGGATTTTCTATCCTACCAATCATCGCTTATTTCTTGGTGCCAGGCCTCGAAGGGTAAATTGGTTTTATACCGATGCCGACATTTACAATCTCAATGACCCTGATTATCCACTTCTGAAACATGCAAAGCATCTTGAGGTTATCCTTAATCCCGGTGATGTACTATATTTCCCATCCTTACTGTTCCACCAGGTCGAGAATGAGACGGAAATTATTTCTGTAGCATATAAATTTGCCTCTTTCAGGCATGGGTTTAAAGCTTCAAAAATGCTGTTTATTTGTTTCATGCTTGCTACCAAGCCTTGGCTGTTCGAAACCCTTATTCCATGGCGGGAAGACACACTCGGCTATAAGAAAAAAAGTGTGTACTAAGGTTTCCTCTTTAATTCACTAAATATAGTTTTCCGCTCCTTTATCAAAAATATGGCACCAATAATGATATCGGGAATAACAAATGAGAGATGAAGTAACACCGCATAGAGGGCAAAATTCTGCAAGCATGTACTATCAGGTTTAAAATTACATTGAGCAGAAGCTGATATAAGTGCAGAATAAATGCCGTAATGCATTACCCCGGCATTGCTCGGGGCCGAAGGAATAAATATCAGGATCATCAAGGCACCCATCAAAAAATAAGAAGTGTACCAGTTTCCTACGACATCGGGGATATTGGCACATTTGAAAAGAAAAAAAAACTGAGCCATATTAGGCAAGATCATAAAGCCGCAAAGGACAATATAGTAGCCCATCAATCCCCTTTCTTTCAGGTTTTTCAGATGCTGTGTGGTCTGCCAGTATAGTTTGAACAATAACCAGGCAGGCTTTTTAAAAATCAATACGATCTGCCATAGAAACTTTTCGACAGGTCTATTTCGACGCATGAGCCCATAAATAAGGGAAAGGATAAATGCGGTCAGGGCCGTGTAAAGGATAGCATATGCTATATAAGTGCTTTTGAATGGTCTGACAGTAAATAAAATAATGACGCCCGGTATGAAGATCTGTGAATCTATCCATTTTTCAGCCACCAGAGCAGAGAGTGACCGGGATAGTGATATATTGTTCCTCCTGCTGAAATGCCAGGCTCTGACACCATCGCCAAGGTTGCTGGGTAAAAGGCAGCTATAGAAATTGCCGATTACAAGGCTAACCAGAGTATTATTGCGTTCAGTACCTGTCCAAAATAATTTGGCGCGCAATGACTGTACATATACTGATACACAAAAGGCAAGGCATGAAGCAGCAAAAAAGCACCATTGCCTGCCGTCCAAAACTAGTTTCTTATATTCCAGTCCGCTTAGCTGAAAGGTAAGATACAATAATATACCGCTGACAGCAAATCCTACAATTGTCGAAAAATGTGCCTTTATAACTTTGAATTTACTGGTCAATTTGCTTGTGATTTTTCCGGCTTAGAATCCATGTTTAAATGCTTGGTAAAGTATTAAAATTACAGGAGTGAAATTGCTTTCGTAAAAAGCAATTTATCACTTAAAGATCCCGGTCATTTCAGGATCGAATTTATATTTCATGAGGCCTGCCAGGATATTCTGTACATAGGGCGAAGCTGAAATCAATTTTGTAACAAACATAGAAGCTTTCCTCAACGGATAAGGGAGTGGCCTTATGAAGTCTACCCACAAAACAGCTCGTAGCTCATTCGAATTATTCCATGCACAATGAAGGTAAGTATCGTCAAAAACAATGCTTTTACCGTTTTGCCATTGGATTAGTTCTTCTTCAAGTTGTAGGCCGCAAGAGGTATAAGGTTCGGGTATTTGAAGGCCCAAATGATAGCGAAGGTAGCCCCTGAATGTGCCTCTATGCTCTGAGATCTTAGCGTGTGGGCTCAATAAAGAAATAAAAGCCGTACTTAAGTCAGGTATACCCTCTACGGCTTGTGTAGTAAAGGGTAATTTATCGCAGATAAAATTGATCTTGTTTCCATAAATATACAGGGGTATGAATTTCCACTGGTTTAATTTAACCAGACGGAGTTCTTCTTCTGAAATTTTGCCAAGGTCAGGGAGTTTGCCCGTTTCGCTTGAAAACCGATTAAACTCATCTAAGATTTGCGGGTACTTTTTTTCGATTTCTTTTATCCATACGAATTTTTCATTTTCAAAAATCAATTGGCGTGGCAAGACAAGATTGATTAATTTTTCTACTATCCGGATTATCACAGTTATGAAATCGGAAGTTAATCTATAGCGGATTGAACTTGCCGCATATTCTTTTATATCAGGCTGGTTTGTATTCTCACTTCTCATTGACCATCTGCTTTACTTTGTCACTATATAAACACATCATTCACTAATTAATCAGGCTTCAGCTAATTTAGTGAATTTCTCGATATTCGGTAATCAAGTAAACTCCTTGTCATACTAATCAATGCTATCCGGATCGAAACTGTCGAATACACTAATTGGTAAGAAATCTTTTTTAGGCAGGACACACCGATCGTTTGTTGTTATTTTTTTTAATTTCGCTCAACGTCAGATGGTAACAGGAATGAATAGATTGCATTCCTATGACAACAGGTCAATTGCAGTTAATATATACCTATTATTCACAAACAATTTTCCTGCTAACACTCAATTTCGGGGAGAATTTTAATCCCATAAATCACCGGCATATTGAAGGTGATGATTAATAGAATATGATGAAGTTTTTTTTTAAACAACGTTGGTTTGAGCTGCTTCTTGTTCTTTTGGCAATTATCCTGACCGCTGTCTTTTTCACTTCGGTTACTGATGATTATGCATCTTTTGGCTGGAATTCGGCCGCAGGACAATTTAGCAATTATCCACTCTGTGAATATTACTGGGGTGCACTCGGCATAGGCTTTATCTTTAAAATATTGCATACTCACTTTCCCAGATACAATTGGGAAGGTGGGGCTATTTTCATTTCGGGATATATCTGCTTGTATTTACTTTTGCGAACTATTAAGACCATAATCCTTAAAAATCACACTTCTGTATTTTTTGTCAGGATTGTTCAGGTTTTATTCTGTCTTATCTTTATTGAAAATGTTATTTTCCTTTGTGCGACCCGACCTTCTCTCATGTATTGCGGGATCGCATTGATCAATCTACTTTTCTCGAATAATCTCGGAAAAAGGGGAGTGATCATCAATACACTGATATTTATTTTTGGCATGCTGGTGCGTCCGGAAAGCAGTGTGGGAATGCTTGGACTGATCTCTCTCGGTTATCTTGTATACCGGTTCGATCCGGTACATGTTTTTCGAAGAGTTTTTTTCCCGGCTGTTGCTATAGTATTCTTGTTTTTTATGTATTCATTAGATTGGTCTGACTCAGATTTGTTTATAAAAAAAATAGAACCGGAAGTAGAATACAAGCTGATGGATAAGCGACTTGTCGGAATTTCCGGTATGAAAACGGCTATTGATTCAGTTAAATATGAGGCTGTAGCAGCTGGTCTGTGCTTTGATACTAGAACTTTGACCCCTGAATATTTCAGAAGCGTATTGTTGCCCGGCGCTGATCTGAGCTTTAAGCATGCTACCAACCGTTTTTTTCATACTCTATCACTCTATAAGTATTATGTATTTTTCCCCATCTCCTATTTCGTACTTTTATTATTCTGTTTGATTTTGCCAAATTACAGAGTCGTTTTTTTGAAAATTGGATTTTTTCAGGTTGCGACCTTTGTGATCATGTATTCTGTCGATTATACAGGAGCATTATTGGCCGGGAGACATTTTCTCAACATCGAAATAATCTCTCTTCTGATTTCATTATTTTATTTTTCCAATGCTTTTGTTTCATCTGGTTTTGGCACTCAAAAACCCACTCTAATTGAGGGATGTCTTATGTCATTTATTATTGGGGCCAGTTTTATACTTATTATGGGTAGCGCATGCTTAAACGTCAGATATTATAAAACGGATAGTGATGCAGTTGCCGCTTCGACATACTGCTATGAAGCTGCGATGCAGGCCATGGACAATTCATATACCGACCGAATAATTATTCTCACTACTAATAATTTTCACTTATTTGATCACACGTTTTCTTTCGAAAACAAAATATACAGAAGAAATAAATACATAATGTTTGATGTTTGGACATATTGGCTAGACCCTCAATATCTCAGATATGTAGGCGATGTATGCCATTGCGATCCTTTGGACCCTGTCACTTTTTTTAGTTGGCTTTCGAGCGAACATGCTCTTTATATAGCAGAGCCATGGCGGTTTGACCTGACAAAAAAATATATGAATTTAGTGCATGATCAGAAACTCAGTTTTGTGATCGATAGTAACTACAGGAAACCACAGTGTATAGAAAATACCGATATGAGCGCATTTGAGCTTAGAACTATTACCGTTGTTCAATAGGCTATTTGAATCACAAATCCGGACCGAGGTAAGAAGCATTGGTATTATACATCACGGTATAACAGATCATTGGAAAAACACCTTTCTGAAAGAGTAGGTATCACCAAATCCTACAGGATTACTACTGTTATTATATCTTCTCAGGTTGTGTAAGTCTCAAGGCCATTAAACTTAACAGAATGGATGCCAAAAGAAGGAACAACAACAAAGAAGTATGATTATTACCTCTAACTCCATACGGAAGAGACACACAATACCCCATCCCATATTTACCCACAACACAATAAGTATAACCGATTTCTGGAACAAGCGTTTTCCCTTTACCTACCTTTATAGGATTCCTTCCTCCAGGACCGGTCATTTTATACCAGGTCCACTCTTTCATCTCTCCTGATGCTTTCAAAACATCGTTCTCAAAAATTATTCTCGGCCTTAGAGGTAGGGGCCAGTCGTGTAGCTCATGAACTTTAAATGCACCCACATATCTTGGCAATTGGTAAATGGTGAATATACTGTCATTCTTTCGCCATTCAAACGCATTGCAATAATTTTCATCATTCACATATTGTTCATCAGCAATACCTTGTCCATATGAGATCAGATAGTTGCCACTATCCTGATAGTCACATCCGCCTTGGCCCTGAGTTATATATTGAAAACTCGGATTTAAATATCTAAGGAGTTTGATTTTATTGGTCCGTATATCCAATTCAAATATCACCCCTCTTCCATTTTTACTCTTATTTGAATCGGCAAAGTCATGCGTTAGCCCACACGAATAAATTGAGTATATAGCTGAAGTATCATTGTTGTGTAAAAAATTAAAATCATGCGGACTATACCATTGGATAGTATCCGATCCCGAAACAATAGGCAGATCTTTAAAATCAATATGCCAAATCACATGCCCGTCCTTTCTCGATATTTTTCCTATACCGATCCATCTCATACTGTAAAGGATATTTCCATCATAATCCCAAATAGCAGAAGTAAGGTGCGACCAATCCAAGACTTCACGGTTGCTGGAGTTGTGTACAAAAGACTTTTTATGAAGTGTTTCTGTATACTGAAAAACAGTTGGGTCGAGATGATCAGTTGCTTTCCATGAAAATATTATCTTATTCGTTGAGTCTAATACCTCAATTAGATCAGTCTGTGACAAAATGGCATTGTCTGTTCGATCGCCGGTGAGAGACCGTAAATCAAGGAATTCTCTCATTTGATAATCCACTAATCGCTCTCCATTGCTATTAATTCTGAAATCATGCCAGTAAATGTACATTCCATTTATGTTACACGAAATTGTATCTATGGGTTCCATCCGCTTATTGAGCAAAATATAGCCAGCTACCAGTTTAGATATTACAGAATCATGATCATTAAGGATTGCCTGTGACTTATAAAACGACAGGTACCCATGCTCGATCTTTGCATCAAGCAGCCAATTGAATGCTCTTCTGTGAGAAAGAGAATCCTTCGTAAACATTTCATTTGAATATGGAGGTGTAGCTATGTACCAAACTGGAGGCCAAGGTAGGCCAGCATCAATTATCTGAATAGAATGGCAATAAGCCTTTGCATTGTTATTATCCAGATCGCGATGAGAATCTTGAGTGTTTAATAGCAAATAACCATGATCAGGTTTATTCCCATTTTTAGCAACAACCGGAGATAAGTATTCAAAATCCTGAGCTCCTGCAGAAACAATACAAGTAAAGATGAAAACTGCAAGAAAATATGTGGCTAGTAATTTGAACATTTCTTTACGCAATAATTGTTCTTTGACAAAAAGTAAGCAAATATGCGTAAATATTCTCTATAGTGTTTATTTTATGATGCCCCTTACACCCTATGTTAACGGCGCTCAATAATTGTCGATTTACATATATGAGGCCGGCTTTCTATGTTTTGAGGTCTATCCAATTCAGCAGTAACTGGGTTTTGGTTGATTTGGATCCTTGTGTTCCATTTGTTGGAGATCAGCAATGAACTTTGCGGGTAAAGAAACTCTTTTTATCTTTAGCACATGGCAAAATCCAAACGTTTCAAAGATAGAAGTAAGTTCAAGTTTGTTATTCTCAAACTAAGTAGTCTAGGGGCGAAGGTGTAATAAAGCTATATGTAATAATTTATTTATGGCACATGGCAAAAAACCAACTCCTTCTTCATCAAAAGTAAAATCCAACCTTCAGGTCCGAACTAAGCGATTTCCGTATGATTGGGTCGTGTTTCTGTTCCCTGTTTTTCTATTTGCTAATTCAATTTTCAACAACTACAATTTAGATGACGAATTAGTTACTATTGGTCATCGCCTCACATCAAAAGGCATATCTGCCATACCTGATATATTTACATCTCCTTATTACCAGGATCAATCTGGCTATGCATATGAATATCGCCCGGTTGTTCTTGTTTCCTTTGCAATAGAACATCAGCTTTTTGGTGACAATGCTCATTTAAATCATTTTTTCAATATACTATTATATGCCCTTGCTTGCCTGATTCTATACAAAGTGTTGAGCCTTTTGTTTAAAACCTATTCACCGCTTCTCCCATTTGGGATAGCATTGCTTTTCGCGGCGCATCCTGCACATACTGAAGTTGTGTGTAGTATCAAAAACAGAGATGAAATTCTTGGACTTTTATTCAGCTTTCTTTCTTTATTGTTTGCCTTTAGGGTAATTAAAACGAAAAGGAAATGGCTGCTATTGCCTATTATGACTTTATTTTTCACGCTGGCATTGTTGAGCAAAATCACCGTGATTTCGTTTGTATTTATCATACCAATGGCTTTGATTCTTTTTAGCGAGGCCAGTATATTGTGGGTTATAGGTATTCATATTGCATTGTTGATCCCGTCGTTTATTTTATTGAATATTCAGGAGGATAGTTTAAAAAGCCTAATGATATCGTTAGTAATGATCGTAGCAGTATTGATCCTATATCTCATCGTTAACTATAAATCTGCTTTTTTCTCATTTAAATCTGCTTTAAGCAATATTTATTTGAAATTGTTTTTGAACAATAAACAGGGCAATACCGAGACCGATACATCTCCTAAGGTCATTGACCTTGTCTTACAAAAAATAATTCCGGATAAGGATAATTGGGCTTTATTTCCTTTTTTGATATCCGTGAGCTTGGCAGCCACATATGTTTTTGTCTTATGTCGGGGCTATTCGTTTCAGGCTATTATTCCGCTGGTACTGTTATTCATATTGGCACAATTGGGAGAAAAAAGGGTTTCATGGTGGGCCACAGTTATGATCGGTGTTTGCATAGTTGTAGGGATAAGCTTAACAAAAATTGAGTTTAATGGAACAGTATTTGAGAGCTGGTATTATCATACCTTATGTCTGTATTTCGCTTACCAAGCATTTTATGGAAAAGCAGGTCTTTGCATACCCTCGCTGATCTGCCTAGCTATAGTGAATTATATTGTTTTCACCATAAGTGGGGTTTGGCTTGGGGTCTTTTATCTGCTTATCATATTTTATGCCTACAAGTATGTGCGCATATTTTCAATTTTGGTGCTAACTATAATGAACATCCACAGGGTATATATTTCGAACGAGAGTATTCCAGATGGATTTGATCTAATTACTCAGGTACTTATAGTACTTACTATTCGTTACGACAAATTTAAAAGAGAGTTGGCGATGGTTATTGCAATCTCCGGGATTGTAGTGTTTCATTTCTATCAAGTTCATGGGGATAAACGAATTGAACTGCACCCTTTGATTACTAGAACATCTGAAGTAATGAACCAAGTCAAACCCGCAATCGTCTCTACGATACAATATCGCCCACTTAGTTTTATGGAAGAGACGGTCACAGCCAACTCTTCATTTTCTATACGGGCTGGTACATCGTTGGAAATATTGTCGCATTACCTTCGCAAAGTTATTCTGCCCTATCCAATGGCCTATTATTACGGGTATAAATTTATTTACCCTCAGAAGATCACTGAAGTTGTTCCGCTTATTACTTTGATCATTTATCTGCTTCTATTCATAATTGCTCTGATCTTTATTCGGAAAGCCCCGCCAATCGCATTTGGAATATTGGTATATCTAGTCTCAGTAGCCGTTTTTTCAAATTTTATCCAACCCATTGCCGGTATGCTTGCCGATCGCTTTTTGCTCATTCCCTCGCTTGGATGGGCAATTGTTTTAGTGGGAATATTGCAGAAAGTATTTAAGATCAAAGATGATCAGAAAGCAACTGAAATAGCCTTAAAAGCCAGTGTAAAGTATACGTTCATGGGTATTTTGCTTTTTTACTCTGTTATCGCTTTTTCGAGAAATCTAAATTGGAAAGACGACCTTACACTTTTCCGGCATGATATCAGTTATGTCAATCAGTCTGCTCAGGCGCATAATCTTCTGGGTTTACATATCATGCAACATTCGGTGGCCGAGACGGACCCCATCCAGAAAGCGGAATTAGAAAAGGAAGCGCTATATCACTTTAAAAAATCACAGGAAATTTACCCCTCATTCTTCAACGTGGCCTATGATATTGGCAGGGTATATGTCGCGTTGAATATGCCGGATAGCGCAATAGCTGCTTTTAAATATTCGGTGACATTGGACAGCACTTTTGGAGATGCATATTTGACCATGGGCAATTTGCTCATCGCTCAGACGAGATTTAGTGAGGCGGTTCCTTGTTACGAACAAGTCATAAGGATTATACCACTGGACTATGTGGGATACCAGCAGCTGAGCTATACATATTTCAGAATGAATGAGTTTGATAAATCAATAGCCGTAAACAAGCAGGCCATACAAAAGATACATGCTATCGGCCCTCTAATCAATCTGGCGCGTACCTATCTAGCCAAAAATCAAGCAGATAGTGCACGGGTATATTTGCTCAAAGCAAATGACATGGTACCAAATAATGCCGAGATACAGCAAATGCTTAAGCAAGCAGGTAATTGATCTTCTTTTGTATGATTCAGTTATTTACTGATTCTCCTGAGGGAGGTTTTTTTTGATGAGTTTTTCTAATTGATTTGTATTCAATGTAAAAGGTTCATATTTCACTATGGTCTTTTTCCATAGGGACTCATCGGGCTTAGAGATAAAGTCATAATTGTAATAAAACGTTTCATCCACCTCATATTTTTCAATTAGATCGTCCGCGATATCTTTATTTCTGAAATAATATATGAGCTTATATTCTTTCCGCAACACTGTAATAGTAATAGCATGACGAATTTCTTTGGACAGATTTGGCGCACTGGAGTGTATGACTGCAGGGTCGAAGACGAGAACATCTCCGGCTTTTAATGTTACCGGGTTTACATACTTATACAATGTTTTGATATGATCACGAAACTGCCACGGCACGCCCAGACTACGTTGTATATTGCCCCATAAGTGGCTGCCTGACAAAAAAGAAATAGGCCCGTTCTCCAGCGTGACATCGCAAAACGGTATCCATACAAAAAGGCAATAATCCTTTTCTTCATCTATCACCGTACTATCCTGATGGATCAAAAGGTCACTATTGATATGCGGGGGTTTGACCTGGTAGGCACCCCCTGTGTGCGGATCCACTTTGTCCATCTGAAACATCCGCGGGAGTATGGTTTTTGTATTGAGGTTGATGACGTCGAGCGTTTTCCTGCGTATTTCGGGATTAAATAAGCGGCCACTGTTGAGTAGGTTCTTGTCCAGTTCGAAACCTTCCAGATGCGAGATCTCTTCAAATGTGTTCATGAATGATGCGATCTCTTCGGGTGTAACCACATTTTCTATGACGCACCAGCCGTTCTTTAAGTAGTGTGCATGCTTCTCAGCATCCTGAAAGAAGGCTTCTCGCCTGATCTCCAGATGAGGATTGATGGTAGGTTTGTCTTCCAGAAACTGCCGGAAAAAAGAGCGAATACCCACAGAATGATTTGATTTAAAAAAATGTAATCAAATATAAAGATTAATAACCGGTAGTGAAATCATTTGCCGGTAAATGATGAATGAATTAAACTGACTTTCATCAGAATCAAATTATTACTATCGTATCATCTCAGGAATAAAAAATTCAAAAAACAGGGTTCATCGTAATAATGCATACCTGGAAAATAGAAATATTTTAATTTAGAGATATGGGAATGCAAAGTTTATTATACCATGGATTTGGTATAAA
>CAIXBT010000100.1 GCA_903917755.1 uncultured Bacteroidota bacterium
GTCCATAAATGGCATCAATTTTGAAAGGACTGTGAAGGAGTTCACGTACCGCCTTGTCACCCTCCACCAAAAATTTACCGTACATTTGGCGAAACTTTTTTTGGTGAAGCGACTGGATGAATTTTATTTGTGTTTTAGATATTGAAGCCATCGCAGCGCCAAAATACCGTAATTAATTGATTCAATATATTCCTTGCTGTCAGTAAAACCATATCAACTCATCATAATAGCTCTTGGGACATTATTTCTGGTCTCTGTGAGCGGCTGCAAGGTAACTAAGAATTTCACCGAAGATCAATCACTACTCACCCGTATCAAGATCAAAGTAGTAAACGAACAAGATATTCAGCAAAAACAAAAAGCTTCTGAGGATCTGAAGCACGTCGCAGCCCAGCAACCCAATAAGAAAGTTTTCGGTTTTTTGCCTTTCAAGCTCTGGCTCTTTACTGCTGCTAATCACAAAAAAGAAACTAAAATAAAATGGTGGATCAAAAACAAGGTGGGTGAAGCACCTGTGATCTATGACTCTGATCTGGCAGACAAAAGTGATAACCTGATGATGTCCTACTTTCAGAATATAGGCTATCTGTATGCTCAGGTGAGTCATACTATCAAAACCAAAAGAAAGAAAACTACCATCACATATACAATCAAAAAAGGTGCTCTATGGAAACTGGGTGATATCACATTCCCATCTGCACCTTTTCTGACAGATTCTATCACCCGTCAGCATATCAGCCAATCAAAATTGCACAAAGGCGACAAACTCGATGTGACAGCTCTCAAGGCAGAACGAGATCGCATGGAAACAGATCTTAAAAACAATGGCTTCTTTTTTTTCACTAAAGACTATGTCACATTCGATCTTGATACCAGCAAAAAGAGCCAGACTGTCAATATCAATATACGCATCAATCAGCTGACTGACTCGATCCCGCATCAGCAATACAGACTCAACGAAATATATATCACCAGCGACTTCGGGGCAGAGCTATCTGACGGCCCAGTCAAACGTGACACTACACATATTAATGAGTACTATTTCATGAGCCATAAAAAGACCGTAAAGCCATCGGTCATATTGGATGCCGTTTTTGTGAAACAAGATCAATTATATTCTAAGGAGAATTACACTAAAACAGTCAGAACCCTTTCAAATTTGATCGCTTTCAAATTTGTAACTGTTGACTATGTACGAGTGCCCGGTAAAGACAACTATCTGAACTGTATCATCAATCTCACTCTTGGCAAAAAACAGTCATTCAACATTGAGGCACAAGCCAACGTAAGTCAGGAAGGTTATTTTGGAGTGTCTGGACTTATTTCATACAAAGACAAAAACTTAACTCACCGCTCAGACCTTCTTGCTATTGATTTCACGCCTAGTGTACAGTTTCAATTTGCAAAAAACCAACCTATTCGGATTTTGACAGAAGATTATACACCTTCTATCTCGTATTATTTCAATAAATTCCTCTTCCCGTTTAGTAAGAAGATACAACTATACTTAAAAGATAAGTCTCCCAAAACCCACCTAAGTATCAAATACAATTATGAGAACCGTTATGATTTCGATTCGCTTTTAAACCGACAGTTTTTCTATAAGCTACATGGCTTTAATGCTTCTTTCGGATATGAATGGAATCAAAACGCTTTCATAAGACATATTTTGAACCCGATCAACTTTACTCTTTTTTTATTGCCTCAGGAAGGACAGTATTTCATAGATCGTCTGAATGAAAATCCGACCCTGAAAAGCAGCTATCAACCTCAGATCATTTTTGGCCCGAGTTATACATTCACTTACACTAACCAGCGAACCAAAAACGATAGAAAGTATATGTTTTTTCGAACAAGTCTGGAGACTGCCGGCAATATACTAATGGCTGGGTTTTCTCTGGCTAACATCGGCAAAAGCACTACATTACCTTATGAAATATTGAAAAAAGAATTCTCGGAATATGCCCGAGGGGAATTCGATCTAAGAGGTTATTACAAACTGGGTAACCACAGTATGTTTGCAGGGAGAAGTTTCTTGGGGATCGCCGTCCCATATGGCAACTCTACCGCTGTACCCTTCACGAAGCAGTTTTCAGTAGGTGGCCCGACGAGTCTCCGTGGTTTTCAGATCCGTGAGATCGGCCCCGGAGGTTATTTAAATCCTGTGTATAATGAGAATGCCACCATCGGTTTCTTTAATCAGACCGGCGATATGAAGATGGAGGCCAATCTTGAATTACGCTATGATATTTTCAAATGGTTCAAGGGTGCTCTTTTCACAGATATGGGCAATGTCTGGCTCATCAAAAAAGATCCGGCTACACCTCTTGGAGAATTTGCATTCAACAGGTTCTGGAAAGAATTTGCCATAGATGTCGGTGCAGGTGTCAGATTGGATTTCAACTACTTCGTAGTGCGTCTGGATTATGGTATTCCGATCAGAAATCCATCTATCGCCGGCAATGACAAATGGTACATCCATGAGACCAATCTGGGGCCGGGGGTATTTCAACTGGCTGTAGGCTATCCGTTCTAAAAAGCCTTATTTTCAGGTTGTTTGATCAATGATAGAAAGCATCTTCTATGTGATGTATCTCGACGCTATTCCCTTTCATTACTATCGATATGATGTCAAATCGAGCCTCCTCCTTAATATTATTTTCAAAAAGATAATGATCCATAGCATTGCGGAGCATTTCTTTCTTTTTAGCTGTCACCGACACTTCAGGATAGCCATAATGATCGGTACTGCGGGTCTTGACTTCAGTGAATATAACCATTCCCGAGCAGGATGAAATAATATCAACTTCAGCCCTTTCATGGCGATAATTTCTGGCTATGATCCGATGACCCTTATTGATCAGAAAATCTGCGGCCAGATCCTCTCCTTGTTTTCCCAGTTCATTATGAGTTGCCATATATTATCGATCGTCAAATATTTCTTACGGCCAAAGTCAACCGACTGATACAGACCAGATCACCTTTCTCATTGTTGATCTTGATGTCCCAGACATGTGTGGTGCGCCCTATGTGGATGGGACGTGCTGTGCCAAAAACATAACCATCTTTGGCCGGGCGAAGATGATTGGCATTGATCTCCAGGCCCACCACTATCTGTGTCTGCATGTCTACACAGAATGCTCCTCCTATACTCCCTAATGTCTCAGCCAATACACATGATGCCCCTCCATGCAGTATACCATAGGGTTGTCTGGTTTTGGCATTCACAGGCATTCTGGCAGTAATAAAATCGTCTCCCACTTCTGTTATTTCTATTGCCAGAAAATGCTCCATACTCTCCTTTCCCATTATATTTATTGCCTCCACTGTTGGCCTTATCTTCCAGATCATTGCTTTGTTTTTCTTGTTACATACAATAATAATGTCATTTTTTTAATCCTGCCAATCCATATCATTATCCCGTCGGCATAAAAAATGTATTTTCGCCATGTGGAGCCAATACTTGCTTTTCTACATCATTATTTAGGTCCTGATCTCAAGGTAGCCGGATTTATCATTCTCAATCTGATAGTGATAGAAAGTTTGCTCTCTGTAGATAATGCAGCCGTGCTGGCCCGGCTGGTTATGGATCTGCCCTCTCGACAAAGAAACGCGGCACTTCGCATTGGCATATTACTGGCTTATCTTTTCAGAGGTACCTGTCTGATATTCGCCAGTACACTCATCAAGATCAGCTGGTTGAAACTGCTAGGTGGCGGCTATCTTCTTTTCCTTTTTATAGAATTCTTCTATAGTAAGATCAAGCATCTGGAAGAAAAACCTAAAACCATCTCCAAGAAAAAGTTCAATTCTTTGTCACCATTTATCAGTACGGTGCTCATGGTTGAGTTTATGGACCTTTCTTTCTCCATTGACAATGTTTTTGCTGCAGTAGCTTTCACAAATAATCTGGTGCTGGTCTGTATCGGAGTTTTCATCGGCATTATTATGATGCGTATCGTGGCCGGTTACTTCGTCCTGCTCATGGAGCATTTCCCATTTCTGGAGACCATAGCTCTGATCGTCATAGGTCTACTAGGGGTTAAACTATGTTTGTCGTTTTTTGCACCTTACATCGGTGGTACTATTCAGCAGCACATAGATGGGCCAAGAACCGATTTCTATTTCTCCATTATCACCGTTTCTATTTTCTTATTGCCTGTACTTAGTTCACTTTTGTTAAATGTCCCTAAGTATCATAAATCAAAGAACTAGTATTTACCACCTATTTTTTTCATGATCATTTCATAAGCCTTTTTCACCTCTCGGAATTTTCTGTTAGCTTCCTCTGCTGTGACTTTATCTTTTCTTTTGTCAGGATGATATTTCAAAACTACTTTGCGATAAGCAGCTTTGACCTCCACGACAGAAGTGGTCACCTCTGTCTCGAGTATGGCATAAGGATCATTGATCCGGCCATATTTTTCCTTGAGCGATCTTAGTTCATCGACAGATATTTCAAGATACCGTGCTATCTTTTGAATGACATTGCTCTCTTTGGTATTTACAAAATCATCCAGCCCAGCAATTTCATATAGCAACCTCATGACCTCAAATTTAGAGCTGTGTGTAGCCAATGTTTTCAATTGCTCACATGCCATCTTCGTAAATGGTTGTGGACCCACGAACAAGTGGTCAGTGATCATCTTGTTGCGCTTTGCCGCCGCGACCTTACCGAAGTTTTTCTCAAGGAAAACGGTGAGTATCTTTTTGGTTTCGGAAGAGTAATTCCCGTCAAGCCTCATTATTTCAGTAGCAAGCACTATGACAGCCGATTCAATTTCATTTTGTGCAAACTGTTTGTGCTGCTTCTCCCCTTCCGATGGTTCAGTCTTCTCATCTCCCGAGACTATCTGGTGGAGTGACTCGCGAAATGTTTTGAAAAAATCCTTTGAAGACATGAGTATGGTTTTATGCTCCTGCCAGACCTAATATATGTTCGTATTCTTCCTTACGCACAGACTGCACCGACAGCCGACTGAGACGAAGCAGGTCCATATTAGCCAAAGCCTTATCCTGCTTGATCTGAGGGAGTGTGATCGATGTCTTGAATTTTTTGACGAAGGCTACATCTACCACTACCCATGCAATATCATCTGTCGTGGGGTCCTGATATGCTTCCCCTACCACTTTTGCTATGCCTACCACTCCCGGATCTACCACCGAGTGGTAAAACAGGCAGATATCACCTTTCTTCATAGCCTTCATGTTATTGCGCGCAGCATAATTTCTCACACCACTCCAGAAAGTTTGCTTCTCCGCTTTTAGCGTATCGATTGAATAGGTAGATGGTTCCGATTTGATTAGCCAGTAGTTCATATGATTGGGATTGGCTATTATTTATACTAATTCCGTTTTCATTTTAGAAGTCTCATTGAGCAGCTGATATTGTTTCAGTCCTACTTTCAGACATTCGATAGCTTTGCGCAGGTCAGTTTCATTGAGCACATATGCTATACGCACTTCATTTTTCCCCTTCCCCTCGGTGGCATAAAATCCTGATGCAGGTGCCATCATCACAGTAGCACCCCCATGAGAAAAATGCTCGAGCATCCATTGACAGAATACATCCGCATCATCTACCGGCAGCTGCGCCACAGCATAGAAGGCTCCACCAGGCATAGGACAGTTCACTCCGGGTATCTCATTGAGCAGTGAGACCATCAGATCGCGGCGATGCTGATATTCACGCTTCACACCACCGTAATAATCTGCACCCAGATCAAACAGACTTTCACCTGCTATCTGCCCCAGAGATGGGGGGCTAAGACGGGCCTGTGCGAATTTCATAGCTGCCCCGAGCACTTCCTTATTGCGGGTCACGATAGCCCCTATCCTGGCACCACAGGCACTAAAGCGCTTAGATATGGAATCTATGACCACTACATTCTGATCCACACTTTCGAGATTCAATGCAGAGAAATGCTGCTTGTCGCCATAAATAAACTCCCTGTACACCTCATCGACAAAAAGATAAAGGTCATACTTCAACACCAGCAGTCTCAGCGTCTCCAGTTCTTCCCTGCTGTATAAATATCCTGTGGGATTATTGGGATTGCAGATCAATATAGCCTTAGTATGTGTGTCTATGAGCTTCTCAAATTCTGATATCGGAGGCAGCGCAAAACCATTCTCTATCTTGCATGGTATGGGTCTGACCTTGATATTGCCACTGGCCGCAAAGCCGATATAATTAGCATACATGGGTTCCGGTATGATCACTTCCTCGCCTTCATCTATGCAACTCATCATAGCAAACAGCAGTGCCTCCGAACCTCCGTTTGTAATGATAAAATCTGAAGGCGCGACTTTGATACCTATGTTATTATAATATTGGGAAAACTTCTCCCTGTAACTAGCAAACCCATCGCTGGGGCAGTATGACAGGACCTTCATATCCATGTGGGCCAACTTATCCCAAAACGCCTTCGGCGTCTCCAGATCGGGCTGTCCGATATTCAAATGATAGACTTTGGTACCTCTCTTTTTTGCTGCATCGGCATAAGGTACTAACTTTCTGATCGGCGATGCGGGCATACTGATACCCTTTTTTGAAATAGCTGGCATGGTTGATATTAACAGCTACGAAAGTGCAATGTTTTTTCTAAAACTAAAAATGCGACAACCGAGCCCTGAGTTTGAAAAGACCTGTGCCAATAATTAGTTATTGGTCTTCAGCATGGAAGGTTTTGCCACAGGAATACTTTTGTCTTCCTCCGGTTTGATCACATCGCCGGTGATAGAGATGACTTTATTGCCACCGGCAGCATTGGATTCTATAGTGATACTCTTTGCGAAATGACCCGGACGGCCTGATGTGTTGTATGTAGCAGATACCACTGACTCCTTGCCGGGCAGGATAGGCTCCTTAGGCCAGGTAGGTACGGTACATCCGCATGATGCATGCACATTAGACAGTATCAGCGGCTCCTTGCCCTCATTTTTGAGTTTAAAATCATGAGTGATCTGCGGACCTTCTACCACAGTGCCGAAATCATAAGTTTCCTCAACGAATTTAATCTTTGGAGCGTTTGGATTGACTGCTTTGGGGTCATTCTTATCCTGAGCAAAAGAAGTCACAGACAAGACCATTGCTGCACAAACAAATAGAAAATATTTTTTCATAACTCGATCAAATTTTATCCTGTAAAGGTATATTTATCATTACAGATTTTCAAATAGTCAAGGCTCATTCCTGATCCGTTTAACATTTATAAAGATATGAATTTTATTGGAAATTATTTCCTTCATCATTCAAAGAAACGCCATGCAGCGCCAAATCTGAAGCTGATATCCGGAGCAGGATAGTACATGGCTGTATAATAGCCATGCTGCGAACTGAAATAGCTGGATAGATTGGTCCCTGCCAGAAATATCCGCACCGTCTTGATCTTGACATTCAGAAATACATCCAGTATCGGATAGAACTTCATCTGCTGACTGTTCTGCTCATAAAACTGCCCCGTGAGCGGGTTATAACCATTAGCCATAAATGGGGTATAATACCTCACATCTGCTCCGATAGCGAACCATAATGCGTTTTTGAATACATGCATCTCATAATACAGGCTGCTCTTGAGTGACACCAGCGGCAAACGGATCACATCACTTCCCGCCGACTTCTGAAACCAGACATCATTGTCAAAATGTATCCCTTTATATCCGAACCTGTTTGCAAAAGACAGCACAAGCATATTGATGGTCTTGGACTCATAGGTAGGCACATTCGGCGCTGAGAAATAAAAGTAGTTCTTCAGCACATAGTTATAGGCCGATACCTTGATGCCGTATTTCTCCAGAAAGTACTCCCCACCCAGTTTGAAGGTTGACATTTTAGGCAAGTTGTATACATATGAATAAGCAAGGTTATCATGCGTGACATAGGAAATCGTACCATTACTATTTGTCGTAGCTATGCCTGTAGAGCTATCTACTCTCATGTTGTGAAAAGTCCAATCTGCCTGCTTCAGCTGATAGCTGGCACTGGCGGTGACACGACCGAACTGTCGCAGGTCCACACCTAGTTGCCCATCTGCAGAGAGATCGTTCTGATTATATCCCGCCAGATAATAGGCCACAGTGGCCTTATAGATCAGACGGGGATTCAGCGCCGGATTGCTCTTGAGATAACCCGATATATACAGATTGCTGAAATTGCTTTTTTGCTGAAACTCTCTGACCATATAATAATCGAAACTGGCAGCTGCTCCCATCAGAAAATTAAGTTCCCTATAGGTCGAATCGGTAAGCAGCTTTTTGGCATTATAGTCCAGGCCTATACGATTGCCGATCTTTATGAACTGGCTGTTATTTCTGAGTGTGTCTCCCGTATTCAGATATTTGGAGTAGTATGCAGTGTCGGTATTGATATCAAAATAGCTGTATTTATTTCGCTCCACATCTATCTGATAGGATGCGCCGAAGGTAGGCAGGATGACCCTTCGCACGGTAGTGTCATTGATGCGCTGATTATATTTTTTGCCGATATTATATCTCGCCTTGAGAAACCAGTCGATCTCATTATAGTTCAGTATTGCATTGGCCAGTTGAGTAGGGGCAAGCGTCTTGGTGAGCAGTGAGGAATCTTTGAAGAATATATCCGTACTCAGTCCTCCGTTTTGCTGCACTACAAATGAATTATATATCAGATCAGACTCAATATTGAAGCTCTTGTCTTTAGTATTATAAATACCATAGAGTGAGAATCCATTGTCAAGTGCTTTTTGGTTAGTGTATGTCCCCGGCGCGTTGATACGACGAAAATCCACTCCATAGTATAGACCTGATTTGTGAGAATTGGCAAACCGTCCCTGAAATACCTGCTCTTTATTGATACTCATCGAATAGAATATCTCCGCATAGGGCCTGATGACCTGATAGTACCGGATCGAATCTTTCAGGTATCTGTATACATCAAACTGCCTGTATCCCATATTGAAACCCACAGCGGGTGATGGATTGAAGATAGTAGAGTAGGCCTCTGACCCCGTATTGCCCAGATTGAAATATTCAGCACCGTCTCTATGCACTACATCATAGCGATGTAACTGCGAGATAGAAGTATCTATGAGAAACCTTTTGTTGGATTCACCACCGAAATACCAAGTATCATTGAGGGATGACTTCTTGCGAGCTTTTGCATGTGTCGCAGTATCTTTTACTGCAGATTGCGGATGACTGATCTCTTTTTTTGCACTGTGCAGCGAATCTATGACAGAAGCATGAGCGGCACCCGCCCATATGCTCAATAGAGCACAACAAAAAAAGGTAATGATCCCTTTCTTCAGAATGGTCGATATGTCTTTGTCCACTTTCAATTTTCAATATCAATTATCGCCGTCACTTCTATCTCTATCAGCAGATCCGGATGTATGAACCCCTTGACCTCGATCATCGATGCCGCAGGTTTTATTTCGTGGAAATATTCAGCATGTGCCCTTCCCACCTCATCAGACTGAGATATATCTGTCACAAACATTCTGGTGCGGACCACATCCTTCATACCTGCACCTGCATCGGTCAGCGCCTTCCCGATCTTGCCGAAGATAAACTTCGTTTGCGCATAAATATTGCCCTGCCCGATGATCGTATCACCATCTACTGCCGTAGTGCCTGACACTTCTATCACATTTCCCACTCGCACGGCACGCGAATAGCCGATCCTGTCTTCCCAAATGGTATTTGATGAAATATTGTGTCGCATAGCAGACATTATATCTGATGAAGTAACTCAACTATTATTTTGGTCATCTTTGGTTCAGCTTCTGCGGCCTTTTCCAATACGAAAGCGTGAGATACATTATCCGCCTTCTCAAAAGGATAGCCGACATCAGTGATCACCGATATGGCAAATACTTTGATATCCATATGCCTGGCCACTACCACTTCGGGAGTAGTGCTCATACCTACCGCATCACCACCCATCAGGTGAAAGCACCTGTATTCGGCAGGTGTCTCAAAGGTCGGCCCCTGCACACCCACATACACACCCGTATGGCAAGTGATATGATTGGCACTGGCTATCGCAAGGCCGCGCTTGACCATCTCCGGATCATAAGGCTGATTCATATTTGGGAAACGCGGTCCGAGTTCATCATAGTTCTTGCCGCGCAGCGGATGCTCTGGCTGCAGATAGATATGGTCTGTGATGATCATCAGATCGCCTACTTCGAAAGCCGCATTCATGCCGCCCGAGGCGTTTGAGATCATGATGGTATGAACGCCGAGGAACTTCATGACCCTGATCGGGAAAGTCACATCATGCATCGAATATCCTTCATAATAATGAAAACGGCCGTTCATGCACACGATGTTCTTGCCACCCATTTCGCCGAATATCAGACTGCCTTTATGTCCCTCTACGGTCGACACCGGAAACCCCGGAATATCCGTATAAGGTATCTGCTGATGCACCTTCATCTGAGATGTCAGGTTGCCCAAACCGCTGCCCAGTATCACTCCATAGCCATATTCAGCCGATATTTTTGACCTGAGATGTGCCGCACTTTTTTTGATCTGCTCTACTAAATTCTCCATTCCTGTTTTTTCTTTTCTATTCCTGTTTACTTAATAATTTTGCTCTTGTAACTTCTATATACTTAATGATATCTGCATCAAACAGCTCGCCATCATTGTCTAAAAACCTGATACGGATCGGCTGCACAAATATTGGGATATTATTTGCCAAAAACCAAGACCTGTGCGGCCATAGTCTCACTGCATCTTTTTCTGTGGTCACAATGAGCTTGTTTTCGCCGGGTATATGCCTGTATGTCTCGCGTATATTCTCCAGATCATACTCATCGAAGTAATGATGGTCTTTATATCTGCTCTCGTAAACTTTATTTGCCTTTTGTTCTAAATATTTAACAAGTTTAGCACTATTTGCTATCCCGCTCACCAGCACCACATCCTTGCCTTTCAGTATTTCATCGCTCATAGCTGCTACGGGCTGATCAGTATTGCTGACCAAAGGATACATATCTCCATAGTCCATCGTGGAGAAAAAAACATGCTGATAAGGATAGGGGTTGATCTCGCCCTTGATCTTTAATTTTTCAATACCAGACAGCGCTGAGGGGCATTTGGTAATGACGATCATGTCTGCCCGGTGATAGTGCTTCTTAGACTCTCTGAGCCAGCCTGCAGGCAGCACCTCATCTCTGGTGAAGAGATTGTCATACTCGGTGAGCAGGATAGAAAGCCCCGGCTGCAGGGCCCTGTGCTGATAGGCATCATCGAGCAGTATCACATCCAGATCCGGTCTCTCCTGCAGCATACGCGGCACGGCTATCGACCGCTCCTCTCCCACTGCCACCGCAGCCTCGGGGTGTTTGAGTTTGAATAGCATCGGTTCATCGCCTATGCTGGCGGCTGTAGCCGTCTGGTCTGCCAGTATGAATCCATAAGACCTTCTGCCATAGCCCCTGCTCAGGGTACCTATCTGATAGACATATTTCAGCAGATGCAGGATGTATTCTATGTGAGGGGTCTTGCCGGTGCCACCCACAGACAGATTGCCCACAGAGATGATAGGTATCTCAAAACTGGCCGAGCGGATCATTTTCTTATCAAAAAGATAATTCCTCAGATCGGTCACGGCCTGATAGATACGGGCCAGCGGCCAAAGCAATATTTGAGATAGACTATTGATAATTCCTGTTGTGGATTCAAATGTAAACTAAAGAAATCTCCTTTCCGAAATACCCCTATCTGCTATGTATTATTTAGTAGCATAAAAGGAGATCTGTTATTTGAAGTTAAACAGAAATTGGTTCATCGCAATAATGCGTACCTGGATTGATGTAAAGAAAGTATTTTGAGCGCAAAGTATTCATCATCTCGGTAGCCGTATGCTTTTCGTTTCAGAACTTTAATTTTGTTATTAAA